>NZ_CP047289.1:698333-1047500 GCF_018279165.1 Falsirhodobacter algicola | reverse complement strand
CCCCGAAGGCTAAGTACTCCTTACTGACCGATAGCGAACCAGTACCGTGAGGGAAAGGTGAAAAGCACCCCGACGAGGGGAGTGAAACAGTACCTGAAACCGGACGCCTACAAGCAGTCGGAGGGGCATAAGCCCTGACGGCGTACCTTTTGTATAATGGGTCAACGACTTGGTCTAACGAGCAAGCTTAAGCCGCTAGGTGTAGGCGCAGCGAAAGCGAGTCTTAAAAGGGCGCATGAGTTCGTTGGATCAGACCCGAAACCAGGTGATCTAGCCATGAGCAGGATGAAGGTACGGTAACACGTACTGGAGGTCCGAACCAACACCCGTTGAAAAGGGTCTGGATGACTTGTGGCTAGGGGTGAAAGGCCAATCAAACCTGGAGATAGCTGGTTCTCCGCGAAAGCTATTTAGGTAGCGCCTCGGACGAATACCTGCGGGGGTAGAGCACTGCATGGATGATGGGGGCCCACAGCCTTACTGAGTCTAAGCAAACTCCGAATACCGCAGAGTACTATCCGGGAGACACACGGCGGGTGCTAACGTCCGTCGTGAAGAGGGAAACAACCCTGACCTGCAGCTAAGGCCCCTAATTCGTGGCTAAGTGGGAAAGCATGTGGGACGGCCAAAACAACCAGGAGGTTGGCTTAGAAGCAGCCATCCTTTAAAGATAGCGTAACAGCTCACTGGTCTAGATAAGCTGTCCTGCGGCGAAGATGTAACGGGGCTCAAGCCACGAGCCGAAGCTCAGGATGCACAGCGATGTGCGTGGTAGCGGAGCGTTCTGTGATATAGAACGCTGTCTGTTCTGCCTTCGGGTAGCGCAGACAATGTTCTTTCTGTGAAGCCGGGCTGTAAGGCATCCGGTGGAGAGATCAGAAGCGAGAATGTTGACATGAGTAGCGACAAACAGGGTGAGAGACCCTGTCGCCGAAAGTCCAAGGGTTCCTGCTTAAAGCTAATCTGAGCAGGGTAAGCCGGCCCCTAAGGCGAGGCCGAAAGGCGTAGTCGATGGGAACCAGGTTAATATTCCTGGGCCGTGAGATGGTGACGGATCGCAGGTGTAGTTCAGTCTTATCGGATTGACTGGGCTGCTGAGCGGTCCCTGGAAATAGCCTCTCTTTTAGACCGTACCCGAAACCGACACAGGTGGACTGGTAGAGAATACCAAGGCGCTTGAGAGAACCACATCAAAGGAACTCGGCAAAATACCTCCGTAAGTTCGCGAGAAGGAGGCCCCACATATGCGCAAGCACGTGTGGGGGGCACAAACCAGGGGGTGGCGACTGTTTACTTAAAACATAGGGCTCTGCGAAGTCGCAAGACGACGTATAGGGTCTGACGCCTGCCCGGTGCTGGAAGGTTAAAAGGAGGGGTGCAAGCTCCGAATTGAAGCCCCAGTAAACGGCGGCCGTAACTATAACGGTCCTAAGGTAGCGAAATTCCTTGTCGGGTAAGTTCCGACCTGCACGAATGGCGTAACGATCTCCCCGCTGTCTCTGATGTGGACTCAGCGAAATTGAACTGTGTGTCAAGATGCACACTTCCCGCGGTTAGACGGAAAGACCCCATGAACCTTTACTATAGCTTCGCACTGGCATCAGGATTGTGATGTGCAGGATAGGTGGTAGGCATCGAAACCAGGACGCCAGTTCTGGTGGAGCCATCCTTGAGATACCACCCTTCGCACTCTTGATGTCTAACCGCGGTCCGTTATCCGGATCCGGGACCCTGCGTGGTGGGTAGTTTGACTGGGGCGGTCGCCTCCCAAATTGTAACGGAGGCGCGCGAAGGTTGGCTCAGACCGGTCGGAAATCGGTCGTTGAGTGCAATGGCAGAAGCCAGCCTGACTGCAAGACTGACAAGTCGAGCAGAGACGAAAGTCGGCCATAGTGATCCGGTGGTCCCAAGTGGGAGGGCCATCGCTCAACGGATAAAAGGTACTCTGGGGATAACAGGCTGATGATGCCCAAGAGTCCATATCGACGGCATCGTTTGGCACCTCGATGTCGGCTCATCTCATCCTGGGGCTGGAGCAGGTCCCAAGGGTATGGCTGTTCGCCATTTAAAGAGGTACGTGAGCTGGGTTTAGAACGTCGTGAGACAGTTCGGTCCCTATCTGCCGTGGGTGTAGGAGACTTGAGAAGAGTTGCCCCTAGTACGAGAGGACCGGGGTGAACGATCCACTGGTGGACCAGTTGTCATGCCAATGGCAGTGCTGGGTAGCTATGATCGGACAGGATAACCGCTGAAGGCATCTAAGCGGGAAGCCCCCTTCAAAACAAGGTCTCCCTTGAGGGCCGTGGAAGACCACCACGTCGATAGGCCGGAGATGTAAGCGCAGCAATGCGTTCAGTTGACCGGTACTAATTGCCCGATAGGCTTGATTTGATCCAGAAACAGCAGGATCAAAAGCAAACACCGACTTGAACACGCGACATGAAAACCATGTCCCTGATGTTGTTATACCCACTCCGCTGCCAAAACAGCGGAGACGGGTTCTTCTCCGGTTTGGTGGTCATAGCACGAGCAAAACACCCGATCCCATCCCGAACTCGGCCGTTAAGTGCCGTCGCGCCAATGGTACTGCGTCTTAAGACGTGGGAGAGTAGGTCACCGCCAAACCTGACAAGAACCCAAGCCTCTCCGAACACACAAAACAAAACAATACCACAGGCCGTCAATCCAGACAGCCAACCTCCGCGGGATGGAGCAGCCCGGTAGCTCGTCAGGCTCATAACCTGAAGGTCGCAGGTTCAAATCCTGCTCCCGCAACCAGAAATCCTACACTTTCAAAAACTCCTGTTCGCAGGAGGTTTTTTGATGTCCAGACATCAGCTCCACACCAAGGCTCAGAGCCAGAATACCCGCCAGATCGCCGTGAAGCGTCAGCTCAAGCCGGCTGCGTTTCTCCGACGTCGGCACCGGCATTGCCACGATCTTTTCGATCAGGCCCCGGATCGCCTCCCGCGCCTCGCTCTCCCGATCAGGATCCGTCAGGCCGGCGATCAGTCCGCAGATGCGGTCATGATAAGTGTCGGCCATCTTCGGATGAATCCGCACGGTGGCGGCCCGGGCAGGGGCCGCGGCGACGTCCCGCTCCAGTTGCTTCCGCCGAAGTTCCGGCTGCTCCATCTTCGCCTTGATCCGCTCGGGCGGAAGACCGGAGAGCAGGGCGTTCACCAGCGCATCCTGATCCTTGATGACCTTCGCCAGCTCCTTCTCCTTCACGGCGCGGTCGTCGGTGTGGCGTGCCGCCAGACGATTGCGCTCGGCGATGTATTGTTCGGCGAACGCCTTCACCAGGTCCGGATCCATCAGCTGGTCCGACAGGGCGGTCAGGATCCGGCCCTCCAGGTCCGGCCGGGAGATGCCGGTGCGGTTGCTGCAGACAGACGTGCCCTTGTTGCGCGAATTGCTGCAGCCGAAGCGATCCTTGGCGATGGTGGAAAAACCACCCCCGCAGCACCCGCAGACCGTCAGGCCCGAAAGCAAAAACTTCGGCCGCCGCTGCTCCCAGATGGGTAGCACCGAGGGCGAGGTCTTCGCCCCCTGCCGCGCCCGCACCTCCTTCCACAATTCCTCCTCGATGATCCGCAGATGCGGCATCTCGGAGATCACCCAGTCCTCGTTGGGGTTCAGGTGCAAGACATTTCTCCAGGTCTCCGGATCCTT
This sequence comes from Falsirhodobacter algicola, assembly GCF_018279165.1. Classification (GTDB taxonomy): domain Bacteria; phylum Pseudomonadota; class Alphaproteobacteria; order Rhodobacterales; family Rhodobacteraceae; genus Falsirhodobacter; species Falsirhodobacter algicola. The sequence goes on along the minus strand of NZ_CP047289.1, from coordinate 1,043,825 downwards.
GCGATACTTAAGCCGGTTCCAGATCTGGCGCCCGACATAGAGTTCGTAGTTCAGGATCCCTGTGCCGCGCTTGGGATTGCCAAGAATGGTCGAGGCACCTCAGGCGCCGAGGCCGTGGTTGCTGCGCGGGGCTGGAATGCCCTCGAGGTGCAGCGTGCCGTTGTCGCTGACGATGCAGGTAGGCCTGCAATAGATCCTGACCAGCGCGTACAGCTCGCGCGGAACCCTTGCCGCCCGAGATGCTGGTGTCGGCGATCAGGCACAGGTTCTCGCGGCAGCAATCGTCGATCAGCGCCAGGATACGGAGCTTGCGCGACGCCCCGAACGTGTCGGCCACGAAGTCCAGGGACCAGTGCTAGTTTGGCATCGGGGCCAAGGGCATTGGTGTGCGTGTTCCACGGCTCCGTTTACGGCCGCGTCGCCGCCGGACCGACAATCCTTCCTCGCGACAGAGCCGATACAGCTTCTTCGAGTTCATCAGCATGCCCTTGCGCTTCAGCATCAAACCGATCCGCCGATAGCCGAACCGGCGGCGAAGCACCGCGATCTCCTGCATGGCCTTGCGGATCTCCGGGTTATCGGGCGGCCGCTCGCGCCGCACCGTCTTCGGATCGACACCGAGGAAGACGCAGGCCCAGCGTTGCGAGATGTCATGGCCTCGCACCGCTTTCAGCACCGCGTCCCACCGCGCTCTCGTCAGGGCTTTCCCAAGATATCCTTCAGTACGATGTTGTCCAGCATGGTATCTGCAAGACGCCGTTTTAGCTTGCCGTTTTCGTCCTCCAGCGCCCTCAGCCTCTGGGCATCGGACACGTCCATGCCGCCATACCTGGCCTTGAGCTTGTAGAACGTTGCCGGGTTGATCCCATGCCGGCGACAGACTTCCGCCGTCGCCATTCCAGCTTCCCGGTCCTCGATCATTCCGATGATCTGCACCTCAGTGAGACGGCTTTTCCTCAGGTCGTCTGCTCCTTCGTGGCAAAGCAAACTCTACATTAAACCGAGAGACGTTCCGGGGGGCAGGTCAGCTGATTTGAGTGCTACGGGGCTTATCGGCTCGGCATGCGTTCATATTCACCGACCTCGAAAAGCCCCGCGCCATGTCAATCCAGCGTCACCGCTGTGGGCGCCACCGCGGCGAGGGGGGCTTCGATAAGGTAGGGTGCGATGGTGCTAGCGGTAGGGGCGTCGGCCTTTACGACGCCTTGTGCCGCGATCCATGTTCCTTCGTCGACCAAGAGGTCGAGCAGGTCGGGCGCGAGGATCGTGCCGAACTCCATATCCGTCCACATGGCTTGGAGCGACTGGGCAGTTACGTTGCCCTCGAGATTATCGGAAACGATCGCTGCGGCTTTAGCAGGGTCCGCTGCCACATCGGCATCCGCTTTCACGAGGGCGCCGAGGAATGCCGTCAACTCCTCGGCCCGCGCATCGGTCATTTCGGGCGTGGCGGACAGTACATAATGGGGAGCATAACCGCCCGGGCGCAGCTCGGAATAGTGATCGCCAAGTGCATCGGCTGCACCTGCGTAGAAGGTCGGGAAGGGTACGATCGCGTCCACGTCGCCGCGCACCAGCGCTGGTACCAGATCGCCGGGGGCGGCATTGATCACCTCGGCCTGAATGCCCGCATCCTTCAGCACGGTGGACAGGAAATAATCGACGTTGGTGCCCAGCGTGGTTCCGATGCGCTTGCCCGCCAGATCGGCCGCCGAGGCGATGGGGGCGTTCCCGATGATCCGGCTTCCAGTATAACGCGAAAGGTCTGCGACGATGGCGAAGTCCTGTCCGGTCAGCGCACCGGTCGCGGCCGGGAATTCGGCCATGAAGGCAATGTCCACTTGGCCGCCGAGCAGCGCCTCGAACGCCTCGCGACCCGAGGCGAAGGGCACGAGTTGCACGTCCAGACCGGCCTCGGTGAAGTAGTCGTTTGCCAATGCCATATCGACTTGCGGCGTCTGCACGTTGGGCGACCATGCGAAGGTGATCGGATCGGCAAGGGCCGCCGTTGGCAGCAGGGCAAGGGCGAAAGCTGCGTATTTCATGGTGTTCCTTTCAAAGCGGAGGGATGGAGAAGATCGATGATCTCTTCGCGGATGGGCAGGAGGGTGCCGGCCTGCGAACGCAAGGATCGCGGGCGCGGCAGCGACAGATCGTAATCTCGGATGATGCGGCCGGGGGCATGGCTCATCACGCAGATGCGGTCGGCCAGCAAAAGCGCCTCGTCCACATCATGGGTGACGAACAGGACGGTGGCGCGATGTTTCTGCCAAATGTTTAGCAGCAAGTCGTGCATGGTGATGCGGGTCTGCGCATCCAGGGCTCCGAACGGTTCGTCCATCATCAGCACCTTCGGCCCGAAGGCAAAGGTGCGGGCGATGGCGACGCGCTGTTTCATGCCGCCCGAAAGCTGCTGCGGGTATTTGTGCGCGTGCGGGCCGAGGCCGACCTCCTCCAGCGCGGCCATGGCTCTTGCTTCGAGGTCGGCCTTTGGCAGGCCAAGCCGTTTCAGCGCGAACTTCACGTTCCCAAGGGCCGTGAACCACGGAAAGAGCGCATATTGCTGAAAGATGACGCCCACATCCTTGCCCGGACCCGTGATCTCGCGGCCGTCCAAGGTGATTGCGCCCGAAGCGGGCGTCACGAACCCCGCTATGGCATTCATCAGCGTGGATTTGCCACAACCGGATGGCCCGATCAGCGCGGTGAAACTGCCCGGATTCAGGTGCAACGTGCTGGGTTCCAGCGCCGTCTTGCCGTCGAATGCGATGCAGACGTTGTCGACGCGTACATGTCCTGTCGTCATCGGATTACCCCTGCTGCCAGTGGACGAGTTTCGTGCCGACCCAGTGCACGGCTAAATCGACCACGGCACCAAGGGCGCCGAGGATGATCAGCAATGCGAACATGCGATCGGTGCGGATATATTGCCGCGCCTCCTGCAAGCGGTAGCCGAGGCCGGAGGATGCCCCCGACAGTTCCGCGGCGACCAGCGATAGGAACGCAAGTGCTACGCCCAGACGGATGCCTGCAACGATATGCGGGGCGGCGGCTGGGATCACCACCTGCACGAATTCCCGCAGCCGCGATGCCCCGAGCGACCGGGAGGCGCGCAAATAGATCTCGGGGATGTATTGCATCCCGTGATGCGTGTTGAACCAGACGGTCAGAAAGACGGTGTAGGAGATGACGAAGTATTTCGACCCCTCGCCAATTCCGAACCAGACGATCGCTACCGGCACCAGCGCGATGGCGGGAATGGGGCGCAGCAGGGTCAGGAACGGGTTCAGGAGCGTACGGATCAGCGCCACGCGCCCCGTCAACAGACCAAGCGTGATCCCAAGGCCCGTGCCGATCACGAAGCCCGTGGCCGCACGGCGCAGCGAGACGGCCAGATCGCGGGCCAATGTCCCGTTGGCCGCCATTTCGGCCCCCGCCTGCCAGACCGAAAGCGGCGAGGGGAAGATCTGTTCGGGCACCAGCCCCGCTTCGGTGACGGCGGTCCAGATCGCCAGCACGAAGGCGAAGGAGATCAGCGGCCGGGCCAGATGCGCCGCCCCCGTCAGCCCTGCGGCCAAGCCGGAGGCGCCACGGGCGGCGCGGTCGGTATCGCGGGCGTCGGACATGGGCCTCTCCTTACAGCCAGGGAATGGTGCGATAGCGATGGGCGCGGAAGCAGCTGTTGTGCGATCCGCCGATGAACGTGCCAAGCGGTTGGGGATATTCGCCGAATTCGGGGATCACGAACTCCCACACGACTTCGCCCGCCGGGGTCACTTCGAACAGGCGACCGAACGCACTTTCGCAGATGAAGGTATTGCCGTTCCACAGCCGCTGGCACCCGCCCATGTAGGGCGAGAAGAACGACATCGGCAAAGTGTCCGTATAGGACCAGACCACCTTTCCGGTGGGGTCGAACTCCAGCGCGCGGCTGAACGGCGATGTGGAGCCGGTCCTCAGATTGCCGTTGTCGAATACGAGGATGCTGCCGGTTTCGGTTTCGACCGGGGTATGCTGCTGGGCCACGACATCGTGGCCGACATGCCAGACGACCTTGCCCGTGGCCCGATCCACCGCGATGACGCCGGAGGTGGTCCGCAAGCTCATCAAGACCAGACCGTCCTTGGTCACGGACAGGCCGTTGACCATCGGCCAGTGGCGGCGATCGAAATTGGGGTGGATCGGAAAATCGGCAGGGTCGAGATGGTCCCAGATACGCCATTCCCACACGGTGTTTCCGCTACGATCGACTTCCCGGATGATGTCCGACTGAATGACGCCATCGGCCCCGTCTTTGCGCGGATCGCCCCCCGTGACGCGCGCGGCCTTGTCCGCGGGCAAGGGTGCGGCGACGGTGTAGAGCAGGTTTCCGTTTGCCAGCCATTGGGCATCGTGATGTTGGAAGATGTCCTCGTGCCGCCACACGATCTCCCCCTCGGGGGTGGCTTCGTAGAAGTCGCCACCATGCCAAAGATCCCATGCGGGATAGAGCGCGGCCGAGGTGGCGTGACTGCCGTTATAGCCGAGGTTGCCATTCGCAAGCAGCACCGCATCGCGACCGGGACGCACGGGCATCTGCCACTGATGCGCGGGCTGACCGTCGATATCCACCAGCATGACGCGCCCCTCGGCGGTCTGCGGTGCATAGAGCGTGAAACCGCCCGCCGTCATGGAACGGTCCATGGCAGTCAGGCCAGTCAGTCGGCGGCGGATGGTGGTTTGGTCGACAATGGACATCTCGAACCCTGTGTAAAACGATTTAATGAGGTGTGAGAGAGAATTGGCGTTGAGTAAATCGTTTTAACGCCGCATGATGCCGATTGCCGGTCGATGGATCATCTGCTGGGCATGTTGATGACGTTTAGGGCGGAATGAGAACGCGATGCGAGCAACGGTGAAAGATGTGGCGCGTTTGGCGGGCGTATCGCCCGGCACCGTATCCAACACGTTGTCCGGTGCCCGGAACGTCGATGCCGAGACGCGGCGCCGGGTGGAGGCTGCCGTCGCGCAACTGGGATACGTTCCGAACCTTGCCGCGCGCCGTTTCCGAACGGGCGTATCGAACACCATTGCCGTCATGACCTCGATGTCGCCGGCCGTTTCGGCGGGGTCTTCGCGGCTCGGGTTCCTGATGGAGGTTGCGGCCTCTGCCGCCGTGTCGGCGCTGGAGCATAATGCCACCTTGGTTCTGGTCCCGCCGGTGGCCGATCCCGCTGCCGCCCTTCGGAACGTCGCGATGGATGGTGCCATCCTGATCGAACCGTCCGAGGACGATCCCTTTCTGGAACTGTTGCTGCGGCGGGGCGTGCCGGTCGTCATCATCGGCGATCCGCCGCGGGATGGGCTGGCTTGGATCGACATGCACTATCGGGCGACCGCGAACATGCTGGTAGGGCATCTGTTGGAGCAGGGCGCACGCTGCGTGCCGCTGATGATCGGCGCATCCGCACGCCGCTCCTATGCCGAGGCGGAGGCGGCGTATCGAGGCCTGCTGCAGGCCGAGGGGTTGGAGGCCCATGTGATCCGCATTCCGGAGGCCTTGGGCGAAGATGCCGCGCATCAGGCAATGCTCGGCCTGTTGAAGGATTTGCCCGCTTTGGACGGTGTCTTCGTCCCCGTCGATGCATTCGCGACCGGCGTCATGCGGGCCTTGCGCGATGCGGGTCGGGCCGTGCCCGATGATGTGAAGGTCGCCACGCGCTATGACGGATTGCGGGCGCGGGAGGAGCGTCCCGCGATCACGGCCAGCAATCTGCACCTCGATCGGATCGCCGCATTGGCGGTCGACAGGCTGGTCCAACTCGTTGCCGGAACCGCCGCCCCCCTGCGCATCGACGGCCCTCTGCCGACGCTGGTGCCGCGCGGCTCGACTTTGAGTTCGACGCTACGGAGCTGAGCGTCCCTCACAGCCCATGCTGCGCAAGGATATCCCGCTTACAGCTTTCGAACCGCCGATACCGCTCGGCCTCCTCGGCCGCGTCTTTGGGGGTGCGGGGTGGCAGATAGTAATGAACGCAAACCGCATGGGCTTGATCCTCAATGCGCTGAAACGCGCAGGACGCCACCCCGTCCGAGGGCAGCGATGAGTCGCTGGTGGTGCATTCTTCGCGGAAATACGCCACCCTTTCCTCTGGGCTGGAATGGCGGAGGAACCACGCCGGTCCGCTGATGCTCTCATATCCGATCCGTTGATGCGCATGCCGGCAAGGCATCTGGGACTACCAGCCGCCCCCACCGCCGCCACCCCCGCCGCCACCGGAAAACCCACCGCCGGAGCCCCCCGACAATCCCGAACTGGAACTGGTGCAGGTATTGACGCCCGTCGTCATCGCTTGGCACGCCGCCGATATCGACCCGAGCGATCCGTCGACCGGATTGCCTTGGAACCAAGCGGGCATCCAGATCCGGGTCGGGCTGCTGGCCTTCGTCGTTGCGCGGCTCAGGGCGAGTTCGTAATCCTTTGCGAACTCCTCCTCCACGCCAAGGGCGATGGCATAGGGCAGGAACGCCTCGAACCGCTGGCGCGCGCCGTCGCGGGAGCGGCCCTTGCTCTGGGCTGCCGACAGATGGCGGCGAAAGCCCTCGATCTCCTTCTTCAGGGTGCGCCCGGCAGAAGTCGTCAGGCCGATCCGTGCGGCAAAGATGCCGAACATCACGGGCAGGGCGATCAGCCCCGCCGCCGGTATCGGGTCGAGGGCATGTGCCCGAAGGCCGAAGATCAGCCACATGAGGCAGGAAATGCTCAGCGCGATCCCCGTCGTCACCGCAAGCGCCCGCGGCGAACGCTCGAAGAGCAGAACGCCCAGCGGCAGCATCGGCAGGAAGAAGATAAGCCATGGCTGCCCCGCAAATGCCTGCCCGATGATCGCAAAGGCGAGGCCATAGGACCCGGCAGCCCCCAGCAATGTCCAGCCCACGTTTGGGATGTGGAACCGCGCGCCATGTTCCTTTCGCATCGCGGTCCTGAACTCCTCCAGCAGGGCGCGCACCGCTTTGCCGTTGGTGGGCGAGATCATGAGCGGGCGCTTCAGCCCGTCCAGATGCGTCAGGATCGCAGCCTCACCCACGGGCAGGGTGCCGTCATCGGCCTTTCCGGTCCGCGCGATCGACCATGCGGTGTCGTGCTGCGCGATGGTGGCGAAGCCCTTCACGCCCAGATCGACCGCCGCCGCGACCATCGCCGCATTGCCGGTGATGCCATCGGCGCGGATATACTGGGCGAGGGCGGGCGAAACCCCCTCGGGCGGGGTGCTGCGCTCGCGGATATGGCCGAGGGGCGCGTCCTTGCCCTTCCACCGCCAGATCAGCCACAGCGCGGCCCCCAGCATCAGGGTGCCGAGCAGGGCGGTCACATCCGCCGGACGGTCCCGGAGCGCGAAGAGCATGCGATCCAGAAGCGTAGGGCGGGCCACGATGCCCGTGGGAAAGGCGATGGCCGTGGTCATCCCTTCGTTCCAATCCAGCGCACCCTCCGCCGTGACGATGACCGTGCGGCCGCCATCGTCGCGCCGTTCGACCGCGTTCTGCGCCCGCGATCCCACGGGGCCGGTAAAGGTTTCCACATCGGTGGCCACAGCCCCTTCGGGCAGGTGGATGCGGGCGGTGGCCGTGTCGATGCGGAACTCCCACGCATTGCCGGTGATGTTCCAATACAGCTCGTCGTAATCGGCGAAGAACCGGACCTGCCGGTCCACATCGTAGCGCAGGCGAAAGCGATGCACGCCCGGGGTGACGAGCGTGTCCTGATCGCCCAGATAGATGCGGATCGCACCGTCCCGGCGCTGAATGCGGGTGTCCACCGGCGCGCCGTCCATCGTCGCATCGACCAGATCGAACCCGCCCCAATGGATGCCGTTCTCGGTCAGCGGCAGTTCGCGGAAGATGCCGTGACGGATCCGATCCCCCTCGGCCTGCACATCCAGCGTTTCGGTGATCCGAAGCCCGCCCGTCGGGTCGATCGTGATCTCGCTGACGAAGCTTCGGATGCGTTCATCGGCATGAATTGGTGCCGCGGGCAGGAGGGTTAGACACAGGGCGAAGAGCATACGAAGCAGAAAAGGCATGCCGCCACCCTATGCCCGGCGGTAATCCGAGCACAACCCGGGCGCCGGTTTCACATCCGCAGCCCGTCCCCTATGGTCGCCCCGATTCACAGGGGGACGGATGACATATCGGACACTCGGGCTGGGCCTGATCCTTGCAACGATCGGCGGTGCCGCAGGCGCGGAAACGGTGATCTTCGATCCACGGCCCGGTACGGCGCGCACATGGCGGATGGAGATGACCCTTCGTCCGGGGCAGGAGGGTGAGCCGCCGGATTACGCATTCGATACGCAGCACGTCTCGGCGCTGACCCGCATCCGGGCGGTCGATGCGAAGACGCTGCGCATCCTTCCGCTGTGGTTCCAGACGAAGATCGCGGGCGACACCTATGGCACGCAGGGGCCGCTGCCGGACCGCATGCGGCAGGCTATGGTGGATGGGTTCGACGCGGTGGTGGATGCCGGGGGCATCGCCGATCTGACGCCCCATGGCAGCACCGATGTCCCGGACGACATGATGGCCGGGCTGCGGCCGCAATTCGCCGCCGTCCTTCCGCCCGCCCCGATCGAGGCCGAGGAGGGGTGGAGCACGACGGTCCCGAACCTGTTGGGCGCGCCCGAGGTGACCCTGACCGTCACCCATGTGACGAATGACAGCGTGTTCCTGCGGTATTCGAACGACGATCCGTCGTTTCGGATTGCGGGGCTGGTCGTGGTGGATCGGGGCGAGGGGTGGGTGCGCCGCGCCGCGCTGACGACCGATCTGCACTATGACGACGGCACGACCCTGCGCAGCACCTTGGCGATGGCCCCACAGGAGTATCCGTTCGCCGTCCATGCCGATTACACCTTCGACACCCCCGATTGGCGGGCCATGCCGGATACCCTCCCCGAGGCGGGGCGGCTTCCGACCGAGGCCGACATCTTTCCCCATGATCGGGGCCGTGTGCGGATGGAGCATGATCTTCCGTCGCTGGGCTTCACCCATCTGACCGAACGTTCGGTCGATACGGGCCGGTTCGTGCTGAACGCGCCGCAGGTCTTCGAGGGCGATCGGCCGCTGGAGATACCGATGCAGGCGCTGCCCTCGATCACCCTGCCGAACTATCACGAAGAGGATGGCGATCCGTCCTTCACCTCCACGACCCTGATCCCCGCCGAGCAGAGGCAGATCCTGCCCAAGATTCGGGATGCGACGGACATACGGGCGCAAGTGGCATGGTATCCGGCCAGCCCCTTCATGATGCGCCTGACCCCGGACGCGGCAGGCCATGCCGAGGTGACCAAGAACGGGGCCACCGCGCGTTTGTCGCCCACCGAAGACGGATACGATCTGGTCCTTTCGGGGCGGCCCGAGGATTGGTTCATGTGGGCCGTGGACGGCGGCACCGATGCGGGCAGCATGGTCTATGCCGCCGATCGCGGGCCGGACTGGCTGACGCCCGCCGAAAGCCTTGCCCGCCGCATCGCCGCGCCCGATTACAGCGGCATTCGCGTGGCGATCCGAACCGGCGCATCCTCCCCCACCTTTTCCGTGCGGGTGAACCGCTTCGCCGATGCCCCCGCCGCCATGCACGACATGGTGTTCCTGACCGACAAGGGGCAACGCCTCGACCCGGACCACGCGCCGCAAACGGTGCGGCTCTTCCAAGGCGATCCCCCTCTGGGGGTGGAGGATGTTCGCCCCGAGGGGTTGGATGTCGCGGCGCTTTGGTTCCGCATGGGCGCGCTTCAGGCCGATCGCTGCACGGCGGATTTCGCCGATCCGCAAACGGATGCGGTCTTTGCAAAGGTCGCCCCGGATACCGATCGCTATGACGGTGCGCGCCTGTTTCGGATGCAGACGGCCGATGGCATCCGCACGCATTTCTACGAAGGCGGCACGCAGGAGGTGACCCTGGCCTGCGACGCCACCGTGACGTGGCAGGAGGCCGATCTGCAGCCCGATGCCGACCGCCCGTGGCTCGTCGATCCGGCGGCGCTTGGCATCTCTGCCGATCTGACGCTTGCGGATTTGATGGACGGGATGCGCTTCGTGGATGCGCAGGGCGATGCCCTGACGCTGGCCACCCCCGACGGTCACTACCTATCGCAGGGCGACCGGGTGGAGCGGGCGATCTTCCCCGACGGCACGTTGCGGGTGGCGGGCACGCCCGCCCGCATCCTGCGCGCCGTCAGCCGCCCCGATCCGGTCGCGCGCAGCTTCACCGTCACCTTCCCCGACCTTCCCGTGCCAGAGGAGGCACCGCAATGATCCGAACCGCGGCCATTCTCCTGTGCCTCTCGACCCCCGCCTTCGCCCAAAGCCCGGACGGCATGCAGAAGGACTTCTACGACGACGGCACCCTTGCATCCGAGGTCATGCACAGCGGGGGGGAGCGGGATGGCCCCTCGCGCTTCTACTATCCTACGGGGCAGTTGTACAAAGACGAGGTCTATGAGGCGGGCCGCAAGGATGGGGTGGAGCGGACCTATCACGAGAACGGCCAGCTTGCCGACGAGACCCATTGGACGCAGGGAACGCAGGACGGAGAGTACCGCACCTACGATCCCGACGGCAATCTGACCCTGCGGGGCACCTATGCCATGGGGCAGCCCGATGGCGAGGAAACCGTGTTCTGGCCCTCGGGTGCGCGCCGGTCCGTGCGGCATTTCGACCATGGGCGCGAGGTGGGGCTGTCGCAAAGCTGGTCGCCCGAAGGCGCGCTGACGGCCGAGGCCGAATATACCGACGCGGGCGATTTCGTGCGGGAACGGCGCTGGACGGACGGCACGCTGACCGCGTTGCGCGAACCCATGCCGGTGGAGGGCCACGGCATGGGCGAGAAGCTGACCGAATATCAGGGAAACTTCACCAGCATCGACATCACGGCCAAGGGCTACCGCCTGACCACGCGCCGCCTCGGGGACAAGCTGGTGGACCAGGAAGAGGTGATCGACGGACAGAGGCAGGGCAGCTATATCAGCACCGACCGGGTGCAGAACGACGTGACCCGCGTCTTCTATGTCGATGGCGAACCGGATGGGCTGTTCACCCGCACATGGAACGGCCAGATTCTGGACCGCGGCATGTATGACCATGGCAAGCGCATCGGCCAGTGGCGGCGCGAGGAAACGTCCCCCTTCGTGGAACTGGAAAACTACGATGCCGAAGGGCGGCTCGATGGCGAGCAGCGCACCTTGGGAATGAACGGCGCGGTGCGGATGCGCGTGACTTATACCGCCGGAACGCTGGACGGGCCGTACGAATCCTACGGCTCCGACGGGGAGGTGCTGCTGCTCGGCCAATACGACATGGGCCAGAAGACCGGGCCGTGGCAGGAGATGGCGATGAACCTCGAGGATCATCTGTCCGGCCGCTACGATCGGGGCAAGCGCGAGGGCCGCTGGAACGTCGCGGATGCGGATGGCTATCTGACCGAGGTCATCCAGTATCGCATGGGCGAGGAGGACGGGCTGCATTACCTCTTCGCCCCCGATGGCGCGGTGGACGAGGTGCAGGCATGGCGCGACGGCGCCCGGGACGGCTACACCACCTATTACGAAGACGGGCGTCCGGTGCTGCGCGATCTGTGGCAGGACGGCTCGCTAGCCGAGATGGACCTTCCGGTGGGCCCGGAATGATCCGGCATGTCCCTTGATGCAGTCGGGCCTTGGGTCTAGACCTTGCCGGGTTGTTGCACACCCGGGCGCCTACGGACCTTCGGCCCGGAATATGAGGAGACTGCCCGATGGAACTCTATCATGGATCGGCCACGGTCTGCTCTCAGAAGGTGCGTCTGGCGTTCGCGGAGTTGAACGTCCCTTATACGAGCAAGCTGCTCGACCTTGGAAAGGGCGATCAGTTCCGGCCGGACTATTTGGCGCTGAACCCCGAGGCCGTCGTGCCGACCTTGGTCGATGGCGATCTGATCGTCGTCGAGTCGAGTCTGATCATCGAATATCTGGACCGCGAGAAGGGCGGGCGGGCGCTGTCCCCGTCCGATCCGGCAGCCGAGGTTGCAGCCTCGCACTGGCTCTTGCGGACCTTGGGCGTGCATTCGGCCATCAACGCCCTCAGCTTCGCCACGGCGGCGCGTGACAAGATGCGGGCCACGCAGACGGCCGAGGAGATCGAGCATCACATCAGCCAGATGCCCGATCTTCTGGAGCAGGAAAAGCGGCGCTCGCTGATCCAAGGGGGCCTTGCCTCGCCGCATGTGACCCATGCGCTTCAAACCCTGCGGCGGACGTTTGCGGATATGCAGAAGGCGCTGCTGACCGGGGAATGGCTTCTGGGGGCCGAGTTCTCCAAGGCCGATGTCGCCATCGTCGCCTATATCGACCGCCTGGAACGGCTGGGCTTCGAGCGGCTGTGGACTGCGGAATATCCGAAGGTCGGGACGTGGCTTCAGGCGATGCGCGCGCGGCCGAGCTACGATGTGGCCGTGACCGCCTTCACCGATCCGGCCGCCGCCGAAGGCATGCGGCAGGGCGGAAGCCGGCATTGGCCGGAGCTTCAAAAGATCTGGGCCGGCATCGCCTGACACCCGCTGGGGTGCTCGGGCACTCTTCGACGATCCTTACCGATGATGATATGGCCCCGAAACAGGGCCCCCGTTGAATGAGCATCGTAGGGTGCATCATTTTGCCCATTGCGGGCCTTCGCAGCTCCGAATAATGAAACGTAATAACATTACGTAAGCGGAGCGCCCATCCATGAGCCAGCTTTCCAACGATACGCGCCTTCCGGTCACGGTGCTGTCCGGGTTCCTCGGGGCCGGCAAGACGACGCTGCTGAACCACGTTCTGAACAATCGCGCCGGGCGGCGGGTGGCGGTGATCGTGAACGACATGTCCGAAGTGAACATCGATGCCGACCTTGTACGCGGTGGGGCGGAACTGTCCCGATCCGAGGAAAAGCTGGTGGAGATGACCAATGGCTGCATCTGCTGCACGCTGCGCGACGATCTGCTGCTGGAGGTGCGGCGCCTCGCCGAGGAGGGGCGTTTCGACTATCTGCTGATCGAAAGCACCGGCATCGCCGAGCCGCTTCCCGTGGCTGCCACCTTCGATTTCCGCGATGCCGAGGGGGAGAGCCTGTCCGATGTCGCGCGCCTCGATACGATGGTGACGGTGGTGGATGCGGTGAACCTCATCGCCGATTTCTCCAGCCACGATGTCATCGCCGATCGCGGCCAGTCGCTGGGCGAGGGGGATGAGCGGACGCTGGTGAACCTTCTGACCGATCAGATGGAGTTTGCCGATGTCATTATCCTGAACAAGGTGACGGAGGCAGGCCCGGACCGCTTGGACAAGGCCCGCAAGATCATCCGCGCGCTGAACCCCGACGCCCGCATCATCGAGACGGATTTCAGCCGCGTCGATCCGGATGCGATCTTCGACACCGGCCTTTTCGATATCGACAAGGCGCATGAGCATCCGCTCTGGGCGAAGGAGCTCTACGGCTTTGCGCATCATGTCCCGGAAACGGAGGAATACGGCATCACGTCCTTCGTCTATCGCGCGCGTCGGCCGTTCGATCCGCTGGCGATCCACTTGGTGCTGGAGGGGGATCTGCCGGGCGTGATCCGCGCCAAGGGGCATTTCTGGATCGCGACCCGTCCGAATTGGGCGGCGGAGTTCAGCCTTGCCGGCGCGATGTCGACGGTGAAGCCGCTGGGCGGATGGTGGGCGTCCGTTCCCAAAGACCGCTGGCCCACGCATCCCGACGCCTTGGCCGAAGTGGCGCAGGTCTGGCAGGAGCCGTGGGGCGACCGGCGGCAGGAACTGGTCTTCATCGGCGCGAACATGGACCGGGAGGCGTTGACCGCAAAGCTTGACGCAGCGCTTCTGAACGCGCCCGATTACGAACCCCACCTGTGGAAAGGGCTGCGCGATCCGTTCCCGCAATGGGGGCAGCGCCGTGCCTCGTAACCTCGGCACATCCCTGCGGCGCAGGGCGCGCGTCCGGCCCATGGATCAGTTCGACCGGCTTCCCCCCGAAGCGCGCCGCTGGATCGCCGCCGCCGCCCTGCCATGGAGCGCACAGTCCGTCCGCCGCCTGTGGGACCGCCTGCACCGCGAAACGGGCGGGGATCTTGCCACGATCCTCGCCCGGCTGGACGCGGCCGAGCGGCGGATGCTGATGCGCGACGACCGAACTGCGGACATCGTGCGCCTGTCATGTTACTGTCAGGATAACGGAGTGTATCAGTGGGGGGCGACGCCCTCCCCATCGCGCTTGCACATCGGCGCGGGGGCCACTAGCAATGAACCCTCTGAAGGTTAACCGATGTTTGCTCATCGTCGCCGTGATCGCTCAATGGAGAAAAGCTTGGCTCACAACATCAATTTGAACAGCGATTCCCAGTTCAATCATACCGTTGAGGTCATGAAGTCGAAGACCGAAAGCGGTGAGATGTTCGGCGACAAGGACATTACTCCGGGTGTATTCGTCTCCATCGATCCGGCGGCGAAACTGGAAGGGCGCTACGAAATCGGCGGCGGAAAAGTCATCGGCGTCGAATACCGCAATGCGGGCGGCGCGACGCCGAAATGGATCGCCATGCACGTCTCGCTGGGCGAGGTCGAACTGACCGACAATGTCCTCGTGGGCGTCGTCCTGCGCTCCAGCGCCCCGGCCGCGGCGACCTTCCGCATCTGCCTGCGCACCTATGTCGACGGTCAGTTCCAAGATGAGTTCTTCTTGAAGAACGTCGTGTCCTATCAGGAGGACAGCACCCATCTCGACGTGCTCCGCCTCGACAAGGTGTCGCCGATCTTCACGCGCGACCGGCTGAAGCGGGAACTGATCCTCTTCCTCCCGCCGAACGACACGTCGGTCGAGATTTCGGACATCCGCGTCTTCATCGTATGATGGTGTGACAGGTGTTGCCACTTTCCATCATCATCCCCGTCTGGAACGACCCCCAGGGCCTGCAACGGATCGTGCGTCAGGCGGTCGAGCTGCAGATCGCGCGTGAGATCATCATCTGCGACGATGCGTCGGACAGCGATCATTCGCCCGACGCGCTGGGCATCACCGGTTCGTCCACGACATCGCTGCATTACATCCGATCCCCGCAGCAGCTGGGGGCCGGTGCCATGCGCAATATCGGCATCGGGGCGGCGACGCAGCGGTTCGTGCTGTTCGCCGATTCCGACGACATGCTGAAACCGGACATCAAGACGATCCTTCAGCAACTCGAAGGAAAGCATTTCGATTTCTGCATCTTCCGTCACCACGACAGCCGCATCATCGGCCGCGAGGGCACCTTCGATACCGAAGAGAAGCTTTGGGCGGCCGCGAATGCCACCCCAGATGTCCGCCGCCTCAACGCGCGCGAGAGCGCCGAGTTGGCGAAGCTGTCCGCATATCCGTGGAACAAGGTCTATCGGAAGCATTTCCTGACCTCGATGAACATCCGCTGCACCGAAATCCCGGTGCATAATGACATCGAACTTCATTGGACGAGCTTCATTGCAGCGGACACGATCCTTTGTTCGTCGATGATGGGGGCGGTCCATTATGTGGCCGAGGACGGCAGCCGGCTGACGAACCGAAAGGGCGCCGAGCGGCTGCAACTGTTCGACGCGCTGGAAGCTACGATGGAACGTCTGCGCAATACGCCCGAATCCACCGTTTATATCGAGCCGTTCCTCGGTTTCTGCTACAAGCTGGCGGGCTGGGCATGGAACAACATCGACCCTGAATATCACAGTCGCCTCCACCGGCTGACGAAGAAATTCTTCATGGAGAACTTTTCGGAACGCCAGCTCGTCCTGACGGCCTATCGCAATCCCGACCTCGTGGGACGGATCAACAAGATCATATCGGGTGGGGTGTGATGGCCGTTTCCTTTATCATCACGACGTTCAACATCGAAACCTATGTCCGGCAGTGCCTTGCATCGGTTGCGGCCTGCGTTCGGCCCGGTGATCAGGTCGTCATCGTCGATGACGGATCGACCGACGACACCGTGGAGACAATCACCGCACTTCTTCCCGACCTCGAGGCAAAGGGCGTGGAGGTGACGACCGCCTTCCTTGGTGTCAACACCTTCGGCGGCGTCGGGATCGGCGGCAATATCGGCATGGATCTTTCCACGCGCGACATCGTCTTCTTCGTCGATGGGGACGACTATCTCGATCCGGCGGGGTTCGAGGTTGCGCTGCGCGAATTCGAAGCCTCGGATGCCGACATCTCCCTCGCCAATTACCGTGAGTGGGACGAGATCCGCCAAGAGCAGAAATCCCCCGCCGATCATCACAAATGGGCCAGCATCGGGGCACGTCTGGACGCCGAGGGCGCGCGGGTCCGCGCGCTCGATATGATCGCGGTGCCGTGGCGCAAATTCTACCGCCGCGATCTGCTCGTCAAGCACAAGCTGCGTTTCCCCGAGGGCGATTTCTTCTTCGAGGACAATCCCTTTCACTGGGATGTCTGCCGCGCTGCGAGCCGTATCCATTTCACGAACCGGGTCATCTGCTATCACCGGGTGAACCGCCCGGGCCAGACCATGACCTCCAAGGGTTATGAGCTTCAGGCCTTCTTCGTCCATTTCCAGTCGATCTTCGCCAGCATCGCGCCGCAGGATGATGTCCTGCGCGAAATGGCCTGCCGCTGGCTGATCAACAACATGACATGGCATCTGGAACGGATGCATGTCGAAGCCCTCTGGGCCTATTTCCAGACCGGCCACACGGCGCTTCGGGACATTCCGGACGATCTGTGGAACGGGGCCGTGGCCGAGTATTTCCTTGCCAAGTCGATCTGGCCGACAGTCTGCATGATCCGCGAGGGCAATGCGTGGAGCGTTCTGGAAAGCATCAAGGCCAAGCGGCGCCACGATGAGATGCGGGCGCTGGTGAAGAAGGGCGTGGACGAGATCGCCGTCGTCCGGGCCGAGCTTCGCAAGGTCGCCGGCGATACGAAGGCCTCGCGGCAGATCCTTCAGGCGCAGCGGTATATGGACGAGTTTCGCGCGCTCATCTCGGACGATACGCTCCTTCCGCGGAAGTTCACCGAGTAACGCCACACGTTTTGCGGAGCCGCCTTTCCGGGGGGCGGGCCGCGTGCCATCTTGGGGATCATGCAGGAAAGGACTTCGCATATGGCGTTCACTGATCGCACGATCCTCATCACCGGCGGCAATTCGGGCATCGGGCGGGCCTTGGCCGAGGCGTTGCAGGCCAAGGGCAACCGCATCATCATCACCGGGCGCAAGCCGGATTCGCTGAAGGATACGCTGGACGGCAATCCAGAGATGGCGGGGCTTGCGCTGGACGTTCTGGATGATGCGGCGCTGGCGGCCTTTTCGAAGCGCCTTCTGGCGGAACATCCGGATGTCGATACCGTGATCCTGAATGCCGGGATCATGGAGGCCGAGGATTACACCACCGATCCCGTCTCCACCGACGTGGCAGAGCGCGAAATCGCCACCAACCTTCTGGCGCCGATCCGGCTTGCGGCGGCACTGCTGCCGCATCTGCGGCGGCGTCCGAAGGCGGCGTTGATCACCGTGTCCTCCGGGTTGGCCTTCGTGCCGAAGACGGGCCATCCGGTCTATTGCGCGACGAAAGCCGCGATCCATTCGTGGACGCAATCGCTGCGGTACCAGCTGCGCGATACCTCCGTCGCGGTGCATGAAATCGCGCCGCCGCAGGTCGCGACCGAATTGACGCCCGGCCAGTCGCAGGCCGACACCGCGATGCCGCTTGCGGATTTCACCGCCGAAGTGGTGGAGCAGATGATGCGCAGCGATGTCCCGGACGAGATCCTCGTCTCCCGCGTGCTGATGCTGCGCCGGGCCGAGGCCGAGGGGCGTTTCGCGCAGGTGTTCAACGCGCTCAACGGCTGAGGCTGGGCAGGGGGTCCGGGCTGTCATCCTTCAGCCGGACACCGGTCGCGCGGATCCGCCGTCCCTCGCGGATCAGCCAAGCGATCTTGGACACCGCCGCCTCGATCGACAGCCCGCCCCGCCCGTGGATGTTGGAGACGCAGTTGCGCAAGCTGTCCGGCGTGCCGGGGCGGGGGTTCAGCGTCAGATAGGCGCCAAGGCTGTCCGATACGCTGAGGCCCGGACGCTCTCCGATCAGCATGACGCAGAAAGCCGCGCCCATGCGAAAGGCAACCTCGTCCCCGATGGCGACGCGCCCCTGTTCCACCAGCGCCACGGGGCCAAGGCGCAGGTCTGGCAGCGCCGCCATCAGGCCCCGGCAGAGCGCCGCCGCATGGGTGTTGACCGCCGAGGCGGACAGACCATCGGCGATGACGATCGCCAGATCGCAAGGGGTGTGGGGGATCGCCTCCTCCGCCTCGGGGGCGAGCAATCGGCCGAAATCGGGGCGGCGCAGGTATTCGGCGCGGGTTGCGGCGCGGCTGTGCAGCCGCAAGCCGGGCGCGCCAAGCGCGGTTTCCACCGCAGTCCAATCCACACGGCCATGGATCGCGGCCCGCGCCCGCGCATGGCTTTCCTGAAAATCCAGAACGGCGGGCAGGGGCGTCGGCCCCCCACGCGGATCGAGCCGCACCCGCGCCGGTGTCAGCGCGCCGAGCCGTGCGGGCAAGTCCGTCATGCCGCAAACCCCATGCGCCGGGCCATCCCCGCCAGATCCGGCAAGGCGCGCGAATGCCCGCCAAGGGCCATGCGGTCCAGCCATGCCGCGAATTCCGGGGCGGGGGCAAGGCCCGTCACCTCGCGCAGATAGCCGATATCCTCGAAGGCGAGCGACTGATAGGACAGCATCACATCATCGGCCCCCGGCACGGTGATGACGAAATTGACCCCGCCCGCCGCCAGCACCGTCATCAAGGTATCCATGTCGTCCTGATCGGCCTCCACATGGTTGGTGTAGCAGACATCGACCCCCATCGGCAGGCCCAGCAGCTTGCCGCAGCAGTGATCCTCCAGCGCGGCGCGGATGATCTGCTTGCCATCATAGAGGTATTCCGGGCCGATGAACCCCACGACCGTGTTCACCAAAAGCGGGGCATAGGCCCGCGCGACGCCGTAGGCCCGCACCTCCAAAGTTTGCTGATCGACGCCGTGATGCGCATTGGCCGACAGCGCAGCGCCTTGGCCCGTTTCGAAATACATGGCGTTCTGACCGACCGTGCCGCGCCCAAGGCTGCGGGCCGCATCCGCCGCCTCGGCAAGGACCGCCAGCGTGATGCCGAAGCCCGCATTGGCCCCTTCGGTCCCGGCGATGGACTGGAACACCAGATCGACCGGCCCGCCATCCTCCATGATGCGCAGGGCGTTCGTCACATGGGTCAGGACGCAGCTTTGGGTCGGCATGTCGAAGGTCTGGCGCAGATCGTCCAGCGCCTGAAGGATGCGGGTGCAATTGGCGATGCTGTCGGTCGCCGGGTTGATGCCGATGACCGCATCGCCCGATCCCTGAAGCAGCCCGTCCAGCACCGCCACCGCGATGCCGCGCAGATCGTCCGCCGGATGGTTCGGCTGCAAGCGGCTGGACAGGTGTCCACGCAGGCCGATGGTGTTGCGAAAGCGCGTGACGACCTCGCATTTGCGGGCCACGCGGATCAGATCCTGATTGCGCATCAGCTTGGACACGGCGGCGACCATCTCGGGCGTCAGTCCCGGCGCGGCGGCGCAGAGGGCGGGCGTATCGGCCGCCAGAAGCCAGTCGCGCAGCCCGCCCACCGTCAGCGCGCGCAGGGGGGCAAAGGCCGCGTCGTCATGGCCATCGCTGATGAGGCGGCTCACCTCGTCCGCCTCGTAGGGGATGACGAGATCGCTCAGGAACGCCGTCAGCGGCAGATCGGCAAGGGCGTAGCGGGCGGCCACACGTTCGACGGGCGACTGGGCGGCGATGCCTGCCAGTTGATCCCCCGACCGTTCGGGCGTGGCCGCAGCCAGAAGGGCGGCGAGGCTTGGAAAACGAAACCGCTCCCCCCCGGCAACGGCGCTGAAGCTCGGCATGTCCCTCTCCCCCGTGCGGCGGTGAGGGCCATGATCGCCGGGGCGGGGCGGCAAAGGGAAGGGGGCGGGGGCAGGATGCAAAACGGGCGGCGCCGAACGCCGCCCGTTTGGGCATTTTCCAATGGGATGCCTGTTTCCGCGTCGGTGCTTAGAGGTCCGCCACCTTGACGATCAGCTTGCCGAAGTTCTTGCCCTCCAGCATGCCGATGAAGGCCTCGGGAGCGGCGTCGAGGCCGTCCACCATATCCTCGCGCCAGTGCAGCTTGCCCTCTGCCACCCATGCGGAGGCTTCGGTCAGGAAGTCGCCCATCTGCGCCTCCATGAACTCGCTCATGATGAAGCCGCGCAGGGTCAGGCTGCGGGACAGGATCGCGCCCATGGTGCCGGGCAAGCGGTCGGGGCCGGTGGTTTCGCCATGATCGTTGTAATGGGCGACGATGCCGCAGACCGGAACGCGGGCATAGAGGTTGAGCAGCGGCAGAACCGCATCCCAAACCGGCCCGCCGACGTTTTCGAAATAGACGTCGATGCCGTCCGGGCAGGCTTCGGCCAGACGCTGGGGGAAATCCTCGGCCCGGTGATCGACGGCGGCGTCGAAGCCCAGCTCGTTCACGAGATAGGCGCATTTCTCCGCCCCGCCGGCGATGCCGACCGCACGCGCGCCGCGCAGCTTTGCGATCTGCCCCACCATGGAGCCGACGGGCCCGCTGGCTGCGGCGACGGCCACCGTCTCGCCCTTGGCCGGTTTGCCGATATTGCCCAGCCCGGCCCATGCGGTGAAGCCGGTCATTCCCAGCACATGCAGCGCCGTGGAGGGGGGCGCTACATCGGGATCGACCCGCCGCAGCCCCGCGCCGGAAGAGATGGCATGCGTCTGCCAGCCATTGCCGCAGGCCACGATGTCGCCCTCGTTCCAATCGGCATTGCGCGATTGGGCGACGCGGGCCACCGTTCCGCCGACCATCACGGCCCCGATCTCTACGGGGTCGGCATAGGATTTCGCCGCGCTCATCCGCCCGCGCATATAGGGATCGAGCGACAGATACAGCGTTTCCAGAAGGACCTGCCCATCCTGAAGTTCGGGCAGTTCGGCCGTTTCGGTGCGGAAGTCCGTGGGCTGCGGGCGTCCTTTCGGGCGGTTGGCAAGGACGATGCGTGTGGTCTGGGTCATGATGGACTCCGGTTGGTGAACCTGCGGATCAACGCGGAACATGCCATGCGGTTCACCCGGCGTCGATCCATCAGGCGGCGCGCGCCTCCACCATCCCGACGAGCCAGCCCGAACCATAGGCGATGGCGTCATCGTCGAAGTCGAACTCGGCCGAATGCACGCCTGCGGAATCGCCATTGCCAAGGAAGATGAAGGCGGCCGGAACCTGTTCTCCGTAATAGGAAAAATCCTCCGCGCCCATCATCGGCTCCATCTGGGCATTGACGGCATCGGGGCCGGCGATGGCGGCGGCGACGTCGACCGCATGTTCCACCGCGAAGGCGTCGTTCACGGTTACGGGATAGCCGCGCTCATAGACGACCTCGGCCGTGGCGCCGAGGGCCTCGGCCACGGAGGTCGCGATGCTCGTCAGGCGGGTCTGCATCACATCGCGCAGGGCCGGATCCATGGTGCGGACCGTACCGCCCAGCATGACCTGCTGGGGGATCACGTTCGTGGCGGGGCTGTCCGTCTGGCAGGTGCAGACCGACAGCACGGCTGCGCGGAGCGGGTTCACATTGCGCGCCACGATGCCCTGAAGCGCGACGACGATCTGCGCCGCCGCCAGCATCGGATCCACGCATTCATGCGGCCGTGCGGCATGGCCGCCTTTGCCCGTGACGAAGATGCGGAACGTATCCGCCGCCGCCAGAAGCGGCCCCGTCCGCGTGGCATAAGAGCCGAGCGGCAGACCCGGGCGCGTATGCAGGCCGTACATCTCCTGAATGCCCCAGCGGGCGAAGAGGCCGTCGTCGATCATCGCCTTCGCGCCGCCGCCGCCTTCTTCGGCCGGTTGGAAGACCATCACCGCCGTGCCGTTGAAGGCCCGCGTTTCGGCAAGGTATTTCGCCGCGCCCAGCAGCATGGCCGTATGCCCGTCATGGCCGCAGGCATGCATCACGCCGGGTATGGTGGAGGCATGGGGCTTGCCGGTCTTCTCCAGGATGGGCAGCGCATCCATATCCGCGCGCAGGCCGATCACCCGATCCCCCGGACGGCCGCGGATCACGCCGACGACGCCGGTGCGGCCGATGCCCTCATGCACCTCGTCGACGCCGAAGCTGCGCAGCAGTTCGGCCACGCGCGCGGCGGTGCGATGCTCCTCGTATTTCAGTTCGGGATGGGCGTGGAAATCACGGCGCCACGCGGTGATCTCGGGCACCATCTCGGCAAGGCGGTTCTTCACGGGCATGGGGGGTCCTCACTCGGTCAGGCGGGAGACGATGCGCTGCATGAACGTCCATCCCGCATCCAGTTGCGATATTTCGATGTATTCGTCGGGAATATGGGCTTGGGCGATGTCGCCGGGCCCGCAGACGACGGTGGAATAGCCATTGGCCTGAAAATGCCCCGCCTCGGTGCCATAGCTGACGACATTGGTCGAATTGTCGCCCGTCAGCGCGCGGGCCAGCGTTTCGGCCGCTCCGTCCGTTTCGGGCACGAGCGGGGGGACGGTAAAGCTGTCGCTCACCTCGATCCGGGCGCGCGGATCGACGGTCTTCATCCGCGCCTCCACCCGCGCCACCTCGGCGCGGTAGCGGTCCGCCCAATCGTCCAGCCTTTCATCGGCGACGACCCGCATCCCCAGTTTGAACCGGCATTCGCCGGCGGTGATGTTATGGGCCTCGCCGCCTTCGATGCGGCCGACGCTGATGGTGGTGAAGGGCGGCTCGAACAGGGCGGCGGTGGGCGTCGGCTCGGCGGCCATCAGCGCGTCGTTCGTCTCGTTCAGCCATGCCAGCAGGCGGCCCGCCTCATGAACCGCCGAAACCCCCAGATGCTGTAGCGAGGAATGGACCGGAACGCCGACGATGCGCGTGTCGAAGGAGCGGCTGCCCTTGTGGCCGGTCACGACCTTCATCATCGTCGGCTCGCCGACGATCACGACGGCGGCGCGGGGCAGATCGCGGGCCATGCTCTCCACCATCGGCACGCAGCCGGTGCAGCCCACCTCCTCGTCGAAGCTGAGGGCGAGTTGTAGCGGCCGTTTCAGGTCCGACCGCGCCGCAAGGGGCACCGCCGCAAGCGCCAGCGCCACGAAGCCCTTCATATCCGCCGCGCCGCGACCATAGAGGCGCCCGTTCCGTTCCGTCAGGGTGAAGGGATCGCTGGTCCAGTCCTGCCCATCCACAGGCACCACATCGGTATGGCCCGAAAGCACCGTACCGCCATCGACCTTTGGGCCGATATGGGCATGGAGATTGGCCTTCGTCCCGCAGGGGGAGGGGAGGCGCACGCAATCCGCGCCCCAGCCTTCGAGGTAGTCCTGAACCCAGTCGATCAGCGGCAGGTTGGTGTCGCGGCTGACGGTGGGAAAGGCGACCAGAGTTTCCAGAAGGGCGCGGGGGGTCGTTTCGGCAGGCATGTTCAGTCCTTGAGCACGAGGTGGCCGGGACCGATGGTATCATAGGCCGAGGCCGTTACATCATGTCCCACCGGGAAAATAGGCGAGGGGATGGGGGTGTAGGACACCTCGCGCGGGGGCGGGCGCTGACCGGGATCGGCCTTGGGCACCGCCGACAGAAGCGCGCGGGTATAGGCATGGCCGGGATTGCCGAACACCTCGGCGCGGGGGCCTATCTCCACGATCCGGCCCATATACATCACGCCGACATGGTGGCTGACGCGTTCCACCACCGCCATGTCGTGACTGATGAACAGGAAGGACAGACCGAGTTCGGCCTGAAGCTCCATCATCAGGTTCAGGACCTGCGCCTGCACCGACACATCGAGCGCCGACACCGCTTCGTCCGCGATCACCAGCTTCGGGCCGAGCGCGAGGGCGCGGGCGATCGCGATGCGCTGACGCTGCCCGCCCGAAAGCTCGTGCGGATAGCGGCGCATGAAGGCGCGGGGCAGTTCCACCCGGTCGAACAGCGTCGCCACGCGGTCCTCCAACTCCCGCCCGCGGGCGATGTCGTAATTGCGCATCGGCTCGGCGACCTGATCGAAGAGGCGCATCGTCGGGTTCAGGCTGGCATAGGGGTCTTGGAACACCATCTGCATGTCGCGGCGCATCCGATGCTGATCGCCGCGCGACAGGGGTTCGAGGATGTTGCGCCCCTCCAGCCAGACCTGACCGGCGCTGGGTTCCACCAGCCGCATGATCGACCGTCCGCAGGTGGATTTGCCGCAGCCCGATTCCCCGACCAGCGACAACGTCTGCCCCGCGCGGATCTGGAAGGACACATCCTCCACCGCGTGCACTTGGGCGACGGTTCGGCGCAGAAGCCCGCCCTTCACCGGGAACCGGGTGGACAGGTGGCGCACATCCAGCAGCACCTCGCCCTCGGGGCGGGGGGCATGGACGGGAGCGGGCAGCACCTCGCCGCTGCGCGACAGAAGGCGCATGGGTTCGGGGGCATCCTTGCCCTCCATCTCGCCCAATCGGGGGACGGCGGCCAGAAGGGCGCGGGTATAGGGGTGGCGGGGCGCGGCGAAGATCTGTGCGACCGGCCCTTCCTCCACCTTGTTGCCGCGGAACATCACCACCACGCGGTCGGCCAATTGGGCCACGACCGACATGTCATGGGTGATGAACATCACCGCCATGCCCTTTTCGCGTTTCAGCCGGTCGATCAGGGCAAGGATCTCCGCCTGAATCGTTACATCCAGTGCGGTCGTCGGCTCATCGCAGATCAGCAGCTTCGGCTCGCAGGCCATGGCCATCGCGATCACGACCCGTTGGCGCATCCCGCCCGACAATTCGTGCGGATACTGGTCGATCCGCCGTTCGGGTTCGTTGATGCGCACCATGCGCAGCAGATCCAGCGCCCGTTCCCGCGCCTCCGAGGAGGAGAGGCTGCGATGCAGGCGCAGCCCTTCGGTCAGTTGCCGCCCGATGGTGAAGACGGGGTTCAGGCTCGTCATCGGTTCCTGAAAGATCATCCCGATATCGTTGCCACGGATCGCCCGCATCGTGGAGGGATCGGCCTTGGCGAGATCGATCGTGCCCCCCTTGTGCCGGAATTCGAGGCTGCCGGAGGCGATCTCGCCGCCCCCGAACTCCACCAGCCGCATCAACGAGAGGGAGGAGACCGACTTGCCGGACCCGGATTCGCCGACGATGCAGACGCATTCCCCGGCGGCGATGTCGAAGCTGACATCCTCGACGCCAAGGACGGGCCCGTCATTGGTTTCGAACGCGACGCGCAGGTTCCGTACGCGGACGAGGGGGGCATCGTCGGGGGTGGGGGAATCGGGCGATATGTCCAGCATGATCGGTTCTTCCTGTCGGGAAAGGCGTCGTCTGGCGCGACGTTTCGCCCCAACGCTGCGCCAGCTTCCTCGCAAAGTCAAACCCCCGATCCGTTCGCCAAAAGCCCAAATAACAGGCAACGTCGCTTTCAAAAAAACACTTGCAATCTGAATGTTAAGGGGTCGATGCTGAGAAAATACGAGGCGACAGACCTCGGTCCGGGGGTGCCATCGGCACCGCCGAGATCCTGTCGGGCCGAAGGGTGAACGTCAGGGTCATTTCACCAACAACGGAGATGTGGATGAAAATCGGACACCTTCTGCTCAGCGCCGGGCTGACCGCGCTTCTGGCGCCCGCGGCCCATGCGGCGCGCGGCGACAGCGGGCATGTGAACCTGATCTATAACCAAGCCCCCTCGATCATGAACCCGTATTTGTCGAACGGGACGAAGGATCTCGAAGCCTCCAGCCTGGTGCTAGAGCCGCTGATCCGCTTCAACCCGCAGGGCGAGATGGTGCCGTGGCTGATCGAGGAGATCCCGACGCTCGACAATGGCGGGGTGTCGGAGGATCTGACCTCCATCACCTACAAGCTGCTGCCGGATCTGAAATGGAACGATGGCAGCCCCGTCACGGCCGAGGATGTGGTCTTCACCGGCGCCTATTGCATGGACCCCGAAGGCGGCTGCGCGCAGCTGGCCCGCTTCGAGGGCGTGGACAAGATCGAGGCGCTGGATGACCGCACGGTGAAGATCACCTTCACCGGCCCGAAGCCCTATCCCTATCTGGCCTTCGCCAGCTACGAATCCCCGATCCTGCAAAAGGCCCAGTTCGCCGACTGCACCGGAACGCGCGCCCCCACCTGTTCGGAGCAGAACTTCAACCCGGTCGGCACCGGCGCTTTCAAGGTGGACGAATTCCGCCCGAACGACGTGATCTCCCTCTCCGCGAACGAGAATTACCGCGATCCCGAACTGCCGCATTTCGCCAGCGTCACGCTGAAGGGCGGCGGGGATGCGGCCTCGGCGGCGCGGTCGGTGCTGGAGACGGGCGAATACGATTACGCGTGGAACACCCAGCTGGCCCCCGAAGTGCTGCAGCAGATGATGGCGGGCGGCAAGGGCGAGGCGGTTCAGGCCTTCGGCAGCCTCGTGGAGCGGATCGAGATCAACCTGACCGATCCGTCCTCCTCGCTGCCCGAGGGGGAGCGGGCGACCGCGGACCATCCCCACCCCTTCTTGACCGATGAGCGGGTGCGCCGCGCGCTCTCCATGGCGATCGACCGCGAGCTTCTGTCCGAGATCGGCTATGGCGATGCCGGGCAGCCGACCTGCAACCTCGTACCGGCCCCGGCGCTCTATGCCTCGGACAACACCGACTGCCTGACGCAGGACATCGAGGGCGCGAAGGCGCTCTTGGACGAAGCGGGCTGGACGCCCGGCCCGGACGGCGTGCGCACCAAGGACGGCATGCGCCTCAGCCTCCTGTTCCAAACCTCCACCAATGCCGTGCGGCAGGATTTCCAATCCATCATCAAGCAGTGGTGGCAGGAGATCGGCGTGGAGACGGAACTGAAGAACGTCGACGGTTCGGTCTTCTTCGGCTCCGACCCCGGATCGCCGGATACGATGCGGAAATTCTATTCCGACGTGGAGATGTACGCCAACAACTTCGCAGGTACCGATCCCGAACAGTACCTTGCGATGTACACCTGCGAAAAGGCCCCGAGCCCGGCGAATGCGTGGCAGGGGGAGAATACGAACCGCTACTGCGATCCCGAATATGACCGCCTCGTGGCCGAACTGGGCGGCACCGCCGACCCGGAGGAGCGTGGCCGCATCGGCCAACAGCTGAACGACATGCTGACCAAGGATTCGATGGTCATCATTCCGCTGATCTATCGCGGCACGGCCTCGGCCCGGGCCAACACCCTCGGCGGGGTGGAGATCAACGCATGGGATAGCCAGCTGTGGAACATCGCGGACTGGTACCGCACGGAATGACGCCGGCGCGCCTTCGGGCGCGCTTTTTTCTTTCTTTGAACAAGACGGAAGGTGCCGATGCTCACCTTTACGATACGACGGCTGCTGGTGGCGGTTCCGACCCTGCTGTTCATCAGCCTCGTGATCTTCCTGCTGCTGGATCTCGCGCCCGGCGATCCCTTGGCCAACATGCCCCTGACCCTGCCGCCCGAGGTGCGCGAGAACATGCGCGCGGCCCTCGGCCTCGATGAGCCGGTGTGGATCCGCTACCTCCTCTGGGTCAAACAGTTCTTCTGGGTCGAGCCGCTGAACATCCTCGATGTGATGCTGGGCACCGATCTGGCCGGCGGCGCGCAGCGCGTGATGTCGTGGCAGACGCGGTCACCGGTGGCCGACATCATCGCCCAGCGGATGCCGCAGACGCTGTGGGTGGTGGGGCTGGCCTATGTCGTGGGGGTGCTGATCGCGATCCCGATCGGCATCATCTCGGCCTATCGGCAATATTCGCTCTTCGATCAGGCGGGCACCTTCATCTCCATGGTCGGGTATTCGGTTCCTCCCTTCTTCACCGGGGTGCTGGTGATCATCATCTTCTCGGTGCATCTGGGGTGGTTCCCGTCGATCTACGACACGACGCTGCAGGTGGATGGCTGGGACGCGCTGATGCAGCAGATCCGGCAGATGGTGATGCCGGTGATGGTGCTGGCCCTGCAGACGACGGCGCAGATCAGCCGGTTCATGCGCGCCTCCATGCTGGACAACCTGCGGCAGGATTACGTCCGCACCGCCCGGGCCAAGGGCCTGCGCGAAGGGGCGGTGGTGATGCGCCATGTGGCCCGCAATTCCATGATCCCGGTGGTCACGGTGATCGCGCTGGGCGTGCCGTCGATCTTCGGCGGTGCCATCATCACCGAACAGGTGTTCAAGGTGAACGGGATCGGCCAACTGCTGATCACGGCGATTCAGGCCAACGACATTCCGATGGTGCAGACGCTGACCTTCATCTTCGCCGTGCTGATCGTGCTGGCGAACCTGATCGCCGACATTCTCTATGGCCTGCTCGACCCGAGGATCCGCTATGACTGACGCCACCACCCCCGAGATCCGCCCCGTATCGCAGCGGCGCGAAGTGTGGCGCCAGTTCCGCAGCCACAAGGGCGCGCTGCTGGGGCTGGCCGTCTTTGCCGTCATCCTTCTGGGCGTGACGCTGGGGCCGATGCTCTGGCCGCTCGATCCCACGCTGGTAGACATCCGGGCGCGCAATGCGGGGCCAAGCCTTGCGCATCCCTTCGGGACCGATCAGTTGGGCCGCGATCTGATGGCCCGCCTGATGGCCGGGGGGCGCGTGTCGCTTGCGGTCGGCATGGCGGCCATGGTGCTGTCCTTGGCGCTGGGCACGCTGATCGGCGTGGCGGCGGGGTTCTTCTCGCGGCTCGACGGACCGCTGATGCGCCTGACGGACCTGTTCCTCGCGCTGCCGCTGCTGCCGTTGCTGCTGGTGATGGTGATGCTCTTCCGGGAGCCTCTGTCCCGCAGCTTCGGGCCGGAGAGCGGGATCTTCCTTCTGATGGTCACCGCCATCGGCCTGACAAGCTGGATGCACACGGCCCGCATCGTGCGCGGCGACGTGCTGGCGGTGAAGAACCGCGAGTTCATCCTTGCGGCCCATTCCATCGGCACACGGCCCGGCGCGATGATCCGGCGGCACATCCTGCCGAACGTGCTCAGCCCGATCCTCGTCTCGGCGACGCTGGGGATCGCGACGGCGATCATCACGGAATCCTCGCTCTCCTTCCTCGGGCTCGGCTTCCCGCCGGACTTTCCGACATGGGGGCGGCTGCTCTATGATGCGGTGGATCAGATCCAACTGTTCCCGCTGCGGGTGATCCTGCCGGGCGCGGCGATCGCGCTGACGGTGCTTTCGGTCAACTATATCGGCGACGGTCTGCGCGACGCGATGGACCTGCGCACCCGCAAACGCTGACGGCGCCACCTGTCCGACCAAACCTCCTCCGGGCCCGCCCGGGGGATTTCCGCCTATGACCAGTCGGTTCGTCGACGGTCGTGGAACGTCCTGCAGTCCCGCGTGTTCTCTCCACACTCACCAAGGATGATGAGATGTCGGACGACCGCAAGGACATACTGCCACTTTTGCAAGAACATGCATCCGTTTCGACGGAGCGGCGGATCACCGGCCGCGTGCGCGTCTCCACCCGCACCGAAGAGGTGGAGACCCCGGTCCCCGTCGATCTTTCGGAGGTCGATGTGGACGTGGTCCGTGTCCCGGTGGATCGCCCGGTGGACGAAGCTCCGCAGATCATCACCGAGGGGGATGTGACCATCATCCCGGTGGTGGAGGAACGTCTGATCGTCCAGCGGCAACTCTATGTGCGGGAGGAGATCCATATCCGTCGCACCGAGCGTCACGAGACTGCCGAAATCCCCATCACCACACGCAAGCAGACCGCCTCGATCGAGCGTCTGCCGTCGGAGGAGGATGCGACATCCTCGTCCCGAACCCAATCCAAGGAGACCTGACATGACCTATAACACCGATATCGGCACCATGGGCTCGACCACCATCTCGGCGCTGTTCGACAGCCGTGCGGATGCGGAGCGGGCCACCGAGCGCCTGCGGATGCAAGGCATCGCCGCGTCCCAGATCGATCTGGTCGAAGGCGCCGAAACCACCGGCACCGCCACCACCGATCCCGATCGCAACAAGGGCTTCTGGGACAAGCTGGGCGACTATCTGTTCCCCGAAGAAGACCGTTATTCCTATGCCGAAGGCCTGTCGCGCGGCGGTTTCCTCGTGACGGTCAGCGGCCTCAGCGGCGCCGAATACGACAGCGCGCTCGACATCCTCGAGGATGACGGCACGGTGAATCTCGACGAGCGCGAGGAAAGCTGGCGTTCGGAAGGGTGGGGCGGCTACTCCTCCAGCCCGTATTCGGGCGCGGCGACCGGCATGGCCGCAACCCCGGCGCGCGAGCCGGTGGCCCATGACGACACGATCGAGGTGATGGAGGAGCGTCTGCGCGTCGGCAAGCGCGACACCAATCGCGGTCATGTCCGGGTTCGCGCCTATACGGTCGAAGAGCCGGTGAGCGAGACGGTCGAACTGCGTGAAGAGCATGTGGAGCTGGAGCGTCGTCCCGTGGACCGCGCCGCCACCGCCACCGAGGCGTTCCAAGACCGCACGCTCGAAGCCGAAGAGCATCGCGAGGATGTGGTCGTCTCCAAGGAGGCCCGCGTCGTCGAAGAGATCGGCCTGCGCAAGACGTCGGACACGCATCGCGAGGAAGTGTCGGACACCGTTCGCCACACCGAAGTGGAAGTGGAAGACGACCGCCGCGACCGGTAATCCACCTATCTGACATCGCGCGAAAAAGGGGCAGGACACTGCCCCTTTTTTCATGCCCTGACGCTGGGCGATCACGGCCTATCCCAGTTCTGTCATCCTATATCTTACAAATATTGACAATATGGCAGGCCGCCGCTACTCCTCGGCGGTACCCAGAGGGTTTCGACCGACGACGCGAGGTTTTCGATAAAGGACACATCGCCTTAGGGATCTTGCGCGCAGGACGGGTCGCATTCCGGCATCAGCCGGGCCGCGACCGCAGAGGACGTTCCGCGTCACGTCGAGCCTTCGGTTCAGATATCATCACCAGATCCCGGCCCCCCATCGCCGCCATGGCGATCCCGGCCGGATGATCTTCACATAGCGGCGCCGGTTTCGACGGTGATCAGCGACAGCGACTGCGGCTTAGGGAGGGCTCGCGTGCAAGATGTAATTTTCCCGTCTCTTTTCGAGAGGAGGGTCGACCTTGCCCTTGTCGTCCTCTACCTCGTCTTCATCATCGCGATCGGCTTCCTGTTCAGTGGAAAGACCAAGACGCCAAGCGAGTATTTCCGCGGTGGCGGGAAGATGCTGTGGTGGATGACCGGCGCCAGCGCCTTCATGGTGCAATTCAGCGCGTGGACGTTCACGGGCGCGGCGGGCAAGGCCTATTCCGACGGTCTGTCGGTCGCGATCATCTTCATCGGCAACGCGGTCGGCTATTTCGTGTCCTACCTTCTGGTGGCCGAGATGTTCCGCCAGACGCGCTGCATCACCCCGGTGGACGCGATCCGGCGCCGTTACGGCCCGGTGAACGAGCAGTTCTTCACGTGGGCGCAGGTGCCGCTGGGCGTCATTCAGGCCGGGATCTGGCTGAACGGCCTTGCGATCTTCACCTCGGCGGTGTTCGGCATCAGCATCGAATGGACGATCGTGATCACGGGCTTCGTGGTGATGTTCGTCTCGCTGACCGGGGGCGCATGGGCGGTGGTCGCCAGCGACTATGTGCAGATGCTGGTCATCATGGCGGTGTCCGTCACGGCGACGGCCTTCGTCGCGTTCCAGACGGGCATCGGCACCGTGGTGCACGATTTCCCGAACGAGCTGTTCACCAACGACGTGAACTATGTCGGCCTGTTCGTCGTTTGGTGCGCCATGTCGATCAGCAAGCAGATCTTCAGCACGAACAACCTGTATGACGCCTCGCGCTACCTCGTGGCCAAGGACAGCGTCAACGCCAAGAAGGCCGCGATGCTGGCCTCGCTTTTGATGCTGGCGGGCGTGTTCATCTGGTTCCTGCCGCCGATGGCGACGGCCGTGATGGGGATCGACCTTGCGGCGATGTATCCGACGCTGGGCGACAAGGCGAGCGATGCGGCCTATCTGGCCTTCGTCGATGTGGCGATGCCGGTCGGCATGGTGGGCATCATGATCGCGGCGATGTTCTCGGCCACGATGTCCTCAATGGATACCGGGCTGAACCGCAGCGCGGGGATTATCTCGCTCAACTTCTACAAGCCGGTGATCAAGAAGGGCGTCGTGGACGACCGGGAACTGATCATGGTCGGCAAGGTCATCACCTTCCTCTTCGGGATCGTGATCATCCTCGTCAGCCTCTTCATCTCGTCGCTGCAGGATATCAGCCTGTTCGACATCATGCTGCAGATGGGCAGCCTGATCCAGATGCCGGTGCTGATCCCGCTGTTCCTTGCGATCTTCATCCGCAAGGTGCCGGATTGGGCGCCGTGGGCGACGGTGGTGGTCGGCCTTCTGGTGTCGCTGCTGGCGAAATACGTGCTGACGCCGGATGCCGTGGGCGCGCTGACAGGGGTGGATTTCACCGGCCGCGAAAGCAGCGATCTCGTATTCACCATCTCCATGATCCTGCATCTAACGGTGACGACGGGCTTCTTCTTCGTGACGCGGCTGTTCTACAAGGATACCGGCTTCAAGCGTCACGAGGAGGTCGAGAGCTTCTTCGACGATCTGCACCGTCCCGTGACCTCGGCCCCCGGTGCGAGCGAGACGGATATCGAACAGCGCAACAAGCTGGGCACGCTGGCGCTGATCTATGGCGCGACGATCCTGCTTCTGCCGCTGATCCCGCAGGCGGATGGCCGCATGGCGGCGGTGCTGGGCTTCGGTCTGACGGGGGGGATCGTCTTCGTCATCGGCGCGCTCCTGAAGATTTCGGCGCGGGTGGCAAAGACGTAAACGGCCTAGGCCGGAACGGAACGCGGGGCGCCCATCGGCGCCCCGTTTTGCATGGATCAGGGCTTGCGGAACAAGTCCTTCAGGTTCGACGGCTGGCTGCGCAGATATTGCGGTGGCACCGTCACCTCGGCCTGAAGCGCGGCGGCAGCATGCCACGGCCAGCGCGAATCGTAGGTGATCGTCCGGGCAAGGGCGATCATGTCGGCATCGCCCGTGGCGACGATCGCCTCGGCCTGCTGGGGTTCGGTGATGAGGCCGACGGCGACGACGGGAATGGCGACCGCCCCCCGCACCGCGCGGGCCAGCGGCACCTGATAGTTCGGCCCGACCGGGATCTGCTGCCCCGCATCCAGCCCACCGCTGGAGACGTGGATCGCCGCGCAGCCCCGCGCCTCCAGCGCCTGCGCGAAGGCGATCGTCCCGTCGATGTCGAGGCCGCCATCCACCCAATCGGTGGCAGAGACGCGCACTGTCACCGGGCGCTCGGCCGGGAAGGCGGCACGGACGGCGTCGAACACCTCCAAGGGGAAGCGCATCCGGTTTTCCACGCTGCCGCCATAGGCATCGGTCCGCTGGTTCGACAGGGGCGACAGGAAGGCGTGCAGCAGATAGCCATGTGCGGCATGCAGTTGAACCGCGTCGATCCCAAGGCGGGCGGCACGGCGCGCGGCCTCGGCGAAGGCGTCGCGGATGCGGTCCATCCCGGCGCGGTCCAACTCGTTGGGCGGGACATCCTGCGCGCCGAAGGGCAGGGCGGAGGGGGCCACCGTCTGCCAGCCATTCGCCTTGTCCGGCGCGATCTGCGCGCCGCCATTCCACGGCGTCTCGCACGAGGCTTTGCGCCCCGCATGGGCCAGTTGCACCGCGATCGGCATCGCCGAATAACGGCGCACGCCGTCCAGCACGCGGCGCATCGCCTCTTCGGTGGCATCGTCCCACAGGCCGACATCGCCATAGGTGATCCGCCCCTCGGGCAGGACGGCGGTCGCCTCGATGGTCAGGATGCCCGCGCCCGAATGGGACAGATGGCCCAGATGCATCAGGTGCCAATCGGTCATATGGCCATCCTCGGCCGAGTACTGGCACATCGGCGCGATGACGATCCGGTTGTCCAGCGTCAGTCCGCCGAGGGTGATGGGTTCGAAGAGTTTCGATCTGGGCATGTCGGATGTTCCGGAATGTTGGGCATGAGCAAGATGGGGCCGGGCCGCGCGGCGGCGAGGGGGCGGCCCCGATGTAACGCGAATGTCATCCTGTGGGCGTATGCCGGGCGCGACCCCGCATATAAGCCAGGATGCCGACATGACCCAGAATTCCAAGAGCCAGGCCGAGATCTTCCGCACCTCCAAATTGGAGGAAGCCGATGGGCCGGGCCTGAACCCGACCGCGAACCGCACCATGGGCGACATCATCGCCGCCCGCTTCTCCCGTCGTGGGTTCCTCAAGGGGTCCATGGCGTCGGCGGCGATCGCGGCGACCGTCTCGCCCATGGCGATCCTTGCCGCCGACAAGGCCCGCGCGCAGGGCATGTCGGCCTTCAACTTCCCGGAGGTTGAGGCGGGCGTCGATGCCGATCACCACGTGGCCGAAGGCTATGACGCCGATGTGCTGCTGCGCTGGGGCGATCGTCTGTTCCCCGACGCGCCCGAATTCGATCCCGCGGCCCAGACCGAGGCCGCGCAGGAACGGCAGTTCGGCTACAACAACGACTTCGTGGGCTTCATCCCGCTGGATGGCGCCGCCGATCGCGGTCTGCTGGTCGTGAACCACGAATACACGAACGAGCATCTGATGTTCCCCGGCATCGTCACCATCGAGGATGGCGAGATCGCCGTGGCCGACGCCACGCGCGAACGGGTGGATGTGGAGATGGCCGCCCATGGCGGCACCATCGTCGAGATCCGCAAGGAGGGCGGCAAGTGGCGCCCGGTGCTGGACGGCGCGCTGAACCGCCGCATCACCGCCAAGACGGAGATGCAGATGAGCGGCCCCGCCGCAGGCCATGACCGGCTGAAGACCTCGGCCGATGGGACCGGCACGCGCGTCTTCGGCACGATCAACAACTGCGCGGGCGGCGTGACCCCGTGGGGCACCTACATCATGGCCGAGGAGAACATCCACGGCTATTTCACCGGAGAGCTTCCGGCCGATCACCCCGAAGCCGCCAACTACGAGCGGATGGGCATTCCGGGCGGCGATTACCAATGGGGCCGCTATCACGACCGTTTCGATCTGGCCGCCGAGCCGAACGAGCCGAACCGCTTCGGCTGGGTGGTCGAGGTGGACGTGATGGACCCGACCTCCGTGCCGAAGAAGCGCACGGCCCTCGGCCGTTTCAAGCATGAGGGCGCAGAAAGCGTCGTGGCGAAGGATGGGCGCGTCGTCTTCTATCTCGGCGACGATGAGCGGTTCGATTACGTCTATAAATTCGTGACCGCCGCCGCCTTCGACCCCGAGGACCGCGCGGCGAACATGGACCTGCTCGATGACGGCACGCTGCATGTGGCCCGCTTCGACGAAGACGGCTCTATGGTGTGGCTGCCGCTGGTGCATGGCGAAGGCCCGCTGACCGCCGAGAACGGCTTCGACAGCCAAGCCGACATCCTGATCGAGACCCGCCGCGCGGCCGACCTCGTGGGCGCCACCCCGATGGACCGCCCCGAGGACATTCAGCCGAACCCGCAGACGGGCCGCGCCTATGTCATGCTGACCAACAACACCCGCCGCGAAGAGGTTGATGCCGCCAACCCGCGCGCGGACAACGCCTTCGGCCATATCATCGAGATCCTCGAAACGGACGGCGATTTCACCGCCGCGACCGGGACGTGGGAAATCCTCGTGCAATGCGGCGATCCCTCGGTGGCCGA
The DNA here is from genome assembly GCF_018279165.1 of Falsirhodobacter algicola. Classification (GTDB taxonomy): domain Bacteria; phylum Pseudomonadota; class Alphaproteobacteria; order Rhodobacterales; family Rhodobacteraceae; genus Falsirhodobacter; species Falsirhodobacter algicola. Next base: position 1,008,040 of record NZ_CP047289.1, on the reverse strand, counting down.
GGTGGGGGCGACCTTCTCCACCGAGACGACGAAGAACGGCTGGTTCGGCATGCCCGACAACGCCGCGATCGATGCCGAAGGGCGGCTCTGGGTGTCCACGGACGGCAACTCCATGGCCGGGACGGGGCGGACGGACGGCCTTTGGGCGGTGGATACGGATGGCGATGCGCGCGGCACCTCGCGGCTGTTCTACCGCGTGCCGGTCGGCGCGGAGATGTGCGGCCCCTGTCCGACGGCCGATCTGACGACGATGTTCGTCGCGGTGCAGCATCCGGCCGATGGTGGGGACGACTGGGAAGGGCATGGCCGCCCGTCCTATTACGAGGATCTCTCGACCCGCTGGCCCGATTTCGACGAGGCGATGCCGGTCCGCCCGGCGGTGGTCGCGATCACCCGTCAGGGCGGCGGCCGGATCGGCTGATCCAAGGGATGCGGCCCGGCGCATGGCCGGGCCGTACGCCTTAGGGTTCGCGGAAGCTTTCGTCGAAGCCGCGCAGCAGCGGATAGAGGAAGTAGGAGATCATCCGCCGCGTCCCGCTCTTGATCTCGGCCTGAACGCCCATGCCGGGGATCATGCTGCTGCCGGGCAGGACATGGCGCAGCTCGCTCTCCTCCACCGCGATCCGCACCCGGTAGAAGGCCGGCGCGCCGTTATTGGCGGTGTTTTCGTCATGGGCGAAGGCGTCCTGACTGATCATGCGGACGGCGCCCTCGGCGGTGCCGAACTTCTGGAAGGGGAAGGCATCGAACTTGATGCGCACATCGTCCCCCACGGCCAGACGGCCGATATCCTGCCCATCCACGGCCACCTCCGCCTCCAGCGGAACGCCCTGCGGCACCAGCGTGAAGAGCGCCTCCGCCCCCTGCGCGACCGATCCGACGGAGCGGGCCGCCACCTCCAGCACCACCCCATCGGCGGGGGAGCGCAGGACCGACATCTCTTCGCGCAGGGCGGCCTTGCGCATTTCCTCCAACGTCTCGCTGCGCTGCTCGCGCAGGGTGACGAGCCGTTCGGTCGCGGTCTTGTGGAAATCCTCCACGAAGGCGGTCGCCCCGGCGCGGGCCTGCGCCAGACGCTGGATCGCCTCCAGCCGCTCGTTGCGCAGGCGCTCCAGCCCGGATTCGGCCTCGAGGCTCAGATCGCGCTGTTGAAGATACAGAAGGCGCGAACCGCCGCCCGTGTCGATCAGTTGCAGGCGCATGTCGTCGATCTGATGCAGCCCATCCAGCCGCTTTTGCAGCAGCGTCTCCTCGCCGCGGGTGGCGGTGACGGTGGCCTCGGCCTCGGCGACGCGGCTGTCGTAATCCTGCAACGTGGCGTCGAAATAGGCCTGGCGGCGTTGGTGCAGGGCGGCTTGCAGCGTCTCCTCCTCCGAGGCGTCCGGGCCGGGGGCGTAGCTTTGGCCGCCGAGTTCGGCCTCGAGCCGGGCGATCTCGGCCTCCATCGCGCGCAGGCGGGCGGCCAGTTGACCGCCATCGGCCGATACGAAGGTCGGGTCCAGCCGGGCCAGAACCTGACCGGCGGTGACGTGATCGCCGGGCTTCACCGCGATCTCGCGGATGACCGAGGTTTCCAGCGGTTGCACCACCAGCGCGGGCGTCGCCGTCACCAGCTTGCCCTTGGCCACCACCACCTCGTCGAGGCGGGCGAAGATCGACCACAACACCGCCAGCGCCAGCAGCGCCACCACCCCATAGAGCGTCATGCGGGCAAGGGCAGGGGGGGACTGCTCCTCCAGTTCCACCGCGTCGGGCTGGAAGGCGAGGATGTCGGGCATGCGGGCGGGCGCGGCGGGATCGTCCTGTGGGATCTGGGTCTTGCCGTCCTTCGCGGCCAGCTTCAGGCGTGCGCGGGGGCGGGTCATCCGGCCATCCTCATCTGCTGGTTCCACAGCTGCCGATAGGTCGTGCAGCGGCTCAGAAGCTGATCATGCGTGCCCATATCGGCCAGTTGGCCCTTTTCCACGACCATGATCGCATTGGCATCGGCCAGCGTGGACAGGCGGTGGGACACGATGATGACGGTCCGGCCCCGCGCGATGTCGCGGATGCTGTCGCGCACGATGGCCTCGCTTTCGGGGTCGAGCGCGCTCGTCGCTTCGTCGAAGATCAGGATGCGCGGATCGGTCACGAGGGCGCGGGCGATGGACAGGCGCTGCTTCTGGCCGCCCGAGAGGTTCGCGCCGTTCTCCTCGATCATGGTGTCGAAACCGCGGGGAAGCTGCTGGATGAACTCCTCCGCGCCGGCAAGGCGCGCGGCGGCGACGATGTCGTCGAACGGGGCCGAGGGGCGGGCCGCGGCGATGTTCTCGCGCACGGTACCGCGGAAGAGGAAGTTGTCCTGCAACACCACGCCGACATTCTGGCGCAGGTGATTGAGGTCGATCTCGCGCAGGTCATGGCCGCCGATGCGCACGATGCCCCGCTGCGGCGGATAGAGCCCTTGGATCATCCGCGTCACCGTCGTCTTGCCCGAACCCGACCGACCGACCAGCCCCAGAATGCTGCCCGCGCCCACGGTGAAGGAGACCTTGTCCAGCGCCAGCGGCAGATCGGGGCGGTAGGCGAAGGTCACGTCCTCGAACTCGATCGGGCCGGCGATGGGCGGGCGCAGACCGGCGCTGCGGTCCTGACGTTCCACGGGCTGGTTCATCACCTCGCCCAGCATGCGGACCGACAGCGTCACCTCCTGATATTCGTGCACCATGGTCACGATCTGGGTCAGCGGCCCCGACACGCGCCCCGCCAGCATGTTGAACGCCACCAGCGCCCCGATCGTCATATCGCCGGAAAACACTGCCAATGCGCCGAAGCCGACGATCGCAACGCCCATCAGCTTTTCCATGAAGCCCGTCACCGCCTGCGCGGCGGTGGAAATCTTCTCCACCTCGAAGCGGGTGGTGACGGTGCGGGCGGACCGTTCGTCCCAGACCTTGCGCTGAAGCGGCTCCATCGCCAGCGATTTGACCGTGCGCATGCCGTGGATCGTTTCCACCAGCAGGCTCTGCCGGCGCCCTTCGGCATCGTAAAGGGCGTTGAGGCGGCGGCGGAACGGGCCGACCATCAGCGCCACGATCAGCGCCACGGCCGCGCTGAACAGCAGCACCAGCGCCGCGAGCTTCGCGCTGTAGAAGAACAGCACCGGCACGAAGACGAACAGCGACATCGCATCCAGCAGCGTCAGGAACAGCCGCCCCGTCAGGAATTCCCGGATGCGGCTGGCCTGCTGCATATGCTTGACGAGCGTGCCCGCCGTGCCCCCTTCGAAGAAGGTGATCGGCAGGTCCATCAGGTGACGGAAGGTGCGCGTCGCCACGCGGATGTCGATCCGGTTCGTGGCATGGATCAGCAGATAGCGGCGCAGGAAGACGAAGGCCGCATCGAAGATCAGCGCCCCCACGATCCCGATGGAGAGCATGTAGAGCGTCGAATAGCTCTCATGGACCAGCACCTTGTCGATCACCAGTTGGAAGAAGATCGGGCTGGCGAGGCCGAGGCCGTAGAGCACGACCACCGCCACCGCCACATCCAGCAGCAGGCGGCGCTGGCGCAGGATCTCGGGCATGAACCAGCGCAGCGAGAAGGGCTGTTCGGGATCGGTCAGCGCATAGCTGCGCTTGGCCAGCAGCAATTCGCCGTTCCAGCGGGCGCAGAACTGTTCGACCGAGACATTGAGCGGGCCGCCCTCGGCCAGCGGGTCCAAGAGCTCCAGCCGCTCCTCGCCGGTTTCGCTGCGGCTGGCGCCGAGGACGGCGACCCAGTTGCCGTTCTGCAGCCGCGCGAGCGCGGGATAGGCCTGACCGAGCCGCGTCAGCCCCCGGCGTCCGACCTTGGAAATCCGCGCCTTCAGGCCGTTTTCCCGCGCCATGCGCATCAGTTGGGGCGCGCGCAGGGTGTCCCCGCTCACGGCGTAATCGGTGCGCAGGCGGTCGGCGCTGATGTCCAGCCCGTGATGGCGCAGCAGGGCCGACAGACACCACAGTGCAGTGCGGCAGGATTGCGGTTCGTCGGCCATGCTGCCCCTGCCTTAGCTGAAGTTCGGCGATCCGGTCCGGCGCGGGGCCGGCGGGACTTCGGTGGGCGGCTGCATCCGGCGAACGGCCCCGGCCTCGGTCAGGCCGTTCAGGGCCTTCTGCATCAACTCCACGCTGTTGGCGAAGCTTTCGACCGACATCACCACGCGCTGGCGAAAGACGGGCTTCGGCTGGCCGTTCGCGTCCCGCTCGGACGGCGACAGGCTGACGAGGTCGATCCGCACGATCTGGCCGCTGACGGTGATTTCGCCGATCCCATCGGCATAGAGTTCGTCATGCATCTTCTGTCCTTTGCACATGCGGGGCATCACGCGACCAGCGAGGAGCTGAACACCACGTCCACCCAGTAGTTGGAGTTGTTGTAGGAACCCGTCGGGAAGGCGCTGTCGCTGCCATAGGCATAGACGCCGTTGCCGCCCCCGCTGGCCGTCAGGCTGCCGCGCGCGACCGTCTGCGCGAAGTAGTTGGCATCGACCGCATAGCGCCCGTCGGTATGGTACGAGACGACGTAGTTCGTATCGGCATCCACCGTGACGGGGGCGTCGAAGTTCGCGGTCTGCCAGCCGCTCGCCGTTTCGTTGGTGAAGGACACGGTGGCAAGGCGCGTACCGGTCGCCGTCCACAGGCTGCCGCTATGCGTGCCGGTGTTCTGCGCGCCCTTGTAGAATTTCACGCCCAGCACCTCTCCGGCCGAGGCGGCGGTGAAGCGCATCCCCAGTTCCACGGGAGAGGCATCGCCGGAATCCACCACCGTGGGGGCAGCGTTCGCAGCGAACAGGCTTTCGGCCGCATCGCCCGAGCGGATGGCCAGCGCCACATCGCCCGTGGCCGTCCCGCCGCGCCCGTCCGACAGGGTGTAGCTGAACCCCGCCGCACCCGTCGCGCCCGTCGTGGGGGTGAAGGTCACGATCCCCGCATCCGCATCCAGACGGACGCTGCCCTTGCGCGCCCCGCCGACCGCCGTGATCGACAGCGTGTCGCCATCGACATCGGTGTCGTTGGCCAGAAGATCGGCCACGGCGATCTGCAGCGGCGTTCCTGCGGCCGCGACAAGGCCGTTGTCGGGGGTCGCCACCGGCGCTTGGTTCGCCGCCGCGCTGGGCGTATAGGCGACATCAACCCAGTAGTTGGAGTTGTTGTAGGATTGGTTCGGGAAGGTTCCCGCCGCGCCGTAGCCATAGACGCCGCTGGTACCGGTCAGCGCGCCATTCGTGACGGGCGCGTTGAAATACCCCGCATCCGACGAATAATTGCCGCTAGTGTGATAGGAGACGACATAGCTCGTGCCCGCCGTCACCGTCAGCGGGGTGGCGAGGTTCGCCATCTGCCAGCCGCTCGCGCTTTCGTTGGTGAAGCTGACGGTGCCAAGGACCGCGCCATCCGCCGTCCAGAGCGTTCCGGTATGCGGGCCGGTGTTCTGCGCACCCTTGTAGAAGCGGATGCCCGACACCTCGCCGTCGCGGGCGGCGGTGAAAGCCATCCCAAGCTCGACCGAGGCCGGATCGTTCACCTGCACCGTGCCCGGAACGGCACTGGTCGCGAACAGGGTGTCATAGGTGGGCGGCTCGGTCACCGACAGGTTGACGGCGGCGCTGGCCGTGCCGCCCGCACCGTCGCTGATGGTATAGGTAAAGCCCGCCGCGCCGGTATATCCGGCCTGCGGCGTGAAGGTGATCGCCCCCGTCGCCGCATTCAGCGCCACGGTGCCGTTCGCCGCGCCGCCGACGCCGGTGATGGTCAGGGGTTGGCCTTCGGGATCGCTGTCATTGGCCAGAAGCTGCGCGCCGGCGATCACCAGCGGGGTGCCGGTCTGCGTGCTGTAGCCGCTGTCATCCGCCGCCACCGGGGAAAGGTTCTGACCGGGCGCGGCGGGGTTGTAGAGCACGTCCACCCAGTAGTTGCTGCCCGCATAGCTGGAGGTCGGAACGCTCGTTCCATTGCCATAGGAATAGACCCCCGCCGTCGCGGTCAGCCCGCCGCTGGTCCATGCCGTGTCGAAGAAGCCCGAGGTGGTGGTGTAATGCCCGTTGCTGGCATAGCCCGCGACATAGCTTTGCCCCGCCGCGATGGAGATCGGGCTGCTGAACACCAGCGTCTGCCACCCGCTCGCGGATTCGTTGGTGAACGTCCCGGAGGCGAGGATCGTGCCGTCGCTGCGCCACAGCGTGCCGGTATGCGTCCCCAGATCCTGCGCCCCCTTGAAGAAGCGCAGCCCGGAGATCGTGCCCGAACCCGATGCGGTGAACGCCGTGCCCAGCGTCACCGCCGCGCTGTCGCCCGAATCCGTGACGGCCGGGCCGCCGGTGCCGCCGAACAGGCTTTCATAGGGAGCGACCACCTGCATGTTGACGAAGGCCGACCCGATGCCGCCGCGCCCGTCGCTGATGGCATATCCGAAATGCGCAGCGCCGGTATATCCGGCGGTGGGCGTGAAGGTCACGATCTGGCTTGCGGCATTGTAGCTGACCGTGCCGCCCACCGCCGATCCGGTGCCGGTGATCGACAGGATGTCACCGTTGGCATCGCTGTCATTGGCCAGAAGGCTTGCGGCGGTGAAGGTGATGGGCGTGTTGCGCGTCGCGAGATAGCCGTTGTCGTTCACCCCGACCGGCACCTGATTTTCGGTGTTGGTCGGGCTGAAGATCACATCCACCCAGTAGTTGGTGTTCGCCTGATAGATCGGGAAGGCGGTGGAGGCGTTGTAGACATAGTACCCCGACTGCGCCGTCAGCGCGCCATTCGTGACCGGCCCCGTGAAGAAGTTCTCGGTGCTGGCGTAATGGCCGTGGCTCGTATAGCTCGCCACATAGGTCACGCCCGCGGCCACCTGAAGCGGGCTGTCGAAGCTGACCGTCTGCCAGCCCTCGGTGCCGTCGGCGCTGAAGGTCGCGCTTTTCAAGAGCGTGCCGTCCGCCGCCCAGACCGAGCCGACATGCGTGCCGCCATCGCCCAGACCCTTGTAGTAGCGCATCCCCACGATCGACCCGGCTTCGGAGGAGGTGAAGCTCATCCCGAGGTTCACCTGACCCGTATCGGCGCTGGAGGTGTCGTCGGGCTGGGCGGAGGGCTGGAAGACGCTGACCGTCGGCGCGGCCTCGATCGTGATGGAGGTGGGCGCGCCGGGCGTTTCGAGGTTCACGCTGTCATCGACGGCGCGGGTCAGGATGTCGAAGGTGCCGCCCGCCAGCGGCGTCCATGTATAGCTCCAGTTCGTGTAGCCCGTGGCGCGGTGCCAACGCTGCCCGCCATCGGTCGAAACCTCGACCACGGCCACGCTGCCGCCGCCGGTATCGGTGGCGGTGCCGGTCAGGGTGATGGACTGACCCGCGCGGAACGGTCCTTCGGGCAGGGTCACGCGGCTGACGGGGGCGACACGGTCGCCGGTCTGGGTGGCCGCCATCAGGCTGGCCATCAGCGTGGACGGTTGCACCCCCATATCGGCGAACAGGTTGACCATCGCCTGCTGCACGTTCGGATCGGTCGGCGTCGCCTCGTTGTCGTGGTGATCGTCGAGGCCCCAGCTCCAATAGACCGACCCCGCCCCGAAGACGAGCGCGCCGCTGGCCGCCCGATAGAGCGTGAGGGCATGGGTGGCGGTACCTTCGCCGGTCGTGTTGCCGTAATCCAAGAGCAGCGATTGGACATCCACCGTCGTGTTCGACAGCTGGATCAGACCCGCCGGGCGGAAGCCGTTATCGACATCCGAATCCCATTCGTATCCCAAGAGGTTCTTCGTCAGCTCATAGACCTCGCCCGGCGCGATGTCGGCCACGGCGGTGTTGGTCCAGAACCGGAAGTTCGACAGATCGTAGGGCACCTCGATCGTGTCCAGACGGTAGGTGTCCACCGTGAACATCGTCCCCGTCAGCGCGTTCTCCGGCAGGCCCGAGCCGTATTGCGGATCGCGCCATGTCGAGGTGGTGTTGCCCACATCCGTATCGTCGTTGTCCCAGCGTTCCTTGTAGGACACGAGCGTGCGGTAGGGCGTGCCCGAACCGTCGATGCTCGTTTCCCACCGGGTTTCCCAATACACCTCGTTGCCGGACAGGAAGGCGAGGTTCACCCCCGCATCCCGCGCCGCCTCCACATTGGCGCGCTGGGCGGCGGACCAGTATTCGTCATGGCCGACCGACAGGAACACCTTGCTGTCCAAAAGCGCCGAGGCGTCGCGGTCCGTGTCGATCCCGGAGATGTAGTTGACGTCGTAGCCGTTCTGCTCCAGCCAGCGGATCGTCGGATATTCGACGCCGAAGATGAAATCCTGCGGCCCGGCCGCATAGCCGCCGTCCCGCGTGATGATGGGGCGGTTGTAGCTGAGCTTGCTCGCGCGGCCCTCGCGCCCCTCGGCGTCGATCCCGCCGTAGAAGTTGTAGCCGCCCCACCAGTTATAGGCCTGCCATGTCGTGTCCGAGGTCTGGAAGGTGATGTCGCTCTTGGCCTCGTCGTCGCGCACGACGAAGGGGATCATGTTGCGCCCGCCCGATCCGTCGTTGCGGGTCATCACGGCGTAATAGACTCCGGAGACCGCATCCGCCGGAATGTCCCACGAGGCGGAGACGTCCCAGTTGCCGGCATCGACCAGCTTCGTCTCCGGATCGAACAGCGGATCGGGCTGGCCCTGCGCCGTGCCCAGCTTGCGGTCGATCGTCTGCACCAGCCGCGCGCCGTCGCCGCCGTAATAGCCGATGCGGTAGATATCGATGCGGTAATCGGTGGAATCGGTGCGGATCTTGAAATCCACCGTCTCGCCGTGATTGAGCGAGAATTGCGCCGCATACCCTTCGATCGAACTGTCGCCCGTGCCGATCAACCATTCGCTTTCCGGAGAGCCCTGCTTCTGGTTCTCCAGCACGATGGCGTTCACGGCTTCGGCCTCGAGGGAGGTCTTGGCCGTGCTGTCCGTCGCGGCGGTGCTGCCGGGGGAATAGAGATCGAGCACCTTCGCCGAATAGCCCGAGGGTTTGCCGTCCGTTCCCGGATCGGCGCCCGTGCGGATGGAGCAGACGGTGCAGAACCGCCCGGTGCAGGAGCCGCAGGCCATCAGATCGGCCGCCGCCCGCCAGTCGATCGCCCCGCTGCCCGAGGTGCCGGCCGCGCCGCCCCCCGCATCCGCGCCGGTATCGGCCACCACGACCGGCGCACCGGGCGAAAGGATCAGGGGCGTCGGCATGTCCGATGACGGGCTGCTGACTGGCTGAAGGGACAGATCGCCCGCATCCGCCTCATCGGTGGAACCGCCGGTCCCTGCCTCGGTGGTGGTCCACGGATCCTGTGTCTGGTCGTATGGAGGCATGGTGAAGCCGCACCCTGGTAAAATCATCCCCGGGCTTATCCTGCGGCAATCGGCGGAAAGCGGCCATCCTCGCTTTCGAAGCCCCCGGACGCCGGATGGTGGCATCCCCCTGCGCCCAATTGCCGGGGGGCTTCACCTTTTGGAGTGTGCGGTGGGGGCTACGCGGGCTCGAAATCGGAGGGGCGGCGGAAGGTCAGGACCTTCAGACCCTCGGCCGTGATGTGGGGGAAGAGATCCTGCATCTGCGCGATGACGTGATCGCCTGAGACGATCTCCGACTTCATCTCTCCGACGCGGCTGTCATTGTCGGCATGCACGGTGCAGGCATATCCGATCGAGGTCGTGTCGTGATGGACCGGAAGCGTGATCTTGGTGTGCGGACCAAGCTGGAACACGGTCTTCAGATCCGCCATATCCGAAAGGATCCCAAGCCCGAACGCGTTCAGGGGATATCGACGGATGCGGAAGCCATAGGCATCCTCGCCGACACGGCTGATGGAAAAGCCGTTGTTGAACGAGATCACGGTGCCCGGCGCGATGGACGCTGCGATCTTTTCCACCTTGTCGGCGTAATCGCGGGGCAGGGCGTCGTCGTCGTCGTAGCGGAAGGTGTAGACGCGCCCCGTCCCGGCGATGCGGTGCACGATGGGGGGCACGACATCGTTCGATCCCTGATCGTCGGCGACGGGCACGATGAGGACATGGGGAACATCGGCGCAGGCCTCTTCCAGCTGATCGCGGAACGGCTGCGGAAGGTCCTCGCTGATGAGGATCAAGCCATGAAGGTTGTCGCGGTTCGCCGAGAGCTCGCGGTAGGTGGACAGGCAGAACGCTTTGAACATTTCCAGACGCTTTTGCAGGGACTCCGGGCGGAAGACCAATGCCTTGGCTTCTTCGAGTGTCTTGCCCTTGGTGGCGCGGAACGATCCCAAGGTCCGCTGGGTGACGAGATTAAAGCGCGTTACACCGAACAAATTCAAAGTCCATCTCCCGTCTGCCTTGCGGATACCGCGAGGTGTAGCACGGGTGATCCCGGTCCAACAGCGTTGAGGGCGCGCGTGCACCCCCCATGCGGTTTTTTAGGCCCGAAGGCATCCGGTTGCGTTCGAAATCATCGGCTTGAGCGGCGAATGGGGCAAAATCCCCCTGCGGCCGGATCGACATCCGGGCCGAACGCCGCCCCCCTTCACGGCAGGACGATCCCGTGCAGCAACCGGGCCGCGTGCAGCCAGTTCAGCCCCTCGGCCAGCGGGATCAGCGACAGGAACACCAGCGCATCGCGCATGTTGCGCCGCAGGGTTCCGCTGTCGAAGGTGACATGCCGCGGGGTCGCGAACCCCGAAAGGTCGGGCAGGATGCGCGGCACGCGCTGGGCATAGGCATCGTAGGCGCTGCCGAAGATGCGGCGCAGATCGCGCTCTTCCCGGGCGGCGGTGGCGGTCAGGATCGCAAAGATCACGCCCCCCGCCAGCAGCGTCAGCGTCAGGCTTTGCTGCATCAGCCCGAACCCCGCCGCCCCGAGGGTCGAGGATAGATACAGCGGGTGGCGGCAGAGCGAATAAGGTCCGTCCTGCATCAGGCGCTGGTTCTTGTGCCCGCCGATATAGAGGATCGCCCAGAACCGGCCCAGCACCGCCGCGACGATGCACAAAATGCCCGCGCCATGCAGCAGGGCGGCGGGCAGGCCGCCAAGGGCAGGGGTGGCGAGGAGCAGAACCGGCAGCAAGGCGGCAACGGCCACGCGCAATCCGGCGATGCGTATCTTCTGATTGAACGGCTGGGCCAGCGATATGGTCATGGTATCCTCAGGATGAAAAGCCCAGCCACGGTTCCAGAGCTTCCCAGCTCTGATCCATGGGCCAAGCGGCGGTATGGGGGATCGAGATGTGGCCGTAGCGGAACGAGATCTGCGCCTCGGCCATCTCCTCGTCCTGCGACAGCGCGGCCAGCAACAGCGCCGAAGCAAGGCCGGTCCGATCGGCGCCGGATTTGCAGTGGATCAGCACCGGCTTGGGCGCCGCGCGCAGCAGCGCCAGAAGCTGCTGCGCGCGGTCTTGGGACAGGGCCTTGCCCGCCGACATGCCGAAATCGTAATGCACGAGGTTCAGCCGCGCCGAGGCCGCGATCTCGGCGTCGTACCAGTCGGTGCCGGTATGCTCGCCGCGCAGGTTGATCACGCTGCGGATGCCGGTCTCGGTGATCCAGCGATCCAGATCGTCGCCCGATGGCTGGGCCGAGCGATAGGCCACACCCTCGAGCACCGGATGGAAGTTTCCACGGAGTTGAAGCTGGGCCAGATACCCGCCCGGCAGGCCCAAGCACAGAGCGGCAAAGAGGAGAAGTTTGCGATACATCATACGCCCCTCCTGCCGTGCGAAGCTGACACGAAGCTGAACGCTGGCCTTCGCCGCCATCGGGATTATGCTGGTCCGGCGGAGGCATGGATGCGGATATTGCTGATCGAGGATGATGCGGGGCTTGGATCGGCCGTGCGCGACCGCATCGCGGGCGACGGTCATCTGCCGGACTGGGCCGGCGACCTTGCGAGCGCACGCGATTTCCTGCGCGTGGTGGATTACGATCTGGTGCTCTTGGACATGATGCTGCCCGATGGCCGCGGTCTCGATCTGCTGCAGGACCTGCGGCGGGCGAAGAACACGGTGCCGGTCATCGTGCTGACCGCGATGGATCGCATCACCGACCGGATCGACGGGCTGAACGCCGGGGCCGACGATTACCTGATCAAGCCGTTCGACCTGTCGGAACTCGCGGCGCGGATCGGGGCCGTGGCGCGGCGCTACGCCCGCGACCCGAACCCTGTGCAGCATGTCGCGGGCGTGGAGGTGGACCTTGCGGGCCGCCGGGTGCGCGGCCCGCAGGGCGCCATCGATCTGTCGCAGCGCGAATGGATCATCCTCGAGACCTTGGTGCAGGCCAAGGGGGCCACCGTGTCGAAGTCGCGGCTCGAAGATCGGCTCTATTCCTTCGATGCCGAGGTCGAGAGCAACACCATCGAGGTCTATGTCAGCCGGTTGCGCAAGAAGCTGGGCCGGGGCAGCGTGGAGACGCTGCGCGGTCTTGGCTATCGGGTCGCGCGATGAGCGCGCGCAGCCTGCGGCGCGATCTGGCGATCGGGCTCGGGGCCGGGCTGACGGTGCTGTGGATTCTGGCCATGCTCGGGGCGACGCTGATCCTGCGCGAGGAGTTGGGCGAGGTCTATGACAGCCTGATGGAGGAAACCGCCGACCGGCTCTTGCCGTTCATGGGCGCAGAGGACATCGCAGACCTTCCGCCGCGGGCGGAGGTGCTGCTGACATGGGCCCTGCACGATGCCGAGGGTATGCGCTTTTCGGACGATGCGGACCCGGCGGATTTCGCGCCCGACCCGCCCGAGGGGTTCAGCACCGCCCGGGATCAGCGTCATTTCGTCCGCCGTTCGGGGGGCAGGGTGCTGGACATCGCAAGCCCCCTGCAGGAACGGCGCGAGGCGTTGCGGGAGGTGATGACCGCGCTGATCCTACCAGCCTTGGCGCTTCTGCCGCTGTGCCTGTGGGGGATCGTGTGGTTCACGAACCGCCGTCTGCGCCCCGTCGCCGATCTGTCGACCGAGGTCGCGGGCCGCAGTCCCGGCGATCTGCAGGCGCTGACGACGCCCGCCCTTCCGGCGGAGCTTTTGCCCGTGCGGGACGAGATGAACCGCCTGATGGCCGATCTGTCGGAGGCGCTGGCGGCCGAGAGGGCGTTTTCGGCCAATGCCGCGCATGAGTTGCGGACCCCGATCGCGGCGACGCTGGCGCATGTGCAGCTTTTGCGCGACGCCGCGGACGGCCCCCTGCGCGACCGGGCGGACAAGGCCGAGGGGGAGCTAAAGCGCGTGACACGCCTTGCCGAAAAGCTGCTGCAACTGGCGCGCGCGGAACATGCGGGCTTCGTCTCGGGGCCGGTGGATGTCGCCCCGATCCTGCAACTCGTTGCCCGCGATTTCGGAATGTCGCCGGAGATTCCCGCCGCGCCGGTCGTTCTGCGCATCGATCCCGACGCCTTCGCGATCCTCGCCCGCAACCTGATCGAGAATGCGGTCCATCACGGCCGCAACGCCGAAATTCGGTTGCAGGCGGATGGAACGCTCGTGGTGGCGAATGACGGGCCGGTCGTGCCCCCCGGTGCGCTGGCCCATCTGACCCGCCGGTTCGAGCGTGCGGGCGCGCGGAATGCAGGATCGGGCCTTGGTTTGGCGATCGTCGCGGCGGTCGCGGGCAATGCCGGGTTCGATCTGACGCTGCGTTCCCCGCGGCAGGGGTCCGTGCAAGGCTTCGAGGCCATCGTCGGACCGAAGGGCGGCCAAGGTGCAGGAACCCTGCGGCGATGATCGGACGGGCTGCTCCGCGCGGTCGGATGGAATGCGGGGGGTATGGTAGGCCCGGAGGGACTCGAACCCCCAACCAAGGCGTTATGAGCGCCCTGCTCTAACCATTGAGCTACAGGCCCGGCCCGAACTGGGTAAGGCCAAGCCGTGACGGGGTCAAGCCGCGTTGCGCGCGGGGCGACGATCGTCTAATGCGGGCGAAACAGGATTGATCGGGGCCTGCCATGACAAGCAAGACTGGACTGACCTATGCCGATGCCGGCGTGGATATCGACGCGGGCAATTCCTTGGTGGAGCGGATCAAGCCGGCCGCCAAGCGCACCGCCCGCAGTGGCACGGTGTCCGGCCTTGGCGGCTTCGGCGCGCTGTTCGATCTGAAGGCGGCGGGCTATTCCGATCCCATCCTCGTGGCGGCGACGGACGGCGTGGGCACCAAGCTGCGCATCGCCATCGATACCGGCGTGGTGGATACGATCGGGATCGACCTCGTGGCGATGTGCGTCAACGATCTGGTCTGCCAAGGGGCGGAGCCGCTGTTCTTCCTCGACTACTTCGCCACGGGCAAGCTGGATGTCGATCAGGCGACGCGGATCGTCGAGGGCATCGCCTCGGGCTGCGAAGCGTCGGGTTGTGCGCTCGTGGGCGGTGAGACGGCGGAAATGCCGGGCATGTATCACAAGGGCGATTTCGACCTTGCGGGCTTTGCCGTCGGCGCGATGGAGCGTGGGACGGCCCTGCCGGACGGCGTGGTCGAGGGCGATGTGCTTTTGGGCCTTTCGTCGGACGGGGTGCATTCCAACGGCTATTCCTTCGTGCGCAAGGTGGTGGAACTCTCGGGCCTTGCGTGGGACGCACCGGCCCCCTTTGCAGAGGGAACGCTGGGGCAGGCGCTGCTGGTGCCGACACGCCTCTATGTCAAACCCTCGCTGGCGGCGATCCGGGCGGGCGGCGTGCATGCGCTGGCCCATATCACCGGCGGCGGCCTGACCGAGAACCTGCCGCGCGTCCTGCCCGAGGGCCTTGGCGCACGGATCGACCTTGGTGCATGGACGCTGCCGCCCGTGTTCCGCTGGCTGGCCGAAACGGCGGGCATGGCCGAGGCGGAGCTGCTAAAGACGTTCAACTGCGGCATCGGCATGATCCTATCCGTCAGCGCCGAGCGCGCCGACGCGCTGGAGGCGCTGCTGACCGCCGAGGGGGAGAGCGTGACGCGCCTTGGCCGGATCGAGGCGGGCAGCGGCGTCGCCTATGAGGGCCGCCTTCTGTGAAACGCGTCGCGATCCTCATCTCGGGCGGCGGGTCCAACATGCTGGCGCTTGCGCGCAGCATGACGGGGGATCACCCGGCGCGCCCGGTGCTCGTCGCCTCCAACGACCCGCAAGCCAGCGGGCTGGAGAAGGCGGCGGAGATGGGGATCGCCACGGCCGCCGTCGATCACCGGCCCTTCCGCGGCGATCGCGCGGCCTTCGAGGCGGCCCTGCTGGAGCCGATCCTGCGGGCCGAACCGGACATCCTGTGCCTTGCCGGGTTCATGCGCGTGCTGACCCCGGCCTTCGTGCAGCGGTTCGAGGGGCGGATGCTGAACATCCATCCCTCGCTCTTGCCGAAATATCCGGGCCTTCACACCCATCAGCGCGCGCTGGAGGCCGGCGATGCCGAGGCCGGCTGCACCGTGCACGAGGTGACGGCGGTGCTGGATGACGGCCCGATCCTTGGGCAGGCGCGGGTGCCGGTCCTTCCGGGCGACACGGCGGACACCCTCGCCGCGCGCGTGCTGGCGGAGGAGCATCGGCTCTACCCCGCCTGCCTGCGCCGCTTTGCCGGCGGTTAGGGCAGCAGCGCCGCCTGCACATCTTTCGACCAGCCGAGATGCAGCGCATCGCCGCTGCGGATCACGGGCCGCTTCATCACCGTGGGGTGCCGTTCCAGTAGCTCCGCCTCGGGCAGGGCGCGGTCCTCTTCGGACAAGGCGCGCCATGTGGCCGAACTGCGATTGATCAGCGCGGCGCCGAATGTCCCGATGAACTCCGCGCGTTCCTGCGGCGAAAGCGGATCGACGCGGATGTCGCGCAGCTCTGCCCCGTCCAGCGCCTTCACGGCCTTGCGGCAGGTGTCGCAGGTCTTGATCCCATAGATGACGATCATGCAAAGCTCCTAAACTTGTAAGGACATCGGCGGGCTGACCGGGCGATGCCTAAAGATGCCGTTCACCTTTTGTGGGCACCTTCGCCCGGACGCAAGGTGGGTTTATCATGTCATTCGCTTCTTGGTATCTTGTTCCGCAGCATGATCTTCGGACTGTGGCGATCGCGGTGATCGTCTGCGTCCTATCCTCGTTGGTGGGGGTGTCGCTCATCCGCCGCTCGGCCCGTGCGGGGGGCAGGGCGCGGCGCAAATGGACGCTGCTGGCGGGCATCAGCGTGGGCCTCGGCGTCTGGGCGACGCATTTCATCGCCATGCTGTCCTTCATGCCGGGCTTTGCCGTGCGCTATGATCCGGGGCAGACGCTGCTGTCGCTGGTGATCGCCTGCGCCGGCACGTCGATCGCGGTGCATTACGCCAAATGCCGCCCGCTGCTGTCGGGGGCGTTCCTCGGCTGCGTCACGGCGACGATGCATTACACCGGCGTGACGGCCATGCTGCATGGCGGGCTGATCGGCTGGGACGAGGCGCTCGTCCTTGCCTCCGTTCTGGCGGGTATGGCGCTCAGCGCGCTGGCCTTCCGCATCGCCGCCAGTCGCGACGGGTCGGTGGCCCTTGCTGGGGGCGGGGCGGTCATGGCGCTGTCGATCGTCGCGCTGCATTTCACCGGGATACGGGCGATGGACATGTCGGCCTGCTTTTCGGTGGGGGTGGCGGGAACGCTGTCACCGGCGGAACTGGGCCTTGCCATCGGGATCGCGGCGCTGATCATCTTGCTGATCCCGATCCTCGTGCTGTTCCTCGACGAACGCGACCGCCGCCGCGCCGAGGTGGAGGAGCGCCGCCTGCGCGAGCTGGCCGATGTCACCCAAGAGGGCCTTCTGATCGTGCTGGAGGGGCGGATCATCAACACGAACGCCGCCTTCCGCGCGCTGACCGGGATGGAGGCGGGGATGGAACTGACCACCGCGATGACGGCGGATGACATCCAGAAGCTGGCGGGAAACCTTCAGGACCCGCAGCATGTCGCATGCCGCAGCCGCGGCGGTGAGATGATCCCGGTCGAGGCCACGATGCGCCTCGTCGCGTTGGAGGTGGGGGTGGCGCAGGCGATCGCCCTGCGCGATCTGCGCAGCCAAGTCCGGATCGAGAAGGCCCGCCGCGCGGATGCCGAACTGATCGCCCGCATCCGCCGCGATCTGCACCTGGCGCTGGAGAATATGAGCCAAGGGATCGTCCTGTTCGATGCCGATGGAACGCTGGTCCTGCACAATGCCCGCCTGTGCGAGATGTTCGGCCTGTCCCCGGCGGCGCAGCTGGATCTTCCCGTGCTGGAAGGGGCGCTGATGCAAAGCGTCGCCTCCGTCGATGGGGAGGCGCCGCGCCATTGGCGCAAGCGTCAGAACGCCGAGCTTCTGGCCGAACTGCATGATGGGCGCAGCGTGCAGATCGTGCACCGCCCCGTGCCGGCGGGCGGTTGGGTCAGCACGTTCGAGGATGTGTCCGAACGGACGCGCACCGCCCGGCAGATCATCCACATGGCCCGGCATGACGCGCTGACCGGCCTACCGAACCGCACCAGCTTTGCCGAGCATATCGAATGGACGCTCGACGCGCTGGAGGAGGATACGAGCGCGCGCCTAGCCGTAGTCGGCATCGACCTCGACCGTTTCAAGGAGATCAACGATCACATGGGCCATGCCATCGGCGATGAGGTGCTGATGACCGTGGCGAACCGCATGAACGCCCTTCTGGGGGAGGGGGAGTTCGTCGCCCGGTTCGGCGGCGACGAATTCGCGGCCTACAAGCAGTTCACCGACATGGCGGATCTGACGGCTTTCACCGACCGTCTGATGGAGGCGATCTGCCAAAGCCTGACGATCGAGCAGCACGAGCTTTCGGTCGGGGCCAGCATCGGCATCGCCGTTGCGCCCTTCGACGGCATGGATTTCGACAAGCTGATCAACAATGCCGATATGGCGATGTACCGCGCCAAGGCCAGCCTGTCGGAGAAGGTGTGCTTCTACGAATCCCAGATGGACGAAGCCTCGCGCGACCGGCGCAACATGGCCCGCGATCTGTGGCACGCGGTGGAGCGGGATGAGATGTACCTGCATCACCAGATCCAGAAATCGGTCAGCACCGGGCAGACGACCGGCTACGAGGTGCTGCTGCGCTGGACCCATCCCGAACGCGGCCCCATCTCTCCGGCCGATTTCATTCCGGTGGCCGAGGAATGCGGCGCCATCATCGGCATCGGCGAATGGGTGCTGCGCCGCGCCTGTGCACAGGCGGCGCGGTGGTGCAACGGACATCGCATCGCGGTGAACCTGTCGCCGGTGCAGCTGGTGAACTCGCGCTTCGTGGCGCAACTGCGTGACATCCTCGAGGAGACGGGCCTCGATCCTAGTCGGTTGGAGTTGGAGGTGACCGAAACGACGATCATCTCCGACAAGGCGCGGGCCTTGCAGATGCTGACGCAGATCAAGGCGCTTGGCGTGTCGATCGCGATCGACGATTTCGGGACGGGCTATTCCTCGCTCGATACGCTGCGGTCCTTCCCCTTCGACAAGATCAAGCTGGATCGCAGCTTCGTCCGCGAGGTGGAGACGGACGCGCAGTGCAAGGCGATCATCCGCGCGATCCTTGCCCTTGGCCGTAGTCTGGAGGTGCCGGTGCTGGCCGAAGGGGTCGAAACGCTGGCGCAACTGGATCTGCTGCGGGCCGAAGGGTGCGACGAGGCGCAGGGCTATCTGCTCGGTCGGCCGGGAATCCTCGATGCCTCGATGGCGCAGGTCGCCTGACGGCCTTTGGCGATAGGGGCGGGACACCTATATCCGCCTTTCACGTCGATGGAGATCGCAGATGAGTTTCGCGGACGTTCTGACCCTGCTTGCCGTGGCGGTGGCCGTGCTCTGGGCCTTTCTGCGTTATGCGCCGTCGGATTCCCACGAATGGCATGTGGACCCCGACACCGTCCGCAGGCCCGCGCGCCCGAACCACATGCTGCTGCGCGGGGAGGGGGTGTTCCTGCCGGTCCCGCCCGATCAGGTGGCCGCGCGGCTGGAGGCGGTCGCCCGCCACACCCCGCGCACCGCGCCCTTCGCGGGCGAAGGGTTCCATCGCACATGGATCACCCGTTCGGCGCTGCTGGGCCTGCCGACCTTCACCTCGGTCCGCCTGCGCCCGGCGGAAGGCGGCACCCGGATGACGGTCTTCGTACGGGCGCGCTTCCTGCCGTCGCTTCCGGCGGCTGAACGGGCGCGGGCAGAGGGGTGGATCGCCACCCTTCAATCTAGTCTTCCGGCGGAAGGCGCCCCTCCAGCGCCGTCATCCTTGCCCTGAGGTCATCCTCGGGCTCTTCCTCGCGCGGGCCGATGATGGGGGCGAAGATGCGGGTCAGAAGCCGCGACAGATCGTCCATGATCAGGAAGAACGACGGCACGACCACGAGGCTCAGCACGGTGGACATGATGATCCCGCCGATCACCGCAACCGCCATGGGCGAGCGGAAGGAGCCGCCGGCCCCCACGCCAAGTGCCGAGGGTAGCATTCCCGCCGACATCGCGATGGAGGTCATCACGATGGGGCGGGCGCGTTTGTGGCCCGCCTCCATCACGGCCTTCAGGCGGTCCATGCCCGCGGCCTTCATCTCGATAGCGAAATCGATCAGCAGGATCGCGTTCTTCGTCACGATCCCCATCAACATCAGAATGCCGATCAGCACGGGCATCGACAGGGCCGACCCCGTCAGGATCAACGCCGCCGCCACGCCCCCCACCGCCAGCGGCAGGGACAGCAGGATCGTCAAGGGCTGCACGACCGAGCGGAACAGCAGGATCAGCACCGCAAGCACCAGCATCAGGCCCATGATCATGGCATTGACGAAGCTTTGTTGCAGATCGGCCTGCACCTCGGCATCGCCCGCCTCCAGAAGGCGGACGCCGGGCGGCAGGTCCACGGCTTGGGCGACGGCGCGGAACCGCTCGGTTGCGGTGCCGAGGGCGACCCCTTCGGGCAGGTTCGCGCCGATCACGGCGCGGCGCTGGCGGTCGAAGCGGTCCACTTCGGCGGGGCCTTGGCCGACGGCGATGTCGGCCACCGTATTCAGCGGTACGCTGCCGGACCGGGCCGGCACCCGCAGCGCCGCCAGCGCGGCCAGATCGCCGCGCACCGCATCGGGCAGGCGCAGGCGGATCGGCACCTGCCGGTCATCCAAGGAGATTTCCGCAAGGCGCGCGTCGAAATCGCCCAAGGTGGCCACGCGGACCGTTTGGGCGATCGCGCTCGCGGTCACGCCAAGGCGGGCGGCTTCGTCGGGTCGGGGGCGGATATGCACTTCGGGCCGGGGCAGCGCCCCTTCGGAGGCGACATCGGCCAGCGCCGGTTCCGCCCGCAGTGCGGCCTCCAGCCGGGCCACGGCCTCGTTCAGCGAATCCTGATCCTCGGCGAGAACCGAGAAGGACACATCCCGTTCCCCACGGTCGTTCAGCTTGAAGGCGCGCAGGTCGGGGATGCGGGCAATGCGGGCGAAGATCTCCGTCTCGATCGCGGCCTGCGGACGCAGGCGACCGTCCGGAACGGGAAGGAGGTGCGGCAGTCCCGGCACCAGCCGATAGAGCCGGTCCATCAGCCCATCCGCCAAGGGATCGAGCAGCACCGTCACGGAGGCGCGCCGCACCGCCAGATCCCCCGTCGGGGAAGAGCCGCCCAAGACGAAGACCGCGCGCACCCCGTCCACCGCCGCGATGTCGTCCGTGATACGGTCGGTCGCGGCCTCGGTATCGGCAAGGGCGCTGCCGGGGGGCAGTTCCACGCTGATGGGAATACGGCCCACATCCTCGGGCGGCATGAAGCTGCCGGGGATCTGCAGCATGAAATGCACGGAGACGAGCAGCACGCCCACCGCCCCGATCATCGTCGAATAGCGCCAGCGCAGCGTGACGTGGATCGTCCGCAGATAGGCGCGCATGATCGGGCCATCCCGCTCCGCCTCGGCATGGCTGTCGGAGGGGCGCATCAGATAGGCGGCCATCATCGGCGTGATCAGCCGCGCCACCAGCAGCGAAAACAGCACCGCAATCGCCACCGTCAGCCCGAACTGGCGGAAATACTGCCCCGGAATGCCGGGCATGAACGACACTGGGGCAAAGACGGCGACGATGGTCAGCGTGGTCGCGATGACGGCAAGGCCGATCTCGTCCGCGGCGTCGATCGCGGCGCGGTAGGGCGTCTTGCCCATGCGCATGTGGCGGGCGATGTTCTCCACCTCCACGATCGCATCATCGACGAGGATGCCGGTCGCAAGCGTGATCGCAAGGAAGCTGACGAGGTTCAGCGAGAATCCAAGCAGATCCATCGCCCAGAAGGTCGGGATCGCCGAGAGCGGCAGCGCGACCGCCGCGATCGCCGTCGCGCGCCAGTTGCGCAGAAAGGCCAGCACCACGAGGACGGCCAGAACCGCCCCCTCCACCAGGGTGTGCAGCGCGGTTTCGTAATTGCTGTAGGTGTAGTCAACCATGTCGTCGACCTTGACGATCCGCAGGGTCGGATGCTCCGCCTCGATCCGGGCCAAGGTGGTTTCCACGGTCCGGTCCACCGAGACCTCGGACGCCCCCTGCGCGCGGAAAACCGAAAAGGTCACAACGGGTTGCCCGTCGATCTTCGAGAAGGATCGCAGCTCGGCATGAGTATCCTCCACATGCCCCAGATCCCGAAGGCGCACGAAGCCGCCCGTCGGCAGGGCGATCATCGTCGCCGCCAGTTGCGCCACATCGCCCGCATCGCCAAGGGCTCGGATCGTCTGTTCGCCGCCCGCAAGCTCGGCCCGCCCGCCGCCCAGATCGGCGTTGGAGGCGGCAAGCTGATCGCTGACCTCGGCCGCCGTGATCCCGAAACCGTCCAGCCGCACGGGATCGAGCGTCACCTGCACCTCGCGGTCGGCACCTCCGAAACGATCCACCTGACCGACGCCGCTTTGCCCCTGAAGGGCGCGGCGGATCGTGTCATCCACGAGGCGCGACAGTTCCGCCAGCGTCAGCGCCGGGTCCGACACGGCATAGGTCAGGATCGCCTGCCCCTCCACATCCACGCGGTTGACGATGGGCGTCTCGATATCGGCGGGCAGGTTGGTGCGGATGCGGTCGATGCGGTCCTTCACGTCCTGCACCGCGCGATCGGTCGGCACATTCATCTCGAACCGGATGACGGTGCGGCTTTGGCCATCCGTCACGGTGGAGATCAGATCCTCGATCCCCGGAATGCCCGCGACGGCATCCTCCACCTCTTGGGTGATCTGCTGCTCCATCTCGCCGGGGGCGGCGCCGTCCTGCGCAACGGTGACGGCCACGATGGGCACGTCGATGTTCGGAAAGCGCGTGACGGGGAGGGAGGAGAAACTCTGTAGCCCCAGCACGACGAGGATGATGAACGCAAGGATCGGCGCGATCGGGCTGCGGATCGCCCATGCGGAGATGTTCATCTCAAGGGTCCACCGGCGCGATGCGATCCCCGTCGCGCACGAAGGCCCCGGCCCGCGCCACCACCTTGTCGCCGGGCGCAAGACCGGAGGTGATCTCCACCCGGTCCGTGTCGCGGATCCCGGTCGTCACGGGGCGGCGGCGCACCGTGCCGTCATCAGATTGCATCGCATAGGCCCCGTCCGGCCCCATGCCGACCGCCGTCAGCGGAAGCGAGGGCGCCGTGCGGTCCGCCGTGACGATCGCGGCCCGAAGGAACATGCCGGGGCGCAGCAGCGGCGCGGCGGCGGCGATGCGGACATGGCCAAGGCGGGTGTCGGCGTCGATCTGCGGCTCGATCAGACGAACCTCTCCGTCGATCGTGTCGCCGGTGGCGGTGGTCAGGCGGGCGGGCTGGCCGGGGCGAAGCCGCAGAAGATCGGGCTCGGCAACCTCGGCCCGCAGTTCCAGCGCGCCGTCCTCGGCCAGCACGAACATAGGTGCTGCCCCGGCCGAGGAGACGGCACCGACCACCGCGTTCCGTTCGATGACGAGGCCGGATTGCGGGGCGCGCACCTCGGCCCGCGCCACCTGCAGATCGAGGTCGGCCAATTGCGCCTCGGCGACCTGAACCTCGGCCTCGGCGGCGGCGATGGATTGGCGCGCGCTTTCGACCCGCGCGGTGGCGGAGGCGGCGTTCGCAAGGGCCTGTTCCAGTGTGGCGGCCGATGCGGCATTGCGGGCGGCGAGTTCGCGGGCGCGGCTTGCGGCGCCCTGTGCCTCGGCCTCGGCAGCCTGCGCCTCGGCAAGGCCCGCCCGCGCTTGGGCGACGGAGGCGACGGCCGAGGCACGCTGCGCCACGATCCGGCTGCGCTGCAATTCCAGCGCGTCGGTGGACAGGCGCGCCAGAACCGCGCCCACCTCCACCCGGTCGCCAAGATCGGCCAGAAGTGCCTCGACGGGTTGGCCGTCGATCAGGGGATAGAGGTCGATCCGGTTCACCGGCTGAACAAGGCCGGACGCGATGACCCGTTCGGTCATCCGCTGCATCTCTACGGGCACGACGCTGATGGCCGGCAGATCGGGCGTTTGCCCAAGGGCCGGAAGCGCGCCGAGTGTCAGAAGGAGGAGGGTCCGGATCATGCGCCACCGATCAAGGATGCGGGAAGGGCACCGTCCGGCGGTCGCGGCGCGGGGCCGGTGGGGAATGGTGCGGTGGCCGCGGTCCGAAGCATGTCGTTCATGTCCGGCAGGTGGGGCCCCATACCCCAACGTCAAGAGACCCGCGGCGGGGCAAACCGCCGCGGGCCAAGGTGTCAGCGCATTTCGGCGGCGCGCTCTTCGTCGACTTTCGTCTGAGCGGCCTCGATGGCGCTTTGGAACGTGTCGAGCGCGTCCGAGCCGCCATCGACGTTGTCGCGGAACCAGTCGAGCACCGGCTTGCCGGCTTCGACGAAGGCGGCCTTCTCTTCGGCCGAGGGGACGTAGATGTCACCACCCGCCGCGCGGAAATCGGCGTAAGCCTTGATTTCCTTGCGTTTCGGGCTGGCGAAGGTCGCCTGTTGCAGCGCCGAGAAGCCATCGACGATGATCTTCTTCTGATCGTCCGTCATCTCTTGGAAGCGGGCGTTCGACAGCCACCAGAAGGCCGCGACATAGCTGTGCTGATCCAGCGTCATGTAGCGCAGGCCCGCATCCGGGAACTTCATCGACATGATGTCGGTGATGCCGTTCGCCGTACCTTCGACCACGCCCGTCTGCAGCGAGGTGAAGAGTTCCGGCCACGGGATCGGCGTCGGTGCCGCGCCCATCTGACGGATCAGCTCTTGCGGCAGATCGGCGGGAACGGCGCGCAGTTTCAGGCCCTTCATGTCGGCGGGCGTGGTGATGCGCCGTTCGGTGTTGGCGAAGCTGCGCCAGCCGCCGGTGTTGCCGATGGTCATCAGGCGCACGGCCTCGCCGCTGTCTTCCAGCGTGCGGTCGCGCAGATAGGTGGTGAAGTCGCCGGTCAGGACGGCTTCGGCCACCCGGTCATCCGACATCAGGTAGGGCAGGTCGAGCACCTGAAGGTAGGGGAACATCCCCGCCACACCGCCCGACGTGGACATGTAGATGTCGATCGACCCATCGGCGAGACCAGCCAAGCACTCTTCGCCCGTGGCGCAGAGCTGCGTGCCCATGAAGATGTCCACGGCGATCTCGCCGTTGGAGGCATTCTCCACATAGCTCTTGAACACGGAGAGGCCGTCGAAATCCTCGTCTTGTTCGTTGGAGTTGGCGGTGGCGCGCAGGGTGATCTGCTGCGCACCGGCCGCGCCGGCCAGCACGGTGGCCAGCAGAAGCGAGGTGATGGTGGTCTTGAACATGGTTTCCTCCCTTGAAACGTAGTCGAAGATTATTGGATGAAGCCGAACAGACGCGGAATGGTCAATGTCAGCGCCGGAACGTAGGTGATCAGCATCAGCACCACGACCTCCACCGCCAAGAAGGGCAGGGTGGCGCGGGCAATCGTCTCCACCGACAGCCGTGACACCGAAGAGGTGACGAACAGCACCAGCCCCATCGGCGGCGTCAGCAGGCCCACGGTCAGGTTCACGGCCATGATGATGGCGAAGTGCACCGAATCGACCCCCATGGCGGTGAAGATCGGACCGAGGATCGGGCCAAGGATGATGATGGCCGGCCCGGCGTCAAGGAACATCCCGACGATGAACAGCAGCACGTTGATCAGGAACAGCAGCAGCAGCGGATTGTCCGTCAGGCCAAGGATGAACGAGGCCAACATCTCCGGCGTGTGCGACAGGGATGCGACGGTCTTGAACGCCATGGCCGCGCCCACCAAGAGCAGCACCACGGCCGAGGTCAGCCCGGCGCGCGTCAGGATGCCCGGCAGATCCGAGAAGCGCAGCGTGCGCATCACGAACAGGCCCACCAGCGCGGCGTAACCAGCGGCGATGGCGGCGGCCTCGGTCGGGGTGAAGACACCGAGAAGGATGCCGCCCATGATGATGACGGGGGTCATCAGCGGCCAGAAGGCCTTGATCGCGGCGCGGCCACGGTCGGCCCAGCTTGCGCGCTTGGTCGCGGCAGGCAGCTTGTAGCGGTCGGCCATGATCGCGATGACGGCCATCAGCGCGCCCCCGATCAGCAGCCCCGGCAGGATGCCCGCAAGGAACAGCGCCGCGACGCTTTCGCCCATCACATAGGCGTAGATGATCATGATGCCCGACGGCGGAATGATCGGCCCGATGATGGAACTCGCGGCGGTCACGGCGGCGGCGAAGCGGCGGGTGTAGCCCTGCTTCTCCATCGCCGGGATCAGCATCGAACCCAAGGCCGAGACATCGGCCACGGCCGAGCCCGAAAGCCCCGCGAACATCATGGAGGACAGCACGTTCACATGGGCGAGCCCGCCCCGGAAGTGGCCGATCAGCGATTGGCTGAATTCCACCAGACGCAGGGTGATGCCCGATTTGTTCATCAGCTCGCCCGCGAGCATGAAGAACGGGATCGCCATCAGCGGGAAGCTGTCCATCCCGGAATAGACGTTGCGGTAGAGCAGGACGATGTCGCGCTCTTGGCCGTTCAGCCACAGCAGGATGCCCGGTGCGGCGATCAGGCCGAAGACGATCGGCAGGCCCAGCAGCAGGAAGACGAGAAACAGCGGCAGGAACAGTGTCAGCATCATTCCGCTCCCAGCGTATGTTCTTCGGGGATCAGGGGCAGACGCTCGCTGCCTCCGGCCATGGCGATCAGCGTGCGCAGGATCAGTTCAAGGTTCACGACGAACAGCATCGTCGCCCCGACGGCAAGCGAGGCCATCATCCATGCGCGCGGAACCTTCATCCATGTGGAAAAGTCGATGCTGGTCGGGATGCTCATGGATACGGTCGCGAAGCGGCCGCTGAAGCCCGTGACCTCGGCCCAGCCGATCTGCAGACCGACCCAGAGCACGAGCGCGGACACCACCAGAAGCACCAGCGTCACGATCTGCCCCATCAGGCGGGGCATCAGCGATTGGACCATCCCGATCGCCACGAAGCCGCCCCGCCGGAAGGCGGTCGGCGCCATGATCCCGGTCAGCCACAGCATCAGGAAACGCGATGTTTCGTCAGGCCATGCAAGGGCACTGCCCAAGACATAGCGGAAGAACACCTGCACGAGGATCACGATCACCATGATCCCCATGCATGCCGCACCCAAGATGCGGCCTGCTGACAGCAGCAGGGCGTTCAGCGCGGCCACGGCACGGGCCAGCGCAATCAAAGCCGTCATGTAACTCCTCCTCCCCAAGAGTTGCGGATGTCCCCTCGGGGGCTGTACCGCAATGTTTCGTCGGGTGTCAGGCCAAGGTCAAGAACTGTCCCAACTTTCCCCCGGCAAACAGCAGCGGTTCTCCCTCCCGCAGCGTCACCTTCGTCACCCGGCCCACGACGATCAGATGATCGCCCCCTTCGTGGGTCGCGTGTTGTTCGCATTCGAACCGGGCCAGCGCACCATCCAAGAGCGGCACGCCCTGTTCGTTCATCGTCACGTCCAGCCCGCCGAACGCGCTTCCTCCGCGCGAAAAGGCGGGGCAAAGCGCGACCTGCTCGGCCGAGAGCACATGGATCGCGTAATGCTTGGCCTTGGCGAAATGCTCGAACCGGCCCGAGGACCGGGCGGGCGACCACAGGACCAACGGCGGATCGAGCGACACGCTGGCAAAGCTGTTCGCCGTCATTCCCATCGGGCCGTCCGGCCCGGCGATCGTCACGACCGTGACGCCGGTGGCGAACCGGCCAAGCGCATCGCGCAGACGCCGCGTATCCGCAGCGTCCGGCTGAAACTCCACCGGGGCGCCCATCAGGGAACCTCGTGACCAAGCGCGTCGGTGTAGAGTTCGAACCACGTCTGGCGGTCCATCTCCACACGTTCGGCATCGGCGATGCGGCGGATGCGCTCCAGATTGTTGGTGCCCATCACCGGCACGATCCCCGCCGGATGACGCAGCAGCCACGCCACGGCCACGGCCGACACGTCCACGCCCTGCGCGGATGCGATGGCGCCCAGACGTTCGGTCAGCGGCGTCGCGCTGCCGGAGACGAGTTGCCCACCGCCCAGCGGCGACCATGCCATCGGCACCACGCGCTCTTCTTGCAGGAAGGCCAGATCGCCATTCGTCAGCGAGTTGTGCGCCGCAAGGCTGATCTCGATCTGGTTGGTGACCAGGCGGGTCTTCATGCGGCTTTGCAGCAGCTTGAAATCCCACGGACGGAAGTTGGACACGCCGACGGCGCGCACCTTGCCCGATTGCACCAGCTTGTCCAGGACGGCGCCCGTTTCGTCCGCATCCATCAGCGGATCGGGGCGGTGGATCAGCAGAAGGTCGATCCGGTCGGTGTGCATGTCGCGCAGCGACGCTTCGACCGAGGCTTCGACATGCGCGGCCGAGGTGTCGTAGTATTTCACGCGGCGATCGGCATAGCGGCCCATCGGGGCCACGATGTCGCATTTCGTCACGATCTCCACCTTGTCGCGCAGGGCGGGGGCGACCTTCAGCGCCTCGCCGAGGATCGCTTCGGCGGTGTAGCCGCCATAGATGTCGGCCTGATCCATCGTCGTGATGCCCTGTTCGAGGCATGCCTCGATCTTGGCCTGCACATGCGCGGTCGAGGTGTCGGCATCGTCACCCAGGCGCCACATGCCATAGACCAGGCGCGACAGGCTGATGGTGCCCATATCCACTCGTTGCATCGTCATCAGCGGCGTTCTCCGTTTCCGAGGGGGGTTGCGGGCGTTTCCGAAGGAACGCGCCCATAGGCATGGGGCAGCGAGCAGGTCTTGAGCTGCGGCAGCACCTTGGTGCCGAAGGTCTCCGCCTCGTCGATATGGGGATAGCCGGAGAAGATGAAGGCGCGGATGCCCATCTTCCGGTATTCCTCGATCCGCGTCATGACCTGATCGACCGAGCCGACGAGGGCCGCGCCGCAGCCCGACCGCGCCCGCCCGACGCCCGTCCAAAGGTTGGGTTCGAGATAGCCGAACTTGTCGGCCAGTTCCCGTGCGCGCGCCTGATGCGACACGCCGAGCGAGCCGGAATCATGCGCCCGCTTGCGGATCAGCTGCCCGAACTCGTCGTCCAGCTTGCTGACCAGATGGTCGGCATATTCGCGGGCCTCGGCCTCGGTGTCGCGCACGATCATATGGACGCGCAGCCCGTAATCGAGCGTACGGCCATGCGCCTCGGCGCGGGCGTGCACGTCGCGCATGCGCTGTGCAAGCTGGTCCTTCGTCTCGGGCCACATCAGATAGACGTCGCATTGCGCGCCGCAGAGTTCGAGCGCATCGGGGGAATAGCCGCCGAAATAGAGAAGCGGGCCGCCGTTCTGCTGATAGGGGCGGGCCGGATCGGTCGGAACGCCCTTGAACTGATAGACCTCGCCCTCGAAGTCGATCGTGTCGCGCGTCCAGGCTTGGCGAAGGATCTCCACCACTTCGTGGCTGCGCTTGTAGCGGAAGGCGCTGGATGCGACTTCACCCGGGAAATCCGAGGAGATGACGTTCAGCGTCAGCCGCCCCTTCAGCATGTGATCGAGCGTGGCGACGGTGCGCGCCAGCATGATCGGCTGCATCTCTCCGCAGCGGATCGCGGCGAGGAAGTTGATGCGGTCGGTGATCGGCGCACAGCCGGCCACGAAGCTGAGCGTGTCCTGACCGACCTGATAGGAGGACGGGCACAGGATGTTGCGGAAGCCGTGCTTTTCCGCGGTTTTCACGATGTCCGAACAATGCTCCCACGAGGACCGCAGCCGGCCTTCAGGCACGCCGAGATATTCGTAGTCGTCCGAGCACAGTGCCGAAAACCAGCTGACCTCTGCCGCGTCGAGATCGGCCGAGGTGACGGGAACGATAGTCATCGAATCTCCTCCCAGGATCCAAGTTTCCACTTGCGTAACATGGCCGATAATGTAGATCAATCGTGTATCAATCAAGCGATGGCAAAGGTTCCATGGCGCTTCGCGGTTCCCTCCCACTCTATTTGCAGATCTCCGAAATGCTGATTCGCGACATCGCGGCAGGGCGGCTGATCGATGGGGAACGCCTGCCGCCGGAGCGGGAGATGGCGGCCCGTCTGGGCATCGCCGTCGGCACGCTGCGCCAAGCGCTGAAGGACCTTGCCGAAAAGGGAATGCTGGAGCGGCGTCAGGGCTCGGGCAACTATGTCCGCGCCGCCTCCGATCCCAAGAGCGTCTATGCCATGTTCCGGCTGGAACTGGTGGAGGGGGGCGGCCTTCCGACGGCCGATGTGCTGTCGGTGGAGCGTTGCCCCAAGGACGCGGACCTGCCGGCCTTCGGGACGAGCGCGGAGGGGCACCGCATCCGGCGCCTGCGCTACCTGTCGGGCCAGTTGGCCGCGGTGGAGGAGATCTGGCTCGATGGGGGATACATCGACGCCATCGGCCCCGACGATCTGATGGAATCGCTGTACCTGTTCTACCGCACGCGTCTGAACCTGCGGATCGTGCGCGCCGAGGACAGCATCGGTCAGGGCCGCGTGCCCGAGTGGTCGCCCGCGGCCTTTCCGCATGCGCCGGGCACGCCCGTGCCGTTCATCACGCGGATCAGCTGGGCGCAGGATGACCGTCGGGCAGAAGTTTCGCGCACATGGTTCGACCCGGAGCGGGTCCGCTATGTCGCGCGTCTGAAGTAGGAGGAGAACCAACATGACTACAATTCGTTACGGCGTGATCGGCTGCGGCATGATGGGGCAGGAGCATCTGCGCAACATCGCCCTTCTTCCCGAGGCAGAGGTCGTTGCGGTCTACGAACCCGACGAGGGGATGCGGGCGGAAGCGGCGCGCTTCGTGCCGGAGGCGACGATGGTCGCCTCGGTGGCCGATCTTCTTGCGATCGAGGCCGTGAACTGCCTGTTGATCGCCAGCCCCAACCATATGCACCTTCAACAGCTGGAAGAGATCGCGCGCATCCGTCCGCTGCCGGTGCTGGTGGAAAAGCCGCTGTTCGTCGATCCGGCCGATGCGCCGCGTCTGGCCGAACTGCGCGCCGCCTATCCCGCCCCGATCTGGGTGGCGATGGAATACCGCTACATGCCCCCCGTCGCCCACCTCATCCGCGAGGCCGAGGCCGCAACGGGCGGCGTCCGGATGCTGACCATCCGCGAGCACCGCTTCCCGTTCCTTGCCAAGGTGAACAACTGGAACCGCTTCAACGCGACCTCGGGCGGGACGCTGGTGGAGAAATGCTGCCACTTCTTCGACCTGATGCGCCTGATCGCGGGCTGCAACCCGGTCCGCGTGATGGCCAGCAGCGGGCAGGCGGTGAACCACCTCGACGAGACCTATAACGGCGAAACCCCGGACATCTGGGACAACGCCTATGTCATCGTGGAGTTCGAGAGCGGCCTGCGCGCCATGCTGGAGCTGTGCATGTTCGCCGAAGGCTCCCGCTATCAGGAAGAGATCTCGGCCGTGGGTCCGCGCGGCAAGATCGAATGCCTCGTGCCGGGGCCGGGCCGGTTCTGGCCGTCCGATCTCGGCGAGCCGCCGGTGCCGCAGGTGATCGTCTCGCCGCGCCACCCCAAGGGCCCGCGCATGCTGGACGTGCCGGTCGATCCCGAACTGCTCGAAGCGGGGGACCACAACGGCTCCACCTTCTATCAGCATCAGGGCTTCGTGCGGGCGGCGCAGGGCCGTCAGGACCCCGAGGTCAGCCTGTCCGACGGCTGGTGGGCCGTGACGATGGGCATGGCGGCGCAGGAATCGGCCCGCACCGGCAAAGCGGTGGAGATCGCTTCGGTCGCGCACGCCCCGCGCTGACGATACGGCTTGCATCGGGCGGCACGGATGTGCTGCCTGATGCGCATGACCGGCATGACGCACCGACGGATGGAACGCAGCGAGGGCCTTGCCCATGCCGGGCTGGCATGGCGGGACGGTCGTACGCGGCTTGTGGATCTGCGCCAGCAGGGATCGGCCAAGGCCATCCTTCCGCGTGTGGAAGGCGACGTGCCGGAGGTCGTGTTCCTCAACACCTCGGGCGGTCTGACGGGCGGGGACCGGCTCGATCTGTCGCTGCATGTGACGGGCCGGGCGACCGGCACCACCCAGACGGCCGAGCGGGCCTATGATGCGGGCGGCGGTCTGGCCCGCGTGCGCGTGGCGCATCGGGTGGAAGGCTGGCTCGATTGGCTGCCGCAGGAAACGATCGTCTACGACCGGGCCGGGCTGGACCGGGAGACCCGCATCGACCTTGCACCGGGGGCCGGGTGCATCTGCCTTGAGATGTTGGTCCTTGGCCGGGCGGCGATGGGCGAGGTGGTGCGCGATCTGCACCTGTCGGACCGCCGCGAGGTGTGGCGGGACGGAAAGCCCGCCTTCGTCGAATGGCTTTCGCTGAATAATGAGGCACTTCGGGCCGGACCGGCGGGTCTTGCGGGCGCGCGGGCCATTGCGACCCTTGCCATGGTGGGGCCGGGTGCGGAAGATGCGTTGACGCGGGCGCGGGGCGCGCTGACGCAGGACGGGGTGGAGGCTGCGGCCTCGGCCTGGGATGGAAAGCTGGTGGTGCGGATGCGGGCCGGGGATGGCTGGCCGCTGCGCCGTCAGGTGGCCAGTCTGCTGACGGCGCTGCGCGATGCGCCGCTGCCGCGTGTCTGGCAGGTCTGAAGGGGACGGGATGAATCTGACGCCGAGGGAACGGGACAAGCTGATGGTCAGCCTTGCCGCCATTGTGGCGCGCAACCGGCTGGAGCGGGGGGTGAAGCTGAACCACCCCGAGGCGATGGCCCTGATCACCGATTTCGTGGTGGAGGGCGCGCGCGAAGGCCGCTCCGTGGCCGATCTGATGGAGGCCGGGGCCCATGTCCTGCGGGCCGATCAGTGCATGGCCGGTATCCCCGAGATGATCCACGCCATTCAGGTCGAGGCGACCTTTCCCGACGGCACCAAGCTGGTGACCGTCCACCACCCCATCCGCTGAGGGCCCGATGACGAAACTTCTGACACTTCTTCTGATCCTCGCCCCCTCGCTTGCGGCGGCGCATCCGGGGCATGACGCGGGCTCTCCGTTCATGGCGGGGCTTGGCCATCCGCTGGGCGGGGCGGATCATGTTCTGGCGATGGTGGCGGTCGGGCTTTGGGCGGCCGCGCTTGGGGGCCGGGCGCTTTGGGCGATGCCGCTTGCGTTCGTAGGCGCGATGGTGGCGGGCGGATTGCTCGGCATGGCCGGGATCGCATCGGCCGGGACGGAGCCGATGATCCTCGCCTCCGTCATCCTTCTGGGGGCGGCGGCGGCGCTGGCGCTGCGCCTGCCGCTGGCCCTGTCGGTCGGGATGATCGCGCTTTTCGGCGCGGCGCACGGCCTTGCGCATGGGGCGGAGGGGCCGCAGGGCCATGCCGCCTTCGCCGCAGGTTTCGTGCTGGCGACGGGCGCGCTGCACATGGCCGGGATCGTGGCAGGCCGATATCTCGCGCCGCTGGCACGGGCTGCAGGTGCGGCGGCGGCGTTTGGCGGTGTCCTGCTGGCGATGGGGGGCTGACATGATCCCCGGAGAGATTTTCCCCGCCGAGGGCAGCATCACCCTGAATGCCGGCGCGAATGCGATCACGATCATGGTCGCCAATACGGGCGATCGCCCGGTGCAGGTCGGCTCGCACTATCATTTCGCGGAAACCAATCCGGGGCTGGATTTCGACCGCGCGGCGGCGCGCGGCCACCGGCTCGACATCGCCGCAGGCACGGCCGTCCGGTTCGAACCGGGCCAGCGCCGCGAGGTGCGTCTGGTGCCGCTTTCGGGCGCGCGTCAGGTCTGGGGGTTCAACGGACAGGTGATGGGGGCGCTCGATGCCGGTTGAGATTTCGCGCGCGACCTATGCCGCCATGTTCGGCCCCACCACGGGCGACCGGGTGCGGCTGGGCGATACCGACCTCATCATCGAGGTGGAACGCGACCTGACCACCTATGGCGAGGAGGTGAAGTTCGGCGGCGGCAAGGTGATCCGCGATGGCATGGGCCAGTCGCAGGCGACGCGGGCGCAAGGCGCGGTCGATACCGTCATCACCAACGCGCTGATCGTGGATCACAGCGGGATCTACAAGGCCGATGTCGGGCTTCGGGACGGGCTGATCCACAAGATCGGCAAGGCCGGCAACCCCGACACCCAGCCCGCCGTGAACATCGTGATCGGTCCGGGCACCGAGGTCATCGCCGGCGAGGGGCGGATCCTGACCGCCGGCGGCATGGACAGCCACATCCACTACATCTGCCCCGAGCAGGTGGAGCATGCCCTCCATTCCGGCATGACGACCATGCTGGGCGGCGGCACCGGACCCGCGCATGGCACGCTGGCCACCACGGTGACGCCCGGTCCGTGGCATCTGGGCCGGATGCTGATGGCGGCCGATGCCTTTCCGATGAACCTCGCCTTCACCGGCAAGGGCAACGCCTCGCGCCCCGAGGCGCTGGAGGAGATGGTGCGTGCTGGGGCCGTCGGGCTGAAGCTGCACGAGGATTGGGGCACCACGCCCGCCGCCATCGACTGCTGCCTGACGGTGGCGGACCGGATGGACGTGCAGGTGATGATCCACACCGACACGCTGAACGAATCGGGCTTCGTGGAAAACACGCTGGCCGCGATCGGCGGGCGCACGATCCACGCCTTCCACACCGAAGGCGCGGGTGGCGGCCATGCCCCCGACATCCTGAAGGTGGTGGGATCGGCGAACGTGATCCCGTCCTCCACCAACCCGACCATGCCCTACACCGCCAACACGGTGGAGGAGCATCTGGACATGCTGATGGTGTGCCATCACCTCGACCGTTCGATCCCCGAGGATGTGGCCTTTGCCGAAAGCCGCATCCGGCGCGAGACGATCGCCGCCGAGGATATCCTGCACGATATGGGCGCGCTCTCGATCCTGTCCTCGGACAGTCAGGCGATGGGCCGGGTGGGGGAGGTCATCACCCGCACATGGCAGACCGCGCATAAGATGAAGGTGCAGCGCGGGGCCGAGGGGCCGAACGACAACCTGCGCGTCCGCCGCTTCATCGCGAAATACACGATCAACCCGGCGATCTGCCATGGGATCTCGACGCATATCGGCAGCGTGGAGGAGGGCAAGCGCGCCGATCTGGTGCTGTGGAGCCCGGCCTTCTTCGGCACGAAGCCCGAAATGGTGCTGTTGGGCGGCATGATCGCGGTGGCGCAGATGGGCGATCCCAATGGGTCCATCCCGGCGATGCCGTTCTATTCGCGCCCGATGTTCGGGGCCTATGGCGGGGCGCGGACGGCCAGCAGCGTTACCTTCGTCTCGCAGGCCGCCGAGGAGGCGGACATTCGCGGCCAGCTTGGCCTTTTGAAACAGACGGTGGCGGTGCGGGGCACGCGCGGCATCGGCAAGGCCGACATGATCCTGAACGACGCCCGTCCCGAACTGACCGTCGATCCCGAAACCTACGAGGTGCGCGCGAACGGAGAGATCCTGACCTGCGAGCCCCTGAAGGAACTGCCGCTGGCGCAGCGGTACTTCCTTTATTGAAACGCGGCCCCCCGGTCATGGCCGGGGGCGCCATCCTCAGCGGCTCTGACCCAGCGGGTCCAATTCGTCGCGCAGCCAATCGCCCAGCAGGTTCAGCCCCAGCACCGTCAGCATGATCGCAAGGCCGGGAAAGACCGTGACCCACCATGCGGTCTGGATGTAGCTGCGCCCCTCGGCCAGCATGCCGCCCCAGCTGGGCGTCTGCGGATCGGCGCCGAGGCCGAGGAAGGTCAGCGAGCTTTCGAGCAGGATGTTGTTCGCGATGTTCAGCGTCAGCAGCACGATCAGCGGCGCAAGCGCGTTCGGCAGGATATGGCCGAAGATGATGCGGCGGTTCGGCAGGCCATAGCTGCGGGCGGCCTGCACGAACTCCCTCTCGCGCAGGCTCAGGACCGAGCCGCGGACGAGGCGGGCATATTGCACCCATTGCGAGGCGATCATCAGTCCGATGATCCGGTCGATCCCCGGCCCGATGATGGCGATGACGGTGATGGCCAGCAGGATGAAGGGCAGCGCCAGTTGCACATCGGCAAAGCGCATCACGAAGCTGTCGAGGATGCCGCGATAGTAGCCGGCGAAGAGGCCGATCACCGTCCCGAGGACGACCGCCCCCAGCGCCGAAAGCAGCCCCACCAGCAGCGAGACCTTGCCGCCATGCACGATGCGCGCAAGGATGTCGCGGCCCAGCGGATCGGTCCCGAGCGGATGGCCGAGCGATTGGAACGGCCCGTTCAGTCGCGCCATCAGATCGACCTGCGATCCGCCGCCGGGAAACAGGACGCCCGCCAGCAGCACCAGCGACAGCAGCGTGACCGTCAGCACCCCGCCGACCACGAATTCCATTCGGGCATAGCGGCTGTCGAGAAAGCGCCGAATCCGCGAGGGCGCGGGATGAAGGTTGATGTCGGACATTCAGGCCACCCGGATACGAGGATCAATGAGGCCGTAGATCAGATCCACCGCCAAGTTCACCGCGACGATCATGATCGCGAGGATGGAGACCGTCGCCTGCAGCAGCGGATAATCACGCTGAGAGATGGCGTCGATCGAGAGCGTTCCCATGCCGGGCCAGTTGAAGACCAGTTCGATGATGACCAGCCCGCCGATCAAATTGCCGAATTGCAGCCCGAGGAAGGTCACGATGGAAATCGCCGCATTGCGCAGCGCATGCTTGTAGATGACGGTCCATTCGCTGAGGCCCTTGGCCCGCGCGACCATCACATATTGCGCGGACAGCGTCTCCAGCATCTGGGTGCGGACGAGGCGGACATTGGTGGCCGTCAGGATGATGCCGATCGTGGTGGCGGGCAGGATCAGCGCGCTCCAGCTTTGAAAGCCCGAGGCGGGCAGGATCGGGAAGGCGATGGCGAACAGGAGCACCAGCATGATGCCCAGCCAGAAATTGGGAAAGGACAGACCCACCAGCGACAGCACGCGGATCAGCTGATCCGAGATCCCGCCCTTGTGCAGCGCCGAATGGATGCCGAGCGGGATGGAGATGCAGACCGACACCGCCATGGAGGCCGCCGCCAGCAGCAACGTCGCGGGCAGGGCGCCGCCGATCAGATCCCGAACCGAGCCGCGGAAGAACGACTGCCCGAAGTCCAGCGTCACGAGGCTTTTCACGAAGCCCCAATATTGCACGAGGAACGGATCGTTCAGGCCCAGCGCCTCGCGGAACCGGGCGAGGTCCTGTTCGGTGACGCCGCTGGAATCGCCCGCCAGCATGACGGCCGGGTCCCCGGTCAGGCGGATGGCAAAGGCCACGAACAGCGTGACGACCAATGTCACGAGTATGGCCTGCACCACGCGTTGCAGGATGAAGCGGAGGACGGGCATGATCGGACCCTTTCGCGGATGGATATTCGAGCCGGCCCGAGGCATCCCGGACCGGCCGCGTCCGTTATTGGACCGTGACGTTCATGTAGCGGAGGCGGTTGTCCGGCGCGGGTACGAAGCCCCCGACCCGTTTGTTCACCGCATAAAGCGTCGCCTCGTTGTAGAGGGGCAGATCGAGCGTGTGTTCGTAGACGTAATCGGCCACGCCCTGCAGCGCCGTCAGGCGGACCTGCTGGTCATAGGTGTCGCGCTGCTGTTCCAGAAGCGCATCGAGGGTGGGGTCCGAGATATAGGCGTTCTGACGCTCGCCGCTGTGATAGAGCAGATAGGCGGTGTTGTCGAAATCGAACGTCCAGCCCCCCCACGCATAGTAATAGAGCGCGCCCGTTTTCCCGTTGGGCAGGATGTCGTTGTAATAGACGTTGTATTCATAGGGATGCACCGAGAGGTTCAGGCCGACCATGCCCAGATAGGCCGCCATCACTTGAGAAACCTCGCGGAAGGTGTTGTCGTTGCTCGGATAATCGAGGCTGATCTCCGTGCCCGGCGCCACGCCTGCCTCGGCCAGCAGCGTCTTGGCGAGTTCCGGGTCGTAGGCATAGGGCGCGAGGTCCGGGTCGTTGCCGAAGGATTTGGCACCCTGCGCGCTGGCGATGGGGCTGGCCATGCCGCCCAGCAGCGATTGGATGATTGCGTTCGTGTCGATCGCATGGGCGATGGCGCGGCGCACGCGCGGATCGGCGGTGATCCCCGATTGGGTGTTGAACCGCGTCAGGCTGACCGTCGGGCCGTCCACGGAGACGAGCTCGAGGTTGCGGCTTTTGCGGATCGTATCGACCGAGGGCTTCGGGATATCCAGCGCGATATCCACGCCGCCCGATTGCAGTTCGGCCATGCGCGTCGCGTCTTCCGGGATGAAGCGGATGTTCACCGCATCGACCTTGGCCGCGCCGTTCCAGTAGCTGTCCGATTTCACCAGCTTCACCCCGACGCCGGGGGTGTATTCCTCCACACGGAAGGGGCCGGTGCCGATGGGCTTCATATCGAAGGCCTCTTCGCCGACCTTTTCGATATAGTCGGGCGGCACGATCATCGCGCCGTAGCCTGCAAGCTTCGTCAGCAGCACGGGGTCGGGGCGGTTCATCAGGAAATCGACGGTGCGATCATCCACCACGACCACCTCCTTGATGGAGGTGTAGTTGGAACGCTGCGGGCCTTTTTCGCCCTGTTCGCCCAGCAGGCGGTCGAAGGTGTATTTCACCGCAGCCGCGTCGAAGGGCTCGCCATCCTGAAACTCCACCCCCTCGCGCAGGTGGAAGCGGATGCGGCGATCCTCGTCCAGAAATTCCCACGAGGTGGCAAGGCCGGGCTGAAGCTCCAGATCCTCGCCGCGGAAGACCAGCCCTTCGAACACGTTGCTGCCGATCGCGCCCCAAGAGATCTTGAAGGTATCGATCGGGTCGAGGTTCTGCGGGTCCGAACGCTGGGCCACGGTCAGGACCGTTTCGGCCAAGGATGCCCCCGGCACAGCCGCGCCCAGAACCGAGGCGAGAAGGGCCAGACGCAGCGCGTTCCGGGTGGGTGGGGCCGATATTGATTTCATGTCATCCCTCGATCTGTTGGTCGTTTCTTGTCATGCCGCAACGAAATGCCCGTCCGAGACGCGGTGCAGCATGACCGGTTCGGGTTCGTCGCCGACGGCGCGCATCACGCTCGGGATCTCTCCCTCGATCGGGCGGCGGGTGGGTCTTTGGCCGGGGTTCAGCACGGGCACCGCGCTCAGCAGGCGCTTGGTATAGGCGTGCTGAGGGTTCTCGAATATCTGTCGCCGGGTGCCGATCTCCACGATCTGGCCCAAATACATGACCGCGACGCGGTGGCTGATCCGTTCCACCACCGCCATGTCATGGGTGATGAAGAGGTAGGAGAGGTTGTGCTTGGCCTGCAGCCCCATCATCAGGTTCACCACCTGCGCCTGCACCGACACATCCAGCGCCGAGACGGCCTCATCCGCGATGATCAGGCTGGGATCGCAGGCAAGGGCCCGCGCGATGCACAGGCGCTGCCGCTGCCCGCCTGAAAACTGATGCGGATAGCGCGCGGCATGGTCGGCCGGCAGATCGACCTTGGCCAGCAGTTCCGCCGCCAGCTTTCGCGCCTGCGTCTTCGTCGTGACGAGGCCGTGGACGACGGCCGGCTCCACGAGGCTTTCGCCCACCGTCTTGCGCGGGTTGAGCGATCCGTAGGGGTCTTGGAAGACATATTGCGTCTGCTTCTGGAACGCCTTCCGATCCGCCGCCGGCAAAGAGAAGATGTCCCGCCCGTGATAGCGCATGCGCCCCGACACCGGCGTCACCAATTGCTGGATACTTTTGCCGACGGTGGATTTTCCGCTGCCCGATTCCCCGACAAGGGCCAGCGTCTCGCCGGGATAGATCTTGAACGAGACCTTTTCGGCTGCGTGGACGCGGTGCGTCACATTGCCGAAAAAGCCGCCGCGGATGTCATAGCGCGTGGTCAGATCCTCGATATCGAGAAGCGGGCGGTCGGCAGCCTTCTGGGGGGCGGTCGCGGGCTCTGCGGGCAGGGCGGGCGCGCCCGGCAGATCGAAGAGGCGGGGCGCGTCCGTGCCCGTCATGCTGCCGATCCGCGGCACGGCCGCCAGCAGCGCGCGGGTATAGTCCTCTCGCGGTGCGCCGAGGACATCGCGCACCGGCCCGCTCTCGATCCGGCGGCTGGCCTTCATCACCAGCACGTCGTCGGCCATTTCGGACACGACGCCCATGTCATGGCTGATGAAGATCACCGATGTGCCGAGATCGGCCTGAAGCTCTCGGATGATGTGCAGGATCTGCGCTTGGATCGTCACATCCAGCGCCGTCGTCGGTTCATCCGCGATCAGGATCTTGGGCTGGCAGCACAGCGCCATGGCGATCATCACCCGCTGGCGCATCCCGCCCGAAAGCTGGTGGGGATAGCTGTCCAGAAGGCGGCGCGCATTGGGAAGGCGCACCAGATCCAGAAACTCCACCGCCCGCGCCCGCGCGACGCGGCGGGACAGCCCGTCATGCAATGCCAGCGTTTCGGCCATCTGCGAGCCGATGGTGAAGACCGGGTTCAGCGAGGTCATCGGCTCTTGGAAAATCATCGCGATCTCCTTGCCGCGGATCTTGCGCAGCAGGGGCTGCGGCGCTTGGACAAGGTCGATCGTCCGGCCCAGTTGCGCGCTTTGGAAGGCGATGCTGCCCGAGGCGATGCGCCCGCCGAGATGCTTCAGCAGCCCCAGCACCGCCAGCGAGGAGATCGACTTCCCCGAACCCGATTCCCCCACGATGGCCAGCGTCCGGTTCGGCGCCAGATCGAAGGACAGCCCGTCCACGGCGCGCAGGGCCGATGCGCCCTGACCGAACTCGATCGTCAGATCCCGCACGGACAGGATCGGGGAGGCCGGGGTCTGCGTCGTGCCCTGCATGATCCGCCCCCTCACGCCGACGGCTGAGCGCGTTCGCGCAGGGCGCGGGCGGTCGCCTCGATGGTGCGGGCAAGGGCCTCGCTGCTCATCTGCAGGCTCATGGAGGGTTTGCGGATGTTGCGGCCCTGCTCCAGCAGGATGTTCTCCGGCGTCTGGGGGACGTGGATGAAGCCGTTCAAGGTGGAAAGGCCGCGCATCTCGATCAGGCGGGCGGCGGTATAGAGCATCTGGTTGCACAGATGCGTGCCCGCGTGGAAGGACAGCGCGGCGGGCACACCGGCGCTGCGGATCGCGGCGACGATCTCGGCATTCGGCAGGGTCGCGTCATAGGCGGCGGGGCCACCCTCGACGATCTGGGTGCGGGCCATGGTAGCGCCGGTCACGTCGGGCACGTCGAAATCGCGCCAGTTGATGCCGACCATCTCCGCCTGCACCACCGGCGCGGGGGATACGCCGATCCCGATCCAAGCGGCCGGGGCGTGAAGATCCAGCAGGCGGCCGATCTCTTCGGCCAGCGCTTCGGTCGCGACCGGCATCTCGAGGCCGATCACCTCGCAGGCGTCCCAGTGGCGAGCGTTCATCTCCAGCGCGATCGCCTGCGCGGGGTTCGTGTCCGCTTTTGCCCAGCTTCCGTAGCCGGCAAGGAGGATCTTCGGCTTCATCATCGTGTCACAGTCCTTAACGCTTTCGCAGAGAAGACCGACAGGATGGGATTACTTCAAATGATTTAATGGTATAGGGGGATGCGTAAATGTGATACTATCGGGGTTTCGGAATGAAGCATCGCCAGCTTGAAGCCTTTCGCCATGTCATGCGCACGGGCACCACCGCCAAGGCCGCGAGCCTGATGTGCGTGACGCAGCCCGCGGTCAGCCGCCTCATCACCGATCTGGAATCTCACTTGGGATTCAATCTGTTCGACCGGAACAAGGGCCGCCTTTATCCCACGCCCGAGGCGCTTAAGTTCTTCGGCGGGGTGGAGCGGTTCTTCATCGGCGTCGGCGAATTGGAGAATGCGGCGAAGCAGATCCGCGAGCATGGCGGTAGCGCCCTGCGCATCAGCGCGACGCCCGCATTATCCACAGGTGTCTTGCCGGGCGCCATCGCGGAGTTTCTCAAACTGCATCCAAAAGCATCAGTGGAGATCGAAACGGCATCGTTTTCTCAGATCGCCCTTCGGTTGCAGACGTTCCAGACCGATATGGGCATCGCGCATGCCTTTCCCGACCTGCCGGGAATCGAGCAGCGGGTGATGGCCCGCGTCGATCATGTCTGCGCCATGCACGAGGATCACCGCCTTGCCTCCCAAGAGGTGATCCGTCCGCAGGACCTGACCGGCGAGAACGTCCTGCGCATCATCCCCGAGGGGAACATGAACTGGAACGACACCCGAAGCGTGCTGGACCGGGCGGCGATCCGCTTCCGCTCCGATCTCGGCACCCAAAGCTCGCATACGGGATATGCCATGATCGCCGAGCATCTGGCCGTGGGCGTGATCGAACCCTTCGCGGCGGCCTCGTGGCGGCGCAACGGGGTCGTCACCCGCCCGTTCGAACCGCGCATCACCTATGACTATGTCGTCGCGCTGCCCGAGGATCAGCCCCTGTCGCGTATGGCGCGGGAATTCATCCCGATCCTGCACGAACGCATGGGCGCCTTCGAGACGCCCGAGGGATGCGCGAAAGGGTAGGTGGCGGATGGGGTGGGATTCGAACCCACGGTAGAGTTCCCCCTACGCTGGTTTTCAAGACCAGAGCCTTAAACCACTCGGCCACCCATCCGGCCCGGCGTGAATAGCAAACCCGTCTGCGCGGGCAAGCCCTATCCGAGGAAGGCCGCCAGATTGTGCCGCACGCGGTCCAGAGGCGTCGCGCCCGAGGCGTCGGGTGCGAAGGGTTGGCCGGTGATCATCTCGAACGCCTCGACATAGGCGGCGGCGGTGCGGGCGATCATCTCTGCCGGGATCTCGGGGATCGGATCGGCATAGGGATCGCAGCGTTCGGCCACCCAGGAACGGATCACGTCCTTGTCGAAGCTGGGCGGGCGGCTGCCTTCGGCGAAGGCGGCGGCATAGCCATCGGCCAGCCAGTAGCGCGAACTGTCGGGGGTGTGGATCTCATCGGCCAGAAGGATGCGGCCATCCTCGTCCAGACCGAATTCGTATTTGGTATCGACGAGGATCAGCCCGCGTTCGGCCGCGATGGCCTGACCGCGCGCAAAGAGCGCAAGGGCCATGGTCGACACCTCGTCCCACTGGGCCTGCGTCAGCAGACCGTTCTCGACGATGGATGCCGCATCGAGCGGTTCGTCATGGCCGCCGTCGAACGCCTTGGAGGTGGGGGTGATCAGCGGCTGGGGCAGCGCTTCGTTGTCGCGCAGGCCGTCGGGCAGGATATGGCCATACATCTCCCGCACGCCCTTCTTATAGAGCGTGAGGACCGAGGTGCCGGTCGTGCCCGCCAGATAGCCGCGCACCACGATCTCCACCGGCAGGATGGTGACATGCCGCCCCACCACCACATTCGGGTCGGGATAGGCGAGGACGTGGTTCGGCGCGATGTCGGCGGTTTGTTCGAACCACCAGCGGGCCATCTGCGTCAGCACCTGCCCCTTCCACGGGATGGAGGTCAGGATGCGGTCGAAGGCCGAGATGCGGTCCGAGGAGATGAGGATGCGCCGCGGCCCGTGTTCTTCGGTGGCGGGCAGGTCGTAGCAATCGCGCACCTTGCCGAAATAGGGGTTCGGCAGGTCCGGGATGCGGGCCTCGGATAGGATGCGGGTCAGGTCGAGTGCGGGCATGGCGGGCCTCCTGTCTGGATGTCGTCATGGGCGGGCGGCCGCGTCATGTCAACGCCGGCCAGCGAAGAAGCGGCGCAGAAGTGCAGCGGCATCGCCCTCGCGCAGCCCGTCATAGACCTCGGGCGCGTGATGGCATTGCGGATGGCGGAAAACGCGGGCCCCATGCGCGACGCCGCCCGATTTTGGATCGGAGGCGGCGTAATAGAGCCGCGCGATCCGGGCCGCCGCGATCGCCGCCGCGCACATGGGGCAGGGCTCCAGCGTGACATAGAGGTGATGGCCGATCAGACGCTCGGAGCCGATGCGGCGGCACGCCTCCCGGATCACGAGGATTTCGGCATGGGCGGTGGGGTCGTGCCATTCGCGCGTGCGGTTGCCCGCCTGCGCCAGAATGCGCCCCGAGGGATCGGCCAAGACGGCCCCCACGGGCACCTCGCCGCGGGCGGCCGCGGCGGCGGCTTCGTCCAGCGCGGTCTGCATATGGCTGCGAAAGGGGCTCATGGCACCGTCATGCCGCCTTGTGCGCGGGCTTGTCCACCCATATCGTTGCGGGCTGCAAACAAGGATTCCCCATGGCCGACCCCATTCCCGCCGGCGAGCGCATCGCCAAGGTCCTGTCCCGAGCCGGTGTCGCCTCGCGGCGCGAGGCCGAGCGGATGATCGAGGCCGGCCTTGTGACGGTCAACGGCAAGATCATCGACAGCCCCGCGCTGAACGTGACCGCGAAGGACCGCATCACCGTGGAGGGCAAACCGCTGGAGGCGCCCGAACCCGCGCGGCTGTGGCTCTATTACAAACCGATCGGTCTCGTCACCTCGGCCAGCGACGAAAAGGGCCGCGATACGGTGTTCGACACGCTGCCGGAGGATATGCCCCGCGTGATGTCGGTGGGGCGGCTGGACCTCAACTCCGAAGGGCTGCTGCTGCTGACCAACGATGGCGGTCTGAAGCGGCGGCTGGAGCTTCCGTCCACCGGATGGCTGCGCAAATACCGCGTGCGGGTGAAGGGCAATCCGACCGATCCCGATCTCGAACCGCTGCGCAAGGGCATCGTCGTGGAGGGGGAGCGCTTCCAGCCCATGGATGTGACGCTGGACCGGCATCAGGGCGCGAATGCATGGCTGACCGTG
Organism: Falsirhodobacter algicola; assembly: GCF_018279165.1. Classification (GTDB taxonomy): domain Bacteria; phylum Pseudomonadota; class Alphaproteobacteria; order Rhodobacterales; family Rhodobacteraceae; genus Falsirhodobacter; species Falsirhodobacter algicola. Next base: position 963,967 of record NZ_CP047289.1, on the reverse strand, counting down.
GGCCTGCGCGAAGGGCGCAACCGCGAAATCCGCCGCGCGATGGACGCCATCGGCGTCACGGTGAACCGGCTGATCCGCGTCAGCTATGGCCCCTTCCGCCTGAACGAATTGAAGCCCGGCGAGGTGGAGGAGATCCGCCCCCGCGTGCTGAAGGATCAGCTCGGCCTGTCCGAGGTTCCCGAAGCGCCGGCCGCGCCCCCCGCCAAGAAGCCGCGCCGCGTGGTGCGGGGCAGCGAGAAGCCGGCCCCCGCCACCGGGGCCCGGCCGCCGCGCACGGCGCCTACGCCGAACGGTCGTCGGGGCGGCCCATCTCGAACACCTCGGTGACCGAGGCGTAATCGCGATATCCCAGCCGCGACAGCGGCTGGAACCGCGTCACGTCGAACCGCCCGTCCACGAGGCAGTCGTCGCGCATGTGGATGCCCGTCACCTCGCCGAGGATCAGCAGATTGCCCTCTCCGCGCAGGGCGATCATCTCCGTCACCCGGCATTCGAGGGCGGCGGGCGCGCCGGCGACGCGCGGGCAGTCGATCGTGTCGCATTCGGCTTTGGTCAGACCCGCGGCGACGAACTCATCCACTCCGCGCGGCAGGCTGGCCGAGGTTTCGTTCATCTGCACCGCCATGTCGGTGGAGACGATGTTCACGCAGAACACCCCCGTTTCGCGGATCGCGCTGGCGCTGTCCTTTTCCCCGGTCGAGGCGAACATGACCTGCGGCGGCACATAGGCCACGGCGTTGAAGAACGAATAGGGCGCCAGATTGTCCCCCGATCCCGCCCGCGTGGAGATCCAGCCGATCGGCCGGGGCGTGACGATCGCGTTGAAGGGGTTATGGGGCAGGCCGTGACCGTCTTGGGGCCGATAGAACATGGAAATCTCCTTAGAGTTTGCGATGGTTGTGGACCCATGCTAGGCGGATTTCCAGACAAAACGGGGGCCGCGTGTATCAGTTGCAGCAGGAAACACCCGCCGATTGGTGGGAGGTCGAAGCCCTGTACGACCTGTGTTTCGCGCCGGGACGGACGGCGCTGTCCTCGTACCGGCTGCGCGACGGTGTGCCACCGGTGGCCGGGCTGTCGGCGGTGCTGCGCGATCCCGAAGGCCCGATCGCCGCGGTGATCCGCTACTGGCCGGCCGAGGTCGCCGAACATGACGTGCTGCTGCTGGGCCCGGTTGCGGTTCACCCCACCCGTCAGGGCGAAGGCTTGGGTGCGTTGCTGATCACCGAGACGTTGAAGGAAGCCCGCATCCTTGGGTGGGAGCGGGTGATGCTGGTGGGGGACGAGCCCTATTACCGCCGGTTCGGGTTTCGCAAGCTGGACGACGTGGTGATGCCGCCGCCGACCAACCCCGACCGTGTGCTGGGATTGGCGCTGGTGGCCGGGGCGTGGCGCGGGGTGCGCGGCCCCGTGACCAAGGCGCGGGGCGCCTGATTCCGGGTGCGGGCTGGCATCGGCATTTCGCATGCGCTAGGTCTTGTCCGACATCCGGCAGACAGGAGGCGCACATGTCCGGCACCGGTTTCGAAAAGGTCGCCTTTCTGCTTTTGATGGGCGTGCTCGTCTTTGCCGCGACGGGCGGGGGCGGCTGATGACGCGCACGGGCCGTCATCTGCGCAGCGCCTTCGATGGGCGCCGCCGCCTTCGGGGCGGCACGCGGGCGCGGCTTCTGCTGCTGCCGGCCATCCTGTTCTTCCTTGGGGGATTCGGCGGCGGTACGGGCCAGATGCTGGCGGGTTTCGCCGCCTGCGCGCTGCTGTTCGGTGCCTCGCATCTGACGCGCGAAGGGCTGCGGGCCGAGATCGCCTTCGATCTGCGCCCCGTGGCGCGTGCCCCGTCGCTGCCGCGCAAACTGATGGGGGCCGGGCTGACGGGGCTCGCGCTTGCCATCGGCAGTCTGCCGCAGGGCGGGCTTTTGCAGCCGCTGATCCTCGGCGTTCTGGGGGCCGGTCTGCATGTGGCCAGCTTTGGCGCCGATCCCTTGCGCGGCAAGGGCGGGTCGGATGCGGACCGCGTGGGCCGCGCGGTGGACCGGGGGGAGGCGTTCCTTTCGGACATGCACGCCGCCATCGCGCCGCTTCACGATCCCGCGCTGGAGGCTCGGGTGGCGGAATTCGCCGCGACCGCCCGCATCCTGTTCCGGCAGGTGGAGGAAGACCCCCGCGATCTGTCGGGCGCGCGCAAATATCTGGGGATCTACCTCGAAGGGGCGCGCGATGCCTCGGTAAAATTCGCCGCCCTTCAGGCCCATCACCCCGACATGCAGGCCCGCCGCGACTACGAGGCGCTGCTGTCGGACCTTGAAACTACCTTTTCACGTCGTACGTCCGCCTTGGTGCGCGATGACAGGACCGATCTGGATACCGAGATCGGCGTTCTGCGCGAACGCCTGACGCGGGAATGAGAGGATACGCATGAAGACCACCGTCGCCGAGCAAGCCGCCAAGGAGCGCGAGGATATCGACGCATTGCCCGCGAACGCCGTTCCGGACGATGCCGATGTCTCGATCGCCGCCGAAGGGCTGACCCCCGACCGCGCCGAAGCCGTGAAGGCCCGCATGGCCGAGATCGATCTGAGCGACAGCGCCTCCATCATCGGGTTCGGCGCGAAGGCGCAGGCGGAGCTGCAAGAGATCAGCGCCAAGATGCTGGAGGATGTGAAGAACAAGGACATCGGCCCGGCCGGTGACAGCCTTCGGGACATCGTGACGGCGATCCGCGGTTTCTCCGTGTCGGAACTGGACATCCGGCGCGACCGCAGCTGGTGGGAGAAGGTGACGGGCCGCACCGCGCCCTTCGCCAAATTCGTCAGCCGCTATGAACGCGTGCAGGAACAGCTGGACCGCGTGACCGAGGATCTGCTGCGCCACGAGCATCAGCTACTGAAGGACATCCGCAATCTCGATACGCTCTACGATCGGACGCTGGCCTTCCACGATGCATTGGTGATCTACATCCTTGCGGGGGATCAGAAGCTGGCGGAACTGGACCAGACGACCATCCCCGCGCGCGAGGCCGCGCTGAACGATCTGCCCGACGATGCGAAGGGGGCCGCGGCGCAGGGCCTGCGCGATCTGCGGGCCATGCGCGACGATCTGGACCGCCGGGTGCATGATCTGAAGCTGACGCGTCAGGTGATGATGCAGGCGCTGCCCTCGTTGCGCCTCGTGCAGGAGAACGACAAGAGCCTCGTGGCCAAGATCAACTCCACCCTCGTGAACACCGTCCCGCTGTGGGAGACGCAGCTGGCCCAAGCCGTCACGATCCAGCGCGGGCGCGAGGCGGCGGCCTCCATCGCGGCGGCGACGGATCTGACGAACGAGCTTCTGACCCGTAATGCCGAAAACCTGCGCGATGCCAACCGCGAGATCCGCACCCAGATCGAGCGCGGCGTCTTCGATGTCGAATCCGTGCGCGCGGCCAACGTGGCGCTGATCGCGGCGATCAACGAAAGCCTGCACATCTCCGAAGAGGCGAAGGGCCGCCGCGCTGCGGCCGAAGACAGCCTTGCCAAGATGGAGACCGATCTGCGCGACGCGCTGAGCGCGGCGCGCGGCCGTCCGCAGACCCTGACACACGACTGGGGGTAGGATGCTGCGTTGGCCGCTCCTTCGAGGGACGACCCTGCTGCTGCTGTTGCTGGCGGCCTGCGCCAAGGCGCCCGAGCCGCCGACCCCGGTGGAGCCGGTGCGCCCGAAGCCGCGGCCCGAGCGCAAGACCGTCGAAGCGCCCTCCGATCTGTCGGAGGCGCTGCGCCGCTATTACGCCAGCGTGCAGTCGGACCTTCTGTCGCGCGGGCTGATGCGCACGGATGGGGGCGGGGCGGATACCCCCTTCGATGACCGTATCCTTGCCGATACCTTCGTTCTGATCGCGCTGCGCGACGAATATGCCCGCGACGGCGACGGTTTCGTACAGCGCGAGACACCGGCCCCGCTCCGTCGCTGGAACCGCCCGGTGCGGGTTGGCCTCGTCTTCGGAGACTCCGTTCCCGAACGGCAGCGCGCGATCGAGAAGGCGCGCATCGGCTCCTATCTCGCGCGGTTGTCGCGCGTCAGCGGGCATCCGATCGGGCTGAACAAGGATCATCCCAACCTCACCATCTTCATCGTGAACGAGGATGAGCGCCGCCGCATGGGCGCGGCCATCGCCAAGGCCGCCCCCGGCCTGACGCCGAACGAGGTGAAGGCCGTCACCGACCTTCCGCGCGAGACCTATTGCCTCGCCTATGCCACCTCGGACGCGACGAGCACCTATACCGGCGCCTTCGCCCTGATCCGCGAAGAGCATCCCGATCTCTTGAGCCTCGCCTGCCTACACGAGGAGGTGGCGCAGGCCATGGGCCTTGCCAATGACAGCCCGCGGGCGCGGCCCTCGATCTTCAACGACGACGAGGAATTCGCCCTGCTGACGGATATGGACGAGCTGATGCTGAAGATCCTCTACGATCCGCGCCTCCGCCCCGGCATGACCGAGGAGGAGGCCCGTCCCATCGTCCAGCAGATCGCGCAGGAGTTGATGGGCGCGCAGAGCTGACGCTCAGAGGTCGATCGGAGTCAGGATCTGCGGTTCGATGACCGACACGCCGGGCAGGGCGTCGATGAGCGGCTGCGCCGATTGCGCCAGTGCCGGGAAGGTCTGGTAATGGCAGGGGATCACCGTCTTGAAATCGAACCAGCGCCGCGCCGCATAGGCCGCCCGGTCCATATCCATGGTGTAATGGCCTCCGCAGGCGAGGATGCCGATATCGGGCTTATGGTAATCGCCCATCCATTCCATATCGGCCATGATGTCGGTATCGCCCGACAGATAGATGACATGCCCTTCGCCGGCGATCATGTAGCCGGATTCGGTGCCGGTATAGATCGGCGTGCTCTTGCCGCTGATCGACGAGGAATGGACCGCATTCACCATCGTGACCTTGGCACCGTTCAGATCGACCGTGCCGCCCTTGTTGAAGCCGACGCCCTCGATCCCCTCTTCGCCGGACCACCAATCCACCAGATCGGCGATGCCGACGATGGGAATGCCGTGCTGCTTGCTGATCTTCAGCGCGTCCGCCGTGTGATCGCCATGGCCGTGGGTGATCAGCAGATGCGTGGCGCCGCGGGTGGCCTCGTCTTCCCGGCCCTCGGGGAAGGCCGGGTTGCCGCTGAACCAAGGATCGATGAGGATGACGGCCTGTTCGATCTCCAGGCGGAAGCCGGCATGGCCAAGCCAAGTGAGTTTCATGCGGATGTCCTTTCCGAGATGCGCGGCGCAAGAGCTAGCCGCGCGGCCCGGAAAGGGAAGGGGACCTAGCCGTTCAAGATTTCGAGCGCTTCGGCATGGATTTGCGGATTGGCGGCGGCGATGATGCGCCCGCCCTGCGGGGCGCGGCGGCCCTGCCAATCGGTCACGATCCCGCCCGCAGCCTCGATCACGGCCATCGGCGCCTGGATGTCATAGGGCTGAAGGCCCGCTTCGATCACGAGGTCGATCTGCCCTGCCGCCACGAGCGCATAGGCATAGCAATCCATGCCATAGCGCGTCAGCCGTGCCTGCGCCGCGACGCGGCCAAAGGCGGCCTGCTCTTCGGCGGTGCCGACCTCGGGGAAGGTGGACATCAGCAGCGCCTCGGACATAGGGCGCGGGGGGCGCGTGCGAAGATCCCGCGGGCCGAGGGGGCCGTCGGTGCGGGCGATGCCCAAGCCGCCCTCGAACCGTTCCCGGATGAAGGGCTGGTCGATCAGGCCATAGATCGGCCCGCTCTCGTCCGAGACGGCGATCAGCACGCCCCAACTCGGCGCACCGCAGAGGAAGGCGCGCGTGCCGTCGATCGGGTCCAGCACCCATGTCAGGCCGCTTTCGCCCTTGGTATGGCCGCGCTCCTCGCCGAGGATGGCGTCATGGGGGCGGCGCTCGGCAAGGATCGCGCGCATCGCATCCTCGGCGGCGCGATCGCCGGCGGTCACCGGGTCGAAATGCCCGGAGGCCTTGTTATCAGCCTCCAGCAGCGGGCTGCGGAAATGCGCGAGGGTCGCGGCCCGCGCGGCATCGGCCAAGGCATGGGCGGTGGCCACGATCTCGTTGGTGTGCATATCAGGCTGCGCCGAGGACGCGCGCCAGATCGAACAGCTTGCGCCGTTGCTCTTCGGGGATGGAATAGTAGATGCGCACGAGATCGAGCGCTTCTTTGTTGTGGGTCGGATCCTGGACCATCTCCCCCGCACCTTCCAGACCTTCGAAGAAGAAGCCGATGCCGACGCCCATCGCCGCAGCGATGTCCCACAGACGCGAGGCGCTGACGCGGTTCGCGCCCGTCTCGTATTTCTGGATCTGCTGGAACTTGATGCCAACGGATTCGGCCAGCTGCTGCTGGGTCATCCCGGTCATCCAACGACGGTGCCGTATGCGTTTGCCTACATGGGCGTCCACTTGATGTGTCATCTTATGTCTCTGAGGTCTCGGTTAAAATGCCGCTTGCATGTCGGCTTTTGGAATGGTTCTTGCAAATATCAGATCGATGGATGGGTAATACATCCCATGCGGGTGTCAACTTTTTTCGATACACTCTTGCGTGTTTCCTCAAGCTGTGCGTCAACCACGTTCCGCTGCGTCAAAACGTCACGAATACGCCCATATTGTTGATATATCGCAAAGATCAGCGATGGTTGCGACGCGCCGTCTTTGTTGAATTGGGCGGACGGGATGGCAATATAAGATGCAATGGCGGGGGCCCCTTCTGAGCGCGGCCCCCCGACGAGTCCACGGAGGAACACATGGCTCAATACCAGTCGGTCGATCATGCGCGCGCGGGTGCCCGCGCAGCCGAGATCGATCAGGGCCTTCGCGCCCACATGAACAAGGTCTACGGCGTCATGTCGGTGGGCATGCTGCTGACGGGCGCGGCCGCATGGGCCGTCGCGGGGCTGGCGGTCACGACCGATCCGTCGCAGGCGGTGGCCCAGATGGGCGATCAGTACCTGACCGGTTTTGGTAACGCGATCTACGCCTCGCCCCTGAAATGGGTGATCATGTTCGCGCCGCTGCTGATGGTCTTCGCCTTCGGCGCGCTGATCAACAAGCTCTCGGCCGCCGGCGCGCAGGTCTTCTTCTACGCCTATGCGGCGCTGATGGGGCTGTCGCTGTCGTCGATCTTCCTCGTCTTCACGGGGGCATCGATCGCGCAGACCTTCCTCGTCACGGCGGTCGCCTTCGCGGCGCTGTCGCTCTATGGCTACACTACGAAGCGCAACCTGTCGGGCCTCGGCACCTTCCTGATGATGGGCGTGATCGGCCTCGTCGTCGCGATGATCGTCAACATCTTCCTGCAATCGCCGGCGCTGATGTTCGCCATCTCGGCGATCGGTGTGCTGATCTTTGCCGGTCTGACCGCGTATGACACGCAGAACATCAAGACGACCTACATCCAGCACGCCCAGATGGGCGATGCCGAATGGCTGGGCAAGGCCGCCATCATGGGCGCGCTGCAGCTCTACCTCGACTTCATCAACCTGTTCATGTTCCTGCTGCAGTTCATGGGCAACCGCGACTGAGGCCGCAGGGCTTTCACGCACATGGCCGGCCCTTCGGGGCCGGTTTTTTCATGCCCGGACCGCAGCCACGAAAAAACCCCGAAGCCGAAGGCTCCGGGGTTTCCTGCATCGTGACGGAAGGCGATCTTACTTGATCTTGCCTTCTTTGTATTCCACATGCTCCCGCTTCACGGGATCGTATTTGCGGACAGTCATCTTCTCGGTCATGGTGCGGGCATTCTTCTTGGTCACATAGAAGTGCCCGGTGCCCGCCGTCGAGTTCAGACGGATCTTGATCGTCGTCGGCTTCGCCATTGTCGTCTCCACAACATCGGAGGACAAAGGCCCCCGGTTCAAACTGAATTGCCGCCTTTTACCTGTGGACCACCCGATGTCAACCGCAAAGCATATGCCCCTGCCGTGAAAAGTTTGACTGGAAGGCTGGGGCAGGCTGCTTACATCCTTCTTGCAGGAAAGGAAGGACTGAAATGACCGCAATTCCCCGCTCCACCACCGAAGTCAGGCGCAAGGCCGTCCTGTACCGCATGGTGATGCCCGGACATGTGTGCCCCTTCGGCCTGAAATCGAAGGCGTTGCTGGAACGGCACGGCTACGAGGTGGAGGATCATCATCTGACCACCCGCGAGGAGACGGACGCCTTCAAGGCCGAATGGAAGGTCAAGACGACGCCGCAGACCTTCGTGGACGGCGAACGCATCGGCGGTCATTCGGAACTGCGCGCATGGTTCGGCTCCCCTCTGCCGGCCAAGGACGAGACGACCTATCAACCCATCGTCGCCCTGTTCGGGATGGCCGCCCTGATGGCGCTGGCCGCCCGCTGGGTGGTGGGGGATGTCAGCTTCGGCAGCTGGCTGCATTGGACCATCGCCTTCGCGATGTGCCTTCTGGGCCTGCAGAAGCTTCAGGATGTCGAACGGTTCACCACCAGCTTCCTCAACTACGACCTCTTGGCCCGCCGCTGGGTCGGCTATGCCTATATCTACCCCTTCGCCGAGGCAGGGGCGGGGCTTTTGATGATCACCGGCGTGCTGCTCTGGGCGTCGATCCCGGTCGCGCTGTTCATCGGGACAGTCGGGGCCATCTCGGTCTTTCAGGCGGTGTATATCGAAAAGCGGGAATTGCGCTGCGCCTGCATGGGCGGGGGCAGCAACGTGCCGCTTGGCTTCGTGTCGTTGACCGAGAACCTGATGATGATGTTCATGGCACTGTGGATGCTGTCGGCGGTGATGTAGGCACCGATATGGAACCACGGATGCGACCGGCGGGTTGAACCCACGACCTTTGAAACGCAAGGAGTGACTTATGCGCGAACGTTTTGCGAGTGGCCTGTCCGATGACAGCGCGAAGGTGTCGATCGAGACGCTGAACAAGAACCTGAGCCTCGTGATCGACCTCTCCCTGACCGTGAAGCAGGCGCATTGGACGATGCGCGGCAATGGCTTCATCGGCGTGCACGAACTCTTGGACGATGCGGTGGCGAACCTGCGCGACATTCTGGACAAGATCGCCGAGCGTACGGTGGTGCTGGGCGGAACGCCCGTCGGCATCTCGCAGGTCGTGGCCGAGGAAACGGCGCTGCCGCGCTATCCGACCGATACCGTGTCCGTGAAGGATCACGTCCGCGAGTTGACCGAGCGGTACAAGCTGGTGGCGGCATCGCTGCGCGAAGCGATCGACACCACGGACGATGGCGGCGATCAGGACACCTCGGACCTCTTCACCGAGGCGAGCCGGATCGTCGACAAGGACGCTTGGTTCATCGGATCGAACGCCGACGGCAACTAAGACGCGAAAGGCCCCTGACGATCGTCAGGGGCCTTTTCACTCATTCCGGGTCGATGGGCGTTGCATCATCGGCCTGCGATGCGGTCCCGTCCTGCTCCGCATCCTCCATCTGGTTCATGTGGGAAATGTTCATCCCCACGAACAGAGTGACCACAGTCAGCACGATGATGGCCGCGATCACATAGATCGCCTTGGGCGAACGCGACGGCCCCAGCTTGCGCTTGTCGTCCATTTCCCTCTCCTTTTTCGGGTGGCGCCGGCCGGACCGGCGACTGAAGGCCCAACACGCCCCTTGCGTGCAAGTTCCCGACCCTTGGCGCGGAACAGGGCGGCCTCGGTGGCGGTTCACCCCCAGAGAGGAGGGCGCCCCATGACGCCGGATGACAGGACCGCCAAGCCCGTGGACGTGATCGGCAACCCGATCACCCCCCTGACGCCCGAGATCGAGCAGGCCCGCAAGGACGCACCCGTTCCGAGCCGCCCCGAGGGCGCCCCCGATACGAAAACCAAGGAGTAGGACCATGGCCAACCAGCCCCGCAATGCCCACGAGAAACGCGACGAGGCCCCGCGCCGCCCGAATGCGCAGGCCCAGCACGAAGGTTCGGCCCACAAGGCCGAAGAATTCGACGTGATGAATCCCGCCCGCACCGAGGGCAAGGACAATGAGGACGTTCAGGAGCAGAACTGATCCCATCCATGGGAACTGCCTGCCTTCTCCGTCCGTTAGAGACAGGCAAAGGAGGCCCGGATGGGCAAGATGATCGACCAGAGGCAGCAGCGGCACGATCCGGCGAACAAGCAGACCACGTTCCCCGACGACCCCGCTCCCGCCGACCCGCAGAACCCGGTCACCCCGCCCGGCGCCACGCCGGCAGAGAGGACCAACCGTAACTCGCCAAGGGAATCATATCATGATGAATGAAGAGATCGAGAATGCCAAGGCGCGTGCCCGCTTTGAATATGACGAGGCCAATGCCCGCGTTCGGGATGGGGCGGACCGCCTGCGCAATGAAACAGCGCCGGGCCTGATGAGCGCCGTCACCGACGAGCTGGAGCGCCGCAAGGCCGGCCTCGGGGCCGAACTGCGCAGCCTCGCCCGCGCTCTGCGCGACGCCTCGGGCAGCAATTCCGACCACGGCCTCGGGGCCGCGCCCTCGGGCCTGATCGACCAAGGGGCCTCGCTGGCCGAGGATCTGAGCGGCACGATCGAGAACAGTACGGTCAACGACATGGGCCGCGCCGTAGCCGATTATGCCCGCTCCAACCCGGCCGTGTTCATCGGCGGGTGCCTTCTGGCCGGTCTCGCGGCAGGCCGCCTGCTGACGGCCAAGACGCCCGAGGAAGAGGATGCGACCCTCGTGACCGAGCCGGTCGGCATGCCCGAACCCGCACCGACCCCGGCACCGACCCCCGCACCCACCTATGGGGGGCCGAATGTCGGACTTTAATAAGATCCCGCCCAGCGATCCGCGCAGCTTTTCCGACCTGATGGCCGATCTGGTTCGCGATCTTGCCGATCTCGTCCGCAGCGAGACACGTCTCGTGAAGGCCGAGATCAGCCAAGCCGCGAGCAAGATGGCCCATGGCGCCGAAATGCTGCTGGCCGGTGCGATCATCCTGCTGCTGGCCGCCATCGTGCTGCTGCAGGCCCTCGTCGCCGCGCTTGCGACATGGATCGGGCCGGCATGGGCCGCCACGCTGGTCGGCGTCGTGCTGTTCGTGATCGGCGGGCTGCTGATGGTCGGCGGCCGCAAGACACTCTCCACTGCCACGCTCATCCCTGATCGCAGCATTGCGCAGGCACAGCGGGACGGCAAACTCGTGAAGGAGCAAATGAAATGACCCAATCCCCGGAAACCATCGAAGTCGAAGTCGAGACCAATCGCTCGAACGTCGAAGGCACGCTGAATGCACTGCGCGAAAAAGCCTCGCTGCATGGGATTCTGAACGATGCCACCCGCTATGTCGGGCTGGAGGATCCGCGCGGTTCGCTCGAAGCGGCAGGCCGTCAGGTGCGCAGCAACCCCGTGGCCTTCGGCCTGATCGGCCTTGGCCTCGTGGCGCTGGCCGGCGGTGTCGCAACGCGCCGCGCTGCCCCGAACTACGTCCCGACGATGCCCTCGAAGCCGTCCTTCTCCAAATCCTACGGTTCCTCGGCCAGCTCCGAGCGTCTGGACGGGTATCGCCGTCAGGCCTCCGAGCGTCTGGACGGCGCGCGTCGTCAGGCCTCCGATCTGTCGGACAAGGCGCTGGCACAGGCGGAGTCGCATCCGGTTCTGTTCGGCGCGGTCGCGCTGGCCGCTGGGGCGCTCCTTGGTGCCGCACTGCCGCGCACCCGCTCCGAAGACCGCGTGCTCGGCCCGCATCACGATCGCCTCTATGATCAAGCGGTCGAGACGGCGGAGGATCTGAAGGATCGCGCCACGGCTGCGGCGCAGGCCGGCCTCGATGCCGCCAAGTCCAAGGCCTACGAGGAAGACCTGATCCCCGAAGAGCCGCTGGTGGACAAGGTCCAGAGCGTCGCCGAATCCGCAGCGACCGCGGCGCAGGAACGTTTCAAGGATCCGGACCGGATCTGATACAAAAAAGCCCCCGTTTCCGGGGGCTTTTTCTTACGACGCCGACCGGAAACGTTCGGTCGACAGGGCCGCGGCCATCAGGCGTTTCGTGTACTCCTGCCGGGGTGCGTCGAACACCTGTTCGGTCAGGCCCTGTTCCACGATCTCCCCCGACTTCATGACGATGATCTGATCCGCGAGGGCGCGGACCACGGACAGATCGTGGCTGATGAAGAAGTAGGACAGGCGGTGCTTCTGCTGAAGATCGCGCAGCAGTTCCACGATCTGCTTCTGCACCGACCGGTCGAGCGCCGAGGTCGGTTCGTCCAGCACGATCACCCGAGGGCGCAGGATCATCGTACGCGCGATGGCGATCCGCTGACGCTGCCCGCCCGAAAACTCGTGCGGATAACGGTTGCGCATTCCGGCATCGAGGCCGACTTCCTCTAGCGCCTCGCCGGCGCGGCGGTTGCGTTCGGCGCGCGACATCGTCGGCTCGTGGATCAGCAGCCCCTCGGTGATGATCTGCCCCACCGTCATCCGCGGCGAGAGAGAGCCGAAGGGATCTTGGAACACCAGTTGCAACTGGTGGCGGTAGGGGCGCATCTCGTCGATGCCGCGCGGAAGCTCTTTGCCGAGCCATGCCACGCGCCCCTCGCTTTCGGTTAGGCGCAGCAGGGCGCGGCCCAGCGTGGACTTGCCCGAACCCGATTCCCCCACGACGCCGATCGTCTGACCTTCGTGCAGCGTCACCGAGATGCCCTTCACCGCATGCAGGTGATCGGCCTTCTTGAGGAAACCGCCGCCCAGCGTGAAGGTGACGCGGACATCGTCGCCGCGCAGGAGTTCGGCCGCATCCGGGGCGGGGGGCTCCTTGCGGCCCTCCGGCTCGGCATCGAGGAGCATCCGCGTGTAGGGATGCTTCGGCGCGGTGAACACCTCCTCCGAGGGGCCATCCTCCACCACCTCGCCGCGGCGCATCACGGCCACATGGTCGGCGAACCGCCGCACGATGCCCAGATCGTGGGTGATGAAGACGATCGCCATGCCGAGACGTTTCTGCAGATCGGCCAGAAGCTCGAGGATCTGCGCCTGAATCGTCACATCGAGGGCGGTCGTCGGCTCGTCCGCGATCAGGATGTCGGGGTCGTTGGCCAGCGCCATCGCGATCATCACGCGCTGACGCTGCCCGCCCGACATCTCATGCGGGTAGCTGTCGATGCGGCGCTCGGGGTCGGGAATGCCGACGAGGCGCAGCAGTTCGAGGATCCGCGGACGCGCCTTGCTGCGGGACAGACCCGCATGATGGCGCAGCGGCTCGGCCAGTTGGTCCCCGATCCGATAGAGCGGATCGAGCGAGGTCATCGGCTCTTGGAAGATCATGGTGATCTTCTTGCCGCGGATCTTGTTCAACTCCCGCTCCGACAGGTTCAGAACCTCCCGGTCGCGGTAGCGGACGGATCCGGTGGCGGTGCCGTTGGCGGCCAGAAGGCCCATCAGCGCCATGGTGGTCTGGCTTTTGCCCGAACCGCTTTCGCCGACGATGGCCAGCGTCTCACCGGCGCGCAGGTCCCAGTTGACGCCTTTGACGGCCTCCACCGGGCCGTCATTGGTCTGGAAGGTCACGCGCAGGTCGCGGACGGACAGGATCGTGTCGGTCATCTCAACGCTCCTTCGGGTCAAGGCTGTCGCGCAGGCCGTCGCCCAGGAAGTTCAGCGCGAACAGGATCACGGTCAGCACCGCAGCCGGGCCGAGAAGCTGCCACGACGCGCCGCGCATGTTCTGCGCCCCTTCGGAGATCAGAAGGCCCAGCGAGGTCATCGGGTCCTGCACCCCGAGGCCGAGGAAGGACAGAAGGCTCTCGGCGAGGATCGCCTTCGGCACCAGCAGCGTCACGAAGACGATCACCGGTCCGAGGGCGTTCGGGATGATGTGCCGCTTCAGGATGCCCGAGCGGGTGGCGCCCAGAGCCTCGGCAGCCTGAACGAATTCGCGGCGTTTGAGGCTGAGGGTTTGGCCACGCACGATGCGCGCCATGTCCAGCCATTCCGTCGCCCCGATGGCGATGAAGATGATCACCAGCGAGCGCCCGAAGAACACCAGAAGCAGGATCACGAAGAAGATGAAGGGCAGCGAATAGAGGATGTCCACGATCCGCATCATCACGTTGTCCACCCGGCCACCGAGATAGCCGGAGATCGCCCCATAGGCCACGCCCAGCACCAGCGCCATCGCCGAGGCAAGGACGCCGATCGCGAGCGAGATGCGCACGCCGATCAGGATACGGCTGAGCATGTCGCGGCCAAGGTTGTCGGTGCCGAGGAAGAAGTAGTTCCGCTCCACCCCGAGGGTCAGCGTGCCCGAGAGCTTGTCATCGGCCAGCGTCAGTTCGGGTGCAAAGAACGCGTCCGAACGCTGGAAATAGCGCACGATCCGGTCGTCGATCGGCGTGTCGCCGTTCAACGTGATGGTGACGGCATCGCCCTCCACCTCGATCCCGGCGGGTTCGACACGGGCGCGGCGCAGAAGGCTCTCGACCGCCGGTTCGATGTCGTCGGCGCGGGGATAGGCCTCGAGGCTGGGCGGCACGCGCACATATTGCTGATAGATCGCCCCATAGGGGTGGGGCGAGATCATCGGCCCGAAAATCCCCGCCAGCGCGAGGATGATCAGCACGAAGAGGCTGGCCAGTGCCGCGCGGTTCTTCTTCAGCCGGATCCACGCATCCTGCCAGAGCGAGCGGCTGGGTGCCGCGATCGTCGTTGCATCAGTCATAACGTACCCTCGGGTCAAGCCAAGCGTAGGTGAGGTCCACCAAGAGGTTGAAGATCACCACGAAGACGGCGATCACCACCACCGTGCCCATCACCAGCGTGTAGTCGCGGCCAAGCGCGCCCTGCACGAAGTAGCGGCCGACGCCGGGGAGGCCGAAGATCGTCTCCACCACGACCGAACCGGTCAGCAGCGCCGCAGCCGTCGGCCCGAGGTAGGACACGGTCGGCAGCATCGCCGCGCGCAGCGCATGCACGCCCACGACGACCCGCGCCGGCAGGCCATAGGCGCGGGCGGTGCGCACATGGTTGGCGCGCAGCGCCTCCACCGTCGCGCCGCGCACGAGGCGGGCGATCACGGCCACCTGCGGCAGCGCCAGCGTGATGATCGGCAGCACCCAGTAGGCGGGGTTGGCATTGCTCCACCCGCCCGCCGGAAGCACCCCGAGGATGACGCCGAAGAACAGGCTCAGCAGCGGGGCGATGACGAAGTTCGGCGTCGTGATGCCGAGCGTTGCAATCGCCACGATCAGGTTGTCCAGCCACGAGTTCTGCCGCAGGGCCGCGATGGCGCCCAGAAGGGTGCCGAGGATCGCCGCCGCCGTCAGGGCAAGCCCGCCCAGCAGGATCGACACGGGCAGACCCTGCGCGAACAGATCGTTCACCGAGAAATCGCGGCGCGTGAAGCTGGGACCGAGATCCCCATGCAGCAGATTGCCGAGATAATTCAGATATTGCTGCCACAGCGGCGCGTCCAGATTATACGCGCGCTGAAGATTGGCGAGGATCAGCGGATCGAGCGGGCGTTCAAGGTCGAACGGTCCGCCCGGCGCGATACGGATCGCAAAGAAGGTCAGCGTGATGATGATGAAGATCGTGGGGATCGCGCTGGCCATTCGTCGCAAGGTGTACCCAAGCATCGAATACCTATCAAGTTGAAGGGCGGGTCTTGCGACCCGCCCGTTTGCATGTCCGGGGGTGGATCAGTTCAAGGACATCCAGCGTGTCGCGTGGGCATCCATGAGGTTGGTTTCGTAGCCTTGAACCTCGGTCGCGACCAGCGCGCGGGAGGAGTAGGACAGGATCGGGATGATCGCCTGATCGTCCAGAAGCAGACGTTCGGCATCGGCCAGAACCTCGGCGCGCTCGCCCAGATCCATCGTCTCGGCGGCCTTGTCCAGAAGCGCGTCGTAATCGGCATTGTCCCAACGCGAATAGTTGAAGGACACGCCGCTTTCGTACAGCATCAGGAAGTTCTGCGGATCGTTGTAATCCCCGATCCAACCGGCACGGGCCAGATCGAACGGGCCGTCTTCGCGCAGATAGTTGAAGTAGGTCGTGCCTTCGACTTCGTTCAGGCGCGCGTTGATGCCGATATTGCCCAGCATGTCGGCGATGGCGGCCATCGTGTTCTTGTGGTTCTCGCCGGTGTTGTAGCGCAGATCCACCGTCAGGGTGCCCGGTTCGACGCCGGCTTCTTCCAGCAGGGCCTTGGCTTCGTCTTCGCGGTCGAACAGATCCTCGTCCGCGTAATCCACCTTCACGCCGCCATCGACATAGTTGGCGATGCCCGGCGGCACGAGGGTGTAGGCCGGAAGCATCGTGCCCGCCCAGACGGAATCGGCGATGAAGTCACGGTCGATCGCCATGGAGATCGCCTTGCGCACGCGCGCATCCTTCAGCGGGCTGCCGTCTTCGCCCTTCACCGGCAGATAGTAGGTGCCGAGATAGGGGGCGACGCGCAGTTCGTCGGAGAGGTTGGCCTTCACATAGTCCATCTGCTCGGCCGGAACGTCGGAGCAGATCTGGACTTCGTTGGCTTCGAAGCGGCGCATGCAGGCGGAACGATCCTCGAACGGAATCCAGTTCACCTTGTCGATCTTCACGTCGTCGGCGTCGTAGTAGTTCGGGTTCTTCACCATCACCAGCTGCGAGTTCGGCGTGAACGATTGCAGCATATAGGCGCCGTTGCTGACGAGGTTGCCCGGACGGGTGAACTGATCGCCGAACTCCTCGACCGATTTCTGATGCAGCGGCAGGGCCGACTGGTGGGTCAGAAGCTCGATGAAGAAGGGGGTGGGGGCGTTGAGCGTGATTTCCAACGTCTTGTCGTCGATCGCGCGCACGCCCAGCTGATCGAGCGGCATCTGCCCGCCCGCGACGGCTTCGGCGTTCTTGATCGGGAAGAGGATGGAGGCATAGCCGGCCGCCGTCATCGGATCCATGATGCGGTGGAAGGCGAAATCGAAATCATGCGCGGTGACCGGATCGCCGTTCGACCATTTGGAGTCGCGCAGATGGAAGGTGTAGACGGTGCCGTCTTCCGACAGGTCCCACGATTCGGCGACGCCGGGAATGGCCTCGCCCTCGGCGTCCTCAATCACCAGCCCGTCATAGAGATCCGCGAGGATGCGGCCTTCGGCCACCGTCTGCGTACGGTGCGGATCGAGCGTGGCCGGATCGGTGTCGTTGCCGCGGTTGATCACCACTTCGGCCATCGCAGCGCCGGTGCCAAGCAGAAGCGCAAGCGCACTGGCCGAAAGCAGTTTGCCGTTTATCATTGTCATCTCCCTGTTGGATGAACATCGCAAATCCGCCGTTTTTTACGTCAAGTCAACCTTTCTAAGAATGCGCCGTAACGTCATCTGATGGGTCAGGACTGCTGCAGTAATCATTCGCCCCATGTTAATGCGAATTTCACTTGTTCGTGAAAGGATATGAGGCAGATCCACTTCCCTTGTCCGAGTTGTCTGATGCCTCTGTCGTCGCTGCCCTCACTCACGTCGTTCTCGCTTACTCCGGTGCTCGATGTCACCAAGGGGGATGCTCTTTTAACCCTGTCTGCGGATGCCGTGGATGATTACGGCATAACCGATATCAGCATCTGGCTCGATAAATCCGTCGTTCAGACGAGCTTCCTCGATTCCTTCGGAATCGCGGTTCCGTTCTGGCTCGGCAACTCGGCGACATGGGTGGACGGGCATCTGAACAGCTCGGTCTGGGTGAAACCCGAAACCAAATCAGGCAGCGCGGAGATTATGCGCATCGAGTTGACCGATATGGAGGGCAACAAGGTCACTTACGATCAGGACGATCTGCGGGCGGCGGGGTTCACTTCCTCGGTCACGATCGTCGGCGGCTCGGACATTCCTCCTCCCGTGACCCATGCCGAGCTTTCCATTCCCGACGCGATCACCCTGCGCGAAGGGCAGAGCCTGAATGTCGGCTTGCTCCTCAAGAACATGGCGAGCGGATATACGACCTACAGCTATGATATCTCGACGGCGGGCGGCGCTGCGTCTTTCGCCGATATCGGCAGCCTGTCGGGGCAGGGCTCCTATATCGGTTGGGGTGGAAGGACGGAGCGCATCCCCATGACCATCACCGCCCTGCGGGATACCGTGGCGGAGGGGCCGGAGACGGCCTTCCTCGTCGTGAATGTCAGCGGCACCGAGTTCAGCGATGGTGGCAGCATGAAGGTCGTGGAGATCACGATCCTCGATGACAACCTGACCGACGGGACGAACGGGCGCGACACCCTCCGCGGCACCTCTGCCGCCGAGGTGCTGACCGGCGGGCGAGGGGATGACAGCTATTACGTCACCAAGGGCGACCAAGTGGTCGAGGATGCGAATGGCGGCCGCGATCACGTCTTCTCCGCGCTCGATTGGACGCTGGGCGACAACCTCGAGACGTTGACCCTGACCGGGCAGGGCGCGGCCACGGGGCGCGGAAACGCGGCGGACAATGTGATCACCGGCAACGGCGCCGCGAATGTGTTGGAGGGGCTTGGCGGGAACGACACCCTGAAGGGCGGTGCGGGGGCCGATACCCTGCGCGGTGGCAATGGGAATGACGTGCTGAACGGGGATGGCGGAAACGATGTCCTGTTCGGCGGGTCGGGGGATGACGGGCTTTATGGCGGCGACGGCAATGACCGGATCAGTGGGGATGGTGGGGCGGACCGGCTGTCGGGCCAGAATGGCAACGACACGCTGAGCGGCGGTGACGGTAACGACATCCTGAAGGGCGACAACGGCGCCGATCAGCTTTCGGGCGGTGCGGGGGCCGACATGCTCTATGGCGGCGCGGGTGCCGATGTCCTGTCGGGGGACAACGGAGCCGACACCCTGACCGGGGGCGCGGGCCATGACCGGCTTCTGGGCGGCGCGGGGAACGATGTGCTGAACGCCGATGCCGGCAATGACACGCTTTATGGCGGCGCGGGCAATGACGTGCTTTCGGGGGGCGCGGGGCGCGATGTCCTCTATGGCGGCGCCGGGGTGGATGAGCTTCATGGCGGCGTGGATCAGGCGCGCGATACCTTCATCTTCCTGAAGCGTTCGGATTTCGGCTCTCTCAGCCATACGGATGAGATCCACGATTTCGTATCCGGCATCGACCGGATCGATGTCAGCGCGATCGACGCGAACATCCGCGCCGCCGGGCATCAGAGCTTCGTCTTCAGCGACAGCGGACCGGCGGCAAACGCCCTCTGGACGACGCAGCAGGGCAGCGATCTGCTTTTGCAGGGCGATGTGAATAAGGACGGCGCGGCCGATTTCGCGCTGCTTCTGCGCGATGTACAGTATCTGGCGTCGACTGACGTGATGCTGTGATGGCGGCTCGGCGTTTACGCAGCGCCCAAACCGCCCGCTGTCTCGCAAAGACCGGCACGACCAAGGGCGTGCCGGTCTGAGCCTGCGGCATGGGGCGATCACCTCGCCCCCTGCCGATAGTCTTAGAACGGGATTTCGTCGTCGAAATCGTTGCTGCGACCGCCGCCGCCGCCCTGCGGGCGCGCGCCGCCGCGCGATGCACCGCCGCCGCTGCTGCCGCCTTCGTAATCGTAACCGCCGCCACGATCCTCGTAGCCGCCACCGCCGCCCGCAGATGCGCCGCCGCCGTCACGCCCATCCAGAAGCGTCAGCTCGCCGCGGAACGGGCGCAGCACGACTTCCGTCGAATACCGGTCCTGACCGGACTGATCCTGCCATTTCCGCGTTTCGAGCGCGCCCTCGATATACACCTTGGACCCTTTGCGCAGATACTGCTCGGCGATCTTGCCCAGCGGTTCGGAGAAGATGGCGACCGAATGCCACTCCGTACGCTCCTTGCGCTCCCCCGAGGTGCGGTCGCGCCACGTTTCCGAGGTGGCGATCCGCAGGTTCACCACGCGGCCACCGTTCTGGAAGCTGCGCACCTCTGGGTCGCGGCCCAGATTGCCGACGATGATGACCTTGTTGACCGAACCCGCCATGAATGCCTCCGCGTAATGCTTCACACCGACTTACACGCCCGGCACGGGGGACGCAATGTGCCCGGCACCGCCGCCGCACTGGCGCGGCATCCGATTTTCCGTATAGTGGCGCGCGGGACAGCGAAGGACGGACGCATGCGACACATCGCGCTTGCGGCAACACTCGTTGCTGCGATCACGCCCCCGGCCATGGCCGAGGGGATCTTCGGCAAATCGCCCGGTGCGGGGGTCTCGCGGCTCGGCTCGCAATTCGACGTGCTCGACAGTCGGGCGGCCACGCAATATTCCGCCTCGAGCCGTCTGCGCCCGCCCTCCGAGGCAGCCGAGGAGCAGGCCTCGACCCCGCGCTATAGCGGGAATTATCGCGGCCAATACCTCGCGACGGCCCGTGCGGCGGCGCAAAAGTACAACGTACCGGAGGATCTGTTCCTGCGCCTCGTGCAGCAGGAATCGGGCTGGAACCCGGCGGCGGTGTCGGTTCGGGGCGCGCGGGGGCTGGCGCAACTGATGCCCGACACGGCGCAGCTGATCGGGGTGGCCATCGACGATCCGGTGGCCAACCTCTATGGCGGCGCGCGCTATCTGCGGATGATGTATGACCGCTTCGGCGACTGGCGGCACGCGCTGGCCGCCTACAACGCCGGTCCCATGGCGGTGGAGCGTTACGGCGGGATCCCTCCCTATGCCGAAACGCAATCCTATGTGAAGATCATCGCGGGCGGCTGATCAGGCCAGCACACCCTCGGCGGTGATGCGGGTCTTGCCGCCGAGATAGGGATGCAGCACGGCCGGCAGGTCGACCGAGCCGTCTTCCTGCTGGCCATTCTCCAGCACGGCGATCAGGCAGCGGCCGACCGCGAGGCCCGAGCCGTTCAGCGTATGCACGAAATCGGGCTTGCCGCCTTCGGGGCGGAAGCGGGCGTTCATGCGGCGGGCCTGAAACGCGCCGCAGACCGAAACCGAGGAAATCTCGCGGTAGGTGTCCTGACCGGGCAGCCACACCTCCAGATCATGCGTCCGCGTCGCGCCGAATCCCATATCGCCGGTGCAGAGCACCATCACGCGGTAGGGCAGGCCCAGCTTTTGCAGAATCGCCTCGGCGCAGGCGGTCATGCGCTCGTGCTCCTCGGCGGATTGTTCGGGCGTGGTGATGGAGACCATCTCCACCTTCTCGAACTGATGCTGGCGCAGCATGCCGGCGGTGTCGCGCCCGGCGCTGCCCGCTTCGGAGCGGAAGCATTGGGTGTGGGCCGTCATGCGGATGGGAAGGGTTTCCCAATCGAGGATCTCCCCGGCGACGGTGTTCGTCAACGTCACCTCCGAGGTCGGGATCAGCCACCAGCCGTTCGTGGTCTGGTAGCTGTCCTCGGCGAATTTCGGAAGCTGGCCAGTGCCGAGCATCGCGTCGTCGCGCACGAGGACCGGGGTCCACATCTCCGTCAGGCCGTGTTCGTTCACATGTGTGTCAAGCATGAACTGCGCGAGGGCGCGGTGCAGCCGGGTGATCGCGCCCTTTAGGACGACGAACCGGCTTCCCGACAGCTTGGCCGCCGTCGCGAAATCCAGACCGGCCTGCGCGGCGGGAATCTCGTAATGCTCCTTGGCGGGGAAGGGCAGGGCGCGGGGCGTGCCCCAGCGGCGCAGTTCCACGTTGCCCTCTTCGTCCGCGCCGTCGGGCACATCGGCCAAGGGCAGGTTCGGGATGGTCAGTAAGAGATCGCGCAGACGGGCATCCTCCTGCGCGGCTTCCTCGTTCAGGCGGGCGATGTCGGCTTTCTTCTGTGCCACAAGGGCGCGCAGACGCTCGAACTCGGCCTCGTTGCCGGCGGCCTTGGCGGCGCCGACTTCCTTGCTGGCGCGGTTCTGTTCGGCCTGCGCGGTTTCGGCGGCGAGGATCTTGCCGCGCCGCGCCTCGTCGACGGCCAGCACCTGCGCCGACATCGGCTGCGCCCCACGACGCGACAGCGCCGCATCGAAGGCGGCGGGGTTTTCGCGGATGGCGCGGATGTCGTGCATGTCTCTGGCTCCCGGGTTCTTGGGTTCGCATCTGTCTATGCCTTATTGCGGCGGGGCGGGGAACCGTCAATCCGGGGCGCGCCCTGCGGTCGCGGGCCGCGCTTGCCATCGGATGGGGTGGCCATTAGGGTGCGCCACCGATGATAGTGGGGCCTTCCCCCAATCCCAGACGAGGATACCGCATGTTCGCCACCCCTGCCTTCGCCCAATCCGCCGCCGGCGGCGCTGCCGGCGCCCTGACCAGCTTCGTTCCGCTGATCCTGATCTTCGCGATCATGTACTTCCTGCTGATCCGTCCGCAGCAGAAGAAGGTGAAGGAACACCGCAACATGGTTCAACAGCTGCGCCGCGGCGATCAGGTCGTCACGCAAGGCGGCGTCATCGGCAAGGTCACCCATGTCGCCGAGGGCAACGAAGTCACGGTCGAGATCGCCGAAGGCGTCAAGGTGAAGGTCCTGCGCAGCACGATCGCGCAAGTCGTCTCCAAAACCGAACCCGTCGCCTGACCCTTTGACCCGGACCTGAAGATGCTGCAGATACCGCTGTGGAAACGGATCGTCATCTGGGGCATCTGCGCCCTGGCGGTCCTGTTCGCCATACCCAACGCCTTCTATGGCCGGGTCGAAACCCATAACGACGCCGCGGCCGCGGTGGAGGCGCAGGGCGGCACCGCCACGCCCGACCAGCAGGCCGCGATGGACGCTTGGCCCGATTGGATGCCCGCGTCGCTGATGAACCTCGGGCTCGACCTGCGGGGCGGCGCGCATCTTCTGGCCGAAGTCCGGCTGTCGGATGTCTATGCCGACCGCATCGACGCCCTCTGGCCCGAAATGCGCGACGCGCTGCGCGATGCGCGCAGCGAGGTCGGAAGCATCCGCCGCACCGCCTCCGATCCGGGGGTGCTGCGCATCCAGATGTCCGATGTCGCGGGCGCGGACCGGGCGCTGCAGATCGCGCGGGGCCTTGCCCAGCCGGTCCAGAGCCTGACCGCCACCGGCCAGAACGACATCGACGTGCAGCTGGACGGCGACACCCTCGTGATCCAACTTTCCGAGGCCGAGCGCAGCGCGACCGATCTGCGCACGATGCAACAGAGCCTCGAGATCATCCGCCGCCGCATCGACGAAGTCGGCACGCGCGAGCCGACGATCCAGCGTCAGGGCGACGACCGCATCCTGATCGAGGTTCCCGGCATCGGTTCCGCCGAAGAGCTGAAGGAGCTGATCGGCACCACCGCGCAGCTGACCTTCAACACCGTCGTCAACCGGACGACCGATGCGAACACCCCCGTCGATGCAGGGCAGGAGCTTCTGCCCTCCGAAGACGAGCAGGGCGTCTATTACGTGGTGCAGAGCACGCCCGTCGTCTCGGGCGAGGCGCTGGTCGATGCGCAGCCCGCCTTCGATCAGAACAACCGCCCGGCCGTGAACTTCCGCTTCAACGGCGCGGGGGGCCGCGTCTTCGGCGATTACACCGCGCAGAATATCGGCCGTCCCTTCGCCATCGTCCTCGACGATCAGGTGATCTCGGCCCCCGTCATCAACTCGGCCATTCCGGGCGGATCGGGGATCATCACCGGCAACTTCACGGTGGAGCAATCGACCCAGCTGGCCGTCCTGCTGCGCGCGGGCGCACTGCCCGCAGGCATGGACTTCCTTGAGGAACGGACCATCGGGCCGGAGCTTGGTCAGGACAGCATCGACGCGGGCCGCTTGGCCTCGGTCGTTGCGATGATCGCCGTGGTGGTGTTCATGGTCGCCTCCTATGGCTGGTTCGGGATGATGGCCAACGTCGCGCTGGCGGTGAACGTCATCGCCATCTTCGCGATCCTGTCGCTGATCGGGGCCACGTTGACGCTGCCGGGCATCGCCGGGATCGTGCTGACGATGGGGATGGCGGTCGATGCCAACGTGCTGATCTACGAGCGTGTCCGCGAAGAACTGCGCGCCGGCCGCAACGCCGTCCGCGCGCTCGACGAAGGGTTCCAGAAGGCGCTTTCGGCGATCGTGGATGCCAACATCACCACGCTGCTGACGGCGGTGATCATGTTCGCCATCGGCACGGGTTCGGTGCGCGGCTTCGCCGTCACGCTGGGAATCGGCATCATCACCTCGATGTTCACCTCGGTCTTCGTCACCCGGTCGCTGATCGCTACGTGGTATGCGTGGCGTCGGCCCAAGACCATCACCGTGTAAGGAAAGACGCGCATGGCCCTTCGTCTGAAGCTTGTCCCCTCTGTCACGAAGATCGACTTCTTCCGCTGGCAATGGGCGACGTTCGGCGCCTCTGTCGTGGCGATGATCCTGTCGGTGGTCCTTGTGCTGGTGATGGGGCTGAACTTCGGGATCGACTTCCGCGGCGGCACCACGATCCGCACCGAGTCGACCGAGCCGGTGGATGTCGGCGCCTATCGTCAGGCGCTGCAACCGCTGGGAATCGGCGATGTCATCATCACCGAGGTGTTCGATCCGTCCTTCGGCGCCGATCAGCATGTCGCCTCCATCCGGATCGAGGCGCAGGAAGGCGCCGAATCCGCCAGCCCCGAGACGATCAACCGCGTGGAGGATGCGCTGCGCGCCGTCGCCCCCTCCATCACCTTCCCGTCGGTGGAATCGGTGGGGCCGAAGGTCTCGGGTGAGTTGATCCGCTCGGCGGTGCTGGCCGTCGCGCTCGCTTCGCTCGGGATCGCGGTGTATATCTGGCTGCGCTTCGAATGGCAGTTCGCGCTGGGGACGATCATCGCATCGCTGCATGACGTGCTCGTCACGATCGGCATCTTCGCGCTGTTTCAGATCCGGTTCGACCTGACGACGGTGGCGGCGCTGCTGACCATCCTCGGCTATTCGGTGAACGATACGGTGGTCGTGTTCGACCGGCTGCGGGAGAACCTGCGCAAGTACAAGACGATGCCGCTGCGCGATGTCATGAACCTGTCGGTCAACGAAACGCTGAGCCGGACGGTGATGACGGTGGTGACGACGCTGATCGCGCTGATCGCGCTGCTGATCTTCGGCGGCGACGTGATCCGCGGCTTCGTGGCGGCGATTGCCTTCGGCGTGATCCTCGGGACGTATTCCTCGGTCTATATGGCCAAGAACCTCGTGCTCTGGATCGGCGTCAACCGCGATCCCAAGGCGCCGTCCAAAGCGGGCACCAAATTCGCGGATATCGACGCCTGATGCCGATGATGGAAGAAATCTCCTATCCCGAAGCGCAGCCGATCGACGGCTATGGTCCGGGCTTCTTCCGCCTTGCGGGGCAGAAGCTGGAGGGGATGATCCTCGTCTCGCCATGGAGCACGGTCGGCTGGGGCGGCTATGCCGATACGGCCGCGCCGCTGCTCTTGGCCGGGCGGATCGACGTGCTGTTCCTCGGCACGGGGGCCGAGATCGCCCATGCGCCCCGCGCCTTCCGCGAGGCGCTGGAGGAGGCCGGGATCGGCGTCGAGGTGATGAACACCCCCGCCGCCTGCCGCACCTACAACGTCCTTCTGTCCGAGGGGCGCCGCATCGCGGCGGCGCTGATACCTGTCGGCCCTTGACCGCCCGCCCGCCTTGCGCCATTCCCGCGCGCATGGTTCCGATGGACAAACTCGCCCAGATCACCCGCCGCTTCGAGTTTCTCGAGGCGAAGCTGTCCACGGGCGCGGCCCCCGCCGAGATTGCGGCCCTGTCGCGGGAATACGGCGATCTGAAGCCCGTCGTCACGCAGATCGAAGCCTATACCCGCGCGCTGGACGATCTGGCCGAAGCGCAGGCGATGCTGTCCGACCCCGAAATGCGCGCGCTGGCCGAGGATGAGATCCCGGCCCTGCGCGCCCGCATCCCCGAGATGGAACAGGCGCTGCGTCTTGCGCTGCTGCCCAAGGATGCGGCGGATGCGCGCCCCGCCATCCTCGAGATCCGCCCCGGCACCGGCGGCGAGGAAGCGGCGCTTTTCGCGGCCGATCTGCTGCGCATGTATCAGCGCCACGCCGAGGCGCAGGGCTGGACCTTCCAGATCATCGACCTTGCCGAGAGCGATCTTGGCGGCATCCGCGAAGTGACGGCGTTGGTGCAGGGCGAGGGGGTCTTCGCCCGCCTCAAATACGAATCCGGCGTCCACCGCGTTCAGCGCGTCCCCGAGACGGAGGCGGGCGGGCGTATCCACACCTCCGCCGCGACCGTCGCCGTCCTGCCGGAGGCCGAGGAGGTGGAGATCGACATCCCTGCCGCCGACATCCGCATCGACACGATGCGCGCCAGCGGCGCCGGCGGTCAGCACGTCAACACCACCGATTCCGCCGTTCGGATCACCCATCTTCCGACGGGCATCGTCGTGACCAGCTCCGAAAAATCGCAGCATCAGAACCGCGCCATCGCCCTTCAGGTCCTGCGCGCGCGCCTCTACGAGCTGGAGCGTGATCGCACGGATGCCGCCCGCGCCGCCGACCGCAAGGCGCAGGTCGGCTCCGGCGATCGAAGCGAACGCATCCGCACTTACAACTTCCCGCAGGGCCGGATGACGGATCACCGCATCAACCTCACGCTCTATGCGCTGGCGCAGATCATGGCGGGCGATCTGAACGAGGTGATCGACGCGCTGGTCGCGCATGATCAGGCCGCGCGTCTTGCCGAGATGGAGGCATGATCGTCGCCGATGCCCTGCGCCGCGGCGCAGCCGAACTGGCCGCTGCGGGCGTGCCGGAGGCGGGGCGCGATGCGCGTTGGCTGCTGGCGCATATGATGGGATACGCCCCGGACCGGCTGGTGCTGCATATGTCCGACGAGGTCGGCACCCATGCCATGGCGCGGTTCGAGGCGGCTCTGGCCGCCCGCTCGGCCCGCCAGCCGGTGGCCCAGATCGTGGGTGAGCGTCTGTTCTGGGGGCGGCGCTTCCGCATCACCCCCGAAGTGCTGGACCCGCGCCCCGAGACGGAGGCGCTGATCGCCCTCGCGCTGGAAGAGCCGTTCGGCACCCTGCTGGACCTTGGCACCGGCAGTGGCGCGATCGCGCTGACGTTGATGGCCGAAACGGGGGCGGAGACCACCGCGACCGATCTGTCGCCGGGGGCGCTAGCCGTCGCGGGGGAAAACGCCGCGCGCCTTGGGCTGCGGCCGCTGTTCGTGCTGTCGGATTGGTTTGCTTCGGTCGAGGGGCGTTTCGCGCTCATCGTCTCGAACCCGCCCTATATCACCGAGGCGGAGATGGACGACCTTTCCCCCGAGGTGCGGGAGTGGGAGCCGCATCTGGCGCTGACGCCGGGGGGCGACGGTCTTGATGCCTATCGCGCCATCGCTGCGGGCGCGCGGGATCACCTTTTGCCCGGTGGCCGTCTTCTTCTGGAGATCGGGGCGACGCAAGGCGCGGCGGTGGCGGCGCTTCTGCGCGAGGCAGGCCTTGACGCGGTGCGCGTTCATCCCGACATGGAGGGCAGGGATCGGGTCGTTGCAGCCCGCGCGCCGGCCAAAACCGGCTGAAACACGCGAAAATGCAACTTATAGGCAAAGAAGCACTTGCCAGATCGTTTTCTGAGTGGTTATTGGACCTCACGCGGAGGGCAAGCTGGTAGCAGCGCCCGCGCGGTCCCGCCGATGCAGCATCACGCGGTTCGCCCCAAACGGAAGGGCGACAGTGCATGCGGATCACGTCAGGCAAGGCCAAGTATTCGGATACAAGGACACCATGAGATCCTCTAAGTCCCGTTCGCGTTCGAAATCGAACCGTCCGCGCCCGCTGGGCAACATCATCAACCGCGTGTTCGACAGCTCCGGCCCCGAGGGCAAGGTGCGTGGCACGCCGCAGCAGATCATCGAGAAGTATCATGTGCTTGCGCGTGATGCCCAATTGTCGAACGATCGTGTGGCGGCCGAGGCCTTCTTGCAGCATGCCGAGCATTACACCCGCATGCTGAGCGAAGCGCAGCGCGAGATGGCCGCCGAGCAGGAGGCCCGTCAGCAGCATCACGCGCAGAACCAGCAGCATCACAACCAGCGCCGCGATGACCGCGACGCCCCGCGCCGCGACCGCGAGGATGACCGCCAAGATCGGCGGGAACCCGAGGTGACGGCCGAGCCCGTGGCCGACGTTCCGGTCGACGCCCCGGCCGAGCAGCCGAGCCTCGATCTGACCGCCGAAGAGCTTGCGCCGCCCGCCGCCGAAAAGCCGCGCCGCGCCCGTGCCCCGCGCGCCCCGAAGCCCGAGGGTGAGGCCCCCCGCCGCGCCAACACGCGCCGGCCGCGCAAGAAGGCCGATGAGGGCGCCGACCCCGAGCCGCGCCAAGCCGTCGAATGAGAAAAGCCGCCCCTCGGGGCGGCTTTTTCATGATCCGTTCGCGGCGATTTCGCGGGCCAGGGCGCAGAACCCCTCGAGGGAGATTTCCTCCGCCCGCGCCGTCGGCTCGATGCCCGCGGCGCGCAGCCGATCCTCGATATCCGGCGCGACCCCTTTCAGCGAAGAGCGCAGCATCTTGCGGCGTTGATTGAAGCCCGCCGCCGTAAGACGCGACAGGATCGCCGCATCCGCCGGATACCGGGGCGCATCGAGCCGCTTCAGATGCACGACCGAGGAATGGATCTTCGGCGGCGGGGTGAACGCCTCGGGCGGCAGGGTCAGCACGATGCGCGCATCGGTGCGCCATTGCGCCAGCAGCGCGAGGCGGCCATAGGCCTTCGATCCGGGCTTGGCCACGATCCGTTCCGCCACTTCCTTCTGGAACATCAGCGTCAGGCTGTCCCAGAAGGGCGGCCATGCCTGCGGCGTCAGCCAGCGGACCAGAAGCTCCGTCCCGACATTGTAGGGCAGGTTCGCCACGATGCGGATCGGCGCCGTCAGCCGGTCGGTTGGGTCGATCGTCAGCGCATCGGCGTTGATCACCTCCAGCCGTCCGGGATAGGCGGCCGAAATCTCCTCCAGCGCCGGAAGGCAGCGGGGGTCCTTCTCGATCGCAAGGACGCGGCGCGCCCCTTCGGCCAGCAACCCGCGGGTCAGACCGCCGGGGCCGGGGCCGACCTCGATCACGTCGCAGCCCGACAGATCCCCGGCCATGCGGGCGATCTTTGCCGTCAGGTTCAGATCCAGCAGGAAGTTCTGACCCAGCTGCTTCTTCGCCACCAGATCGTGGACGCGGATCACCTCCCGCAGGGGGGGCAGGCCGTCAATCGTGGACACGGGCGGCCCCCATCTCTGCGGCCATGCGAAGCGCGGCGATCAGGCTTGAAGGATTGGCGGTGCCGGAGCCCGCGATGTCGAACGCGGTCCCATGATCGGGGGAGGTGCGGATGAAGGGCAGGCCCAAGGTGATATTCACCCCTTCGTCAAAGGCGATTGTCTTGATCGGGATGAGTGCCTGATCGTGATACATGCACAGCGCCGCATCAAAGCGGGCGCGTGCGGCGGGGTGGAACATCGTGTCGGCGGGCAAGGGGCCGTCCAGTTGCAGCCCTTCGCGGCCGAGCCGTTCCATCACCTCGGCGATCATCGTCTCCTCGGTGCCCATCGTGCCGCCTTCGCCCGCATGGGGATTGAGGCCCGAGACGGCGATGCGCGGCGCGGCAATGCCGAAATCGCGGATCAGGCCGGCATGGGTGATGCGCAGCGTCGCCTCCAGCAGATCGGGCGTCAGCGCGGCCGGCACCTCGGCCAGAGGGATGTGGATGGTGACCGGCACGACGCGCAACTGCGGCGCGGCGAGCATCATCACCACACGCTCCACCCCCGCCAGTGCGGCAAGGTATTCGGTATGCCCCGGATAGGCGAAATTCGCCCCGTCCTTCAGCGCCTTCTTCGAGATCGGCGCGGTGCAGATCGCGGAAACCACGCCCGCCTGCGCAAGATCGACGGCGCGGGCGATCACGTCGATCACACCGCGCGCATTGGCCGGGTCGGGGCGGCCCGGTTCGGCGGGGGCCGCGAAGGTATGGGGCAGGACGGGCAGGCGGTCTGCGGGCACGGCCAGCGTCTCGGCCGGATCGGCGATCGGGGCGATGGGGCCGGGCACATGACGCGGATCGCCGATCAGAAAGAACGGCAGCGCCCGACCAAGCGCCGCCCGCGCCTTCACCGCCAGTTCCGGCCCGATGCCCGACGGCTCCCCACAGGTGAGGGCGACAGGCGTCACGGCTTGCGGATGATGGCGTTGTCGCGCAGCTGCGCGAGATAGACATCCGCCAGCGAGGACAGTTCTTGGTTCATAAGCTGCGCGCGGATCTGATCGCGCGATACCGGATCGTCCTGAATCGGGCTGCGGGTGCAGACCATGGCCAGCATCTCGGCCCCGCCACGGTTCAGGATGACGCTTTCGGCGTTATCGAGTTGCGACAGCGGCTGCGCCAGATCGGCGGGCAGCTGTGCCACGGGTACCGTCTGACGCTGCAACGCCTCGGGCGCGGTAGCGCGTGCGGCGGCATAGAGATCGTCGCAGGTGTCGGCCCGCGCCTGAATCTGCGCCAGCCGTCCGGCGGTGTCCGGCGCGGCGGGCAGCGTGAAGGTCGCGTAATCGATCTGCATCGGCGCCTGTGTGGGCGCGGTTTCGGTGATGTCGCGCAGTTGGAACAGGGCCACGGCGTTCGGGATTTCCAGCGGCTGCGTCACCTGTCCCGGCTCCAGCGCGAGGAAGACCGAGCGCAGGGCGGGCGGCAGCTTCGACACCGGGGTCCAATCGATCGCGCCGCCATTGGGCGCGGACGGCGAGGCCGAGTACTGCCGCGCGAATTCGGCGAAGCTCTCGCCCGCGCCGACGCGCGTTGCAATATCCTCGGCCGCGCGCAGGGCCTGCGTCTCTTGGCCCGGAGGGGCGGGCAGGATCAGTTCGGACAGCAGCAGGCTGACATTGGCCGAGGTGCCCGACGCCTCCACGGCGCGGTCGATATCGGCGTCGTTGATCGTGATCGTGCCCGAATAGCGTTGCTGCACGACCTGCCGCCACAGGATCCCGGCGGTCACGAAATCGCGGAACGTCTCGCGGGCGACGCCATTCGCTTCGAGCTGCGCGATGAATTGATCGGCGTCGAGATTGGCGCGCTGCGCGAATTCTTGCATCCCTTGTTCGATCTGGGCGTCCTGTGCCGTGATGCCGGCCTGACGGGCGGCCTCTTCGCGCAGGCGATCTTCGATCAGCCCATCCAGCGCCACCTTCGACACATCCCCCGGCGCACGCAGCAGCGTCAGGAACTGGATGCGCTGCTGCACCTCCCAGCCGGTGATGGCGTGGCCGTTGACGATCACCTGCGGCGCGAACAGCCCCTGCGCGGGTGCGGGGGCCGCCAGCATCAACGACAGAGCGATGGCGAGGGGAAGGGAGGTGAGGCGGGTCATGAACTACTCTCTCGTCTCTGTTCCGGGATCAGCGGCTGCAGGTGCCCGCGGTGCCGGGCGTCTTGCCGCTGCCGAAGCCCAGAAGATCGACCGAAACTCCGAAATCGGTGCTGGGCGTCACACTATCCGAGGATGAATACCGGCGCGAGAGGGAAAGATCCATCGACAGGCACTCGTTGCGGAACTCCAGCCCCACGCCTGCGCGCGAGGTGCGGTCCGCCTCGAAATCGTAGCGGGTGGAGACGCGGGCCGCCCAGCGGTCCGACACCTCGTAGCGCGTGCTCATCAGCACTTCGGACAAAGGATCGTCGCGGTCCTCGTCCTCATCCGCCAGAACGTGGACATAGCTCGCGGTCACATCGAAACGCTGCATGTCGAGGTCCATTCGAAGCTCGGCCTTCGTGACCTCCAGATCATCGTCGAAGAGGGCGCGGTTCGTCAGGATCAGCCCGTCCTGCAACGTGACCTGCAACGCGGCGAGCCAATCACTCTTTTGCCCCTGCAGGCCGGAGGCGTTGGAGAATTGACCGAGATCGCGCTGACGGATCACCCGGCCCACCGTGGTGCCCAGCGTCCAACCCGCCGGGTCGATCCGGGTATAGGTCATGCCGAGGTTCAGGTGGATGCCTTCCTCCACCCCGTCGCTGCCCGAGAAGCGATCGAGCGAGAAGAGGTTGGATTCGTCGAACTCGACAAGGGTGCTGTCCTCGTTCGGGATATCCCCCACATCGTCTTGCGAGACGACGAGCTGGCCGACCGGTTCCAGCACATGGCTGACGCCGTTCGCGCTGGCCTTCACCAGCGGCCAGCGCAGTTCCACCGCCGCCGTGCCGTAGCTGCGGGTGGTGGTGCCGGCATATTCGAGATCCTGATCGATGTTGTAGAAATCGGTCGTGAACTGGCCGATCGCGGTGCCCACGACGCCGGCCGGCAGGATCCAGTTGCGCCGCCAATCCAGCCGGATCGACGCGCGCTGCGTGTCGCGGCCATCGGCGTCGTCGTCATCGTCGTCATCGGTATCATAGGGGATGGAGGAGGTCCGCTCGGCCCCATAGACCTGAAAGCGCAGTCCGGCCTCGCCGCCCAGCGGCCCGCCGGTGAAGCGCCGGTGGAACGTCCCCGTCCCGACCAGCGAGGGGATGGTGGAATTCGTCTCTCCGTCGCGGGTGGTGTGGAAGTTCAGGACACGGCCCGAGATGTATTCGTTGCGGCGGGTGCGCGTGATCTCCACGCTGCTTTCCAGCCGGTCCCGCTCTTCCAGCCCGTAATCATAGAAATAGGCCGAATCCGACACCGTATCGACGCGCAGCTTCAGCGTGTAATCCTGCGGCAGGGTGAACTCACCCGTCGCAAAGACATATCCGCGCGTTTCCCCTGGCAGGGATTCGTCGCGCGACATGGCGCCGTTCACCTCGATCCAGCCCGAATTGAACGCCTGACGGTAGCGCAGATCAAGCGACCGCGTGCTCTTGCTGGAGACATAGGGCGTCAGCGTCAGATCGCGCGTCTCGCCCAAGGGGAAGAAGTAGGGCAGCTTCAGCCCCGTTCCGAAATCGGAGGTGGTGCGCACGGACGGTGTCAGGATGCCGCGCATCCGTTCCACCGTCGGGTCGGGCATCCGCAGGCGCGGGATGTAGAAGATCGGCGTGTCGAACATGCGCAGCTGCGCGTTCTGGAAATAGATCTGCCGCGTCTCTTCGTCGTGGATGATCTCGTCGGCGCGGATTTCCCACAGGGGGACGGGGTTGGAGGCGCAGACCTTGCAGGACGAGGCCACCGATTTGCCCAGCCGGGTGTAGCGGTCGCCGATGCGGTTGATCTCGGTCGAGGCGAGCTGCAACTGCTGCGCCAGCACCAGCCGGGCCGAGCGCAGAACGCCGTCGCGCATATCGCCCGAAAGCTCGGCCTGATCGGCCAGCACGACATTGCCCTTGCCGTCGTCGAGGGTCAGCGGCCCTTCGATCGACAGGCTGTCATTGCCCTTGTCGTAGCGCACGCTGCGGGCGCGCAGGCGCTGACCCTGATAGAAGATCTCCACGTTGCCGGTGGCCGTCAGCACCCGGTCATCGGTGATCCGAAGGCCATCGGCGACCAGCGTGGCCTGATCCTGATCCTGCGCGATGGCGGGAAGGGTCGAAAGGGCAAGCGCGAACAGGGCGGCGCGGAAACGCATCAGCCATCCTCCAGATGCAGCAGCAGCCCGATCGAGGCCAGAACGGTCGCAACGGGCGGGGTCCATGCGGCCAGAAGGACGGGGATCTGGCCATTATCCCCAAGAACTTGCGCGAAGCTGCGCAGGAAGAAGGCCCCGAAGGCCAGCAGAAGTGCGAACATCACCTTCGGTCCGGTGCGCCCAAGCCGTGCATGCCGCATGGTGAAGGCCGCCGCAATGAGCACCATTGCCGCAAGGAAGACGGGAAGGGCAAGCTCGCTCTGAAGCCAGACGCGATGCTCGCGCGCTTGGAAGCCCGCCTCCTCGAGGCCGCGGATATAGCGGGGCAGATCCCAGATGGAGATTTCCGTGGGGTCGCGGAAGCCGTCGCGGATCGTGTCGGGCGTCAGGGTGGAGGGCAGGGTGAAGCTGTCCATCACACGGGCGTCGGCCTCGGGGTTGGGATCGGAGAGATCCCAGATCTTGGCTTCCGTCAGGTTCCACGCGCCCTGATCCAGCACGGCCCGCGATGCGGCGATCCGCTGGGCCAGCGCGCCATCGGCGTCGAAGGTCAGGATGGTGACGCCGGTCAGGGCAGTGCCGTCGGTGTTGGTGCGCTGCGCCCGGATCACGGTCTGCCCCTCCGAGCCGCCCTGCCGCAGCCACAGCCCCTCGGCCGAGACGGAGAGCACTTGGGCCGAGCCGTGGCGCAGCTGGGCCGACAGCGTTTCATAGCGGTTGGACGTGGCCGCCGCGATCGGGTTCAGCACCGCGACGAGGACGATGCCCAGCAGCAGCGTCGTGACCACGGGCGCGGCCAGAAACCGCAGCGCCGAGCGTCCCGCCGCCCGCACCACCACCAGTTCGGACGACCGGGCAAGCCCAAGGAACAGCGCGATCGCGCCAAGCGCGAGGATCAGCGGCAGGATCGTGTAGATGTTGGCGGGCACATGCAGAAGCGACAGTTCCGCTGCGCGCCGCAGGCCGATCTGCCCCGAAAAGCGGCGCAGCTGATCCAGCATGTCGATCAGCATCAGGATCGCGAAGAAGATGAGGAAGATCCGCGCGGTCATCCGCAGAAAGCGGCGCGCGACGTAAAGGCTGAGGATCATCGGGCAAGCCTCCTCGGGCGCTGCGACCAGACAAGGAGCACGGCGCCGATTGCGCAGCCCGCGATCGGCGCGGCATAGGCGAGCGGCCAGCCCACCGTCGGCCCGGCGGAACTTGCGACGGTGTTGATCATCTGCACGACGATCAGCAGCACGATCGCCACCGCGATCTGCCGCCAAAGACCGAAGCGGCTGAACCCGCCCATCAGCAGCGCGGCAAAACCGATCAGGCTGGCGGCAAGCCCGAGGAAGGGCTGACCCAGACGGTCATGCCCCTCGAACACCATCTCGGCCCGGTCGGAGCGCGTCTCCTCGGCCAAGGCATCAGTCGGGTGTAGAAGCTCGATCGTGGACAGCTCGTTCATGCGGCGGGCGCTGCGTTTGGCGGGGGACAGCATCGCCCCGATGTCATAGGTGAAATCGGCAAAGCGCGTCACGGCAAGGCGGCCATTTTCAAGCGTCTGGGCCATGCCGTCGATCATCACCAGCTTCGGCCCGCTGTCGGCGCGCACCAGATAGGCCTGCCCGGCGGTGTAGGTGACTTGGCTCGGCCCACGCGAATCCTGCAGGAACAGGCCGCCGATCTCGCCATTCGGGCCGATCTCGCGGATGAACAGCGTCAGGCCGTCCGCCGGATGCAGGAACTCGCCATCCCGGATGAATTGCGCGGCCAGCGAATCCTGCACCTCGGCGGTGCGGTCGGCCAGCATCGTGCGGCTGAGGGGGACGAGGATGTTCATCAGAATCAGCATCATCGCCGCCACGAACAGCCCGAAGAACACGACCGGACGCGCCAGCCGGAACGACGAAAAGCCGGTGGCCTGCATCACCACGAGTTCGGATTCCGCGGTGAGGCGGTTCACGACATAGACCGTGGCCACGAAGGCCGAGATCGGCAGCACCAGCCGGATCACGTTGGGAAGGGTCAGCAACGAGAACTCGAGGAACACCAGCGCCGACTGTCCGTCCCCGATCAGGTCGTCGAACAGGCCTACTGCGCTGTTGATCCAATACACGGCAACGAGGATCAGCGAGAAGAAGCCGAACAGCTGGAGGAGTTGCGACAGCATGTACCTGTCGAATCTTGCCACGGCTGCCCTCACGTTTCTTATGCCTTTGTCCCGAAGCTAGACCATCCGCGCGGCGGGGAAAACTGCTATCTGGTCATCCGCCGGGGTGCGCGATACCGTCACGCGGATCATTGCTGGGAGAAGACCATGACCATGCCCGTCGTCACACGGTTCGTCGAGACCGATATCGAATCCATCGCCGATGCGACGGGGCGTGTCACCGTGTTCGTGGGCGCCGAAGGCAAGCTGGGCGTTGCGGCGCGCCGGGTGGACCGGCTGACGCGCGGTACGGTGAAGCGGGCGGCGGCCTCGGACGCCTTCGGGCGGCTGCGCGCCGGGGAGGGGCTGGAGATCGCCTTCCCGCCCGGGCTTCAGGCCGATACGTTGCAGATCCTGCGGCTGGACCGGCGCGACGATGCCGCTGCCGTGCGCAAGGCGGGCGCTGCGATCGGTGCCGCGCTCTGCCCCAAGGGCGCGCTGGTTCTGGCCGATGCCGTGCCGCGCGCGGCCGATCTCTCCTTCGGTCTGGCTCTGCGCGCCTATGCCTTCACCGACCGCAAGAGCGAGCGTCCGGCCCCCCTTGGCCCGGTCACGATGATGGTGACGGGCGCCGAGGCCGTCGCCGCCGAGGCCGCGCCCTTCGCCGCGCTCGCCGAAGGCGTGTTCTTCACCCGCGATCTGGTGAACGAACCCGCCAACATCCTGACGACGGACGATTTCGCCGCCCGTCTGGCCGCGATGCAGGATCTGGGCCTCGAGGTGGAGATCCTCGAGGAGGCGCAGCTCGAAGAACTCGGGATGGGCGCGCTTCTGGGCGTGGGCCGCGGTTCGGAAAGCCCGTCCAAGGTGGTGGTGATGCAATGGAACGGCGGCGGGGACGAGCCGCCGCTGGCGCTGGTCGGCAAGGGGGTCGTGTTCGACTCGGGCGGCATCTCCATCAAGCCGGCGGGCGGGATGGAAGACATGACCATGGATATGGGCGGCGCAGGCACCGTGGCCGGTGTCATGCGGACGCTGGCCCTGCGCAAGGCGCGGGCGAATGTCGTCGGCCTCGTCGGGCTCGTGGAAAACATGCTCGACGGCAAGGCGCAGCGGCCGGGCGATGTCGTCACCTCCATGAAGGGCGACACGATCGAGGTGATCAACACCGACGCCGAAGGGCGCCTCGTGCTGGCCGATGTGCTTTGGTACACGCAGGAACGGTTCAATCCGACGGGCATCGTCGATCTGGCAACGCTGACGGGGGCGATCGTCGTGGCGCTGGGCCATGAGAATACGGGCGTCTTTTCCAATGACGATGCGCTGTGCGAGGCGTTCCTTGCCGCTGCGCGGGCCGAGGGCGAGGGCGCGTGGCGGATGCCGATGGGCGATGCCTATGACGGGGTGCTGCGCTCGCGCGTGGCCGATATCCGCAATGTCGGCACGGGGCGCGACGGCGGGGCGATCGTCGCCGCGCAGTTCCTGCGCCGCTTCGTGCGCGACGAGGTTCCGTGGGTCCACCTCGATATCGCGGGCACGGCGCTGCTGAAATCCGACAGCCTCTATGCGCCGAAGGGCGCGACGGGTTGGGGGGTTCTGGCGCTGAACCGGATGATCCGCGACCTCTGCGAGGGCTGATCCGTGGCGGTGATGTTCTATCACCTGACGCAGTCCCGGCTGGAGGATACGGCCTTCACGCTGCTGAAACGCGCGCTGGGCGCGGGCTGGCGCGTGATGGTGCGCGGCGATGAGGCGGTTCTGTCGGTGCTGGACGACGCGCTCTGGACCTTGGACGAGGAAAGCTTTCTGCCGCATGGTCGGGACGGGGGCGGGCATGACGATCTGCAACCGGTGCTTTTGGGCACCGGGGCGATCGGCAACGATGCCAACTGCCTGATGGTGGTGGGCACGGCCGGGTTCGATCCGGCCGAGGCCGCGCCCCTCGATCGGCTGTGGGTGCTGTTCGACGGTCTGGACAATGCGGCGCTGGCCCAGGCGCGGGATCAATGGCGCGGCGTGGTCGCCGCCGGGGTGACGGCGCAGTACTGGTCCGAGGAATCCGGCCGGTGGGAGATGAAGGCCGAACGCTCGGGTGCCGCATGAAGATCCGCCGCGAAGTCTCTGAGGATATTGCAGATGTTCGCGCCCTGCTGACCGACGCCTTTGGCCGTACGGCAGAGGCGGATCTGGCGGATGCCCTGCGCCCGGAGGCTGCGCTGTCGCTCGTGGCCGAGGCGGATGGGGAGGTGACGGGCCATCTGATGCTCAGCCCGCTCGATGCGCCCTTCCGGGCCTGCGCGCTCGCTCCGGTCGCGGTGGCGCCGCTGTGGCAGGGGCGCGGGATCGGAACGGCGCTGATCCGCGCGGCGATGGATATGGCCGATTGCGATGCGATCTTCGTTCTGGGCGATCCGGAGTTCTATGGCCAGCTTGGCTTTCGCGCCGATCTGGCGGCGGGCTATGCCTGCGCCTATGCCGGGCCGCATCTGATGATCCACGCGCGGCATGAGGTTCCGGCCACGGGCCGCATCCTCTATCCGCAGGCCTTCAGCGCCGCAGGATCATCCGATCCCCGCTGATGCTGATGTCAAACCGGCGCAGATAGCTCATCCCCAGAAGCGAGATGTCGAGATCGCCTTCGTTCACCAAGGCGGGCAGGGTCAGATCCGTGATCTCGCCCAGCCGGACATCGGTCAGAAGGACGCGGGCGGTCCGCACCTCGCCATTCGCGGTGCGCGCGGTTCCCAGATAGATCAGGCTGTCCGGGTCGATCCCCAGCCGCCGCGCATCCCGTGCCGACAGCAGGACCGAGCTTGCGCCGGTATCGGCCATGAAGCGGATATCCGTCCCCTCGATCTGAAGCGTGATGTAGTAATGCCCGTCCGGTGCCCGAGGGATGGAGATCTCGCCCCCCTCCAGCGCCTCTTGGCGCGGGGAGAGGGTGGGCGCCATCTCGGTCCAGAGGCCGTAGCCCGCAGCGACGGCCAGAAAGATCAGCCCCCATGCCATCGCGATGCGCAGGGCCGATCCCATACGGCCCCGAAACTCCACGATCACCCAGCCGCCGACGAAGGCCAGCAGCAGGATGAGGTAGGTGACGCGGCCCATGTCGAAGCTGTCCATCACATGCCGAACCGGCTCAGCCGGCCGCCTCCAGCTTCTCCTGCGCGCGCAGCCACAGATCCTCGGCCCGGTCGAGGCCTTCCATCACTTCGGCGTATTTCTTCTGCCAGACGGCCGCTTCGTCGGGGCGGTCATAGAGGGCGGGATCGCTCAGCTTGACGGCCAACTTCTCGCGCATGTCGGTCAGCTTGGTCACCCGCTCTTCGCATTTGCGCACCTCGGAGCGGAGGGTGGCGACATCGTCGCGGCTGACCTTCTTCTTCGGGGCCTTCGGCTTTTCCGGCTCATCCCCTTGCAGAAGCAGGCGGCGATAGGCCTCCAGATCCTGATCGAACGGGGCGACCGCGCCGTCCTTCACCAGCCACAGCCGATCCGCGACGAGCGACAGAAGGTGCATGTCGTGGCTGACCAGCACCACCGCCCCGGAATAGCTGTTGAGCGCCTCGGTCAGCGCCTCGCGGCTTTCCATGTCGAGGTGGTTCGTCGGTTCGTCGAGGATCAGCAGATGCGGCGCGTCCAGCGTCGCCAGCAGCAGCGACAGCCGCGCCTTCTGCCCGCCCGACAGGCGGCCCACGGCGGTTTCGGCCTGATCGGCGCCAAGCCCGAAGCCCGCAAGGCGCGCCCGCAGCCGGGGCTGCCCCTCGGCCGGACGCATCCGTTGCAGGTGCTGAAGCGGGGTTTCGTCGATGAACAACTCATCCACCTGATGCTGCGCAAAATAGCCGATGCGCAGCTTGGACGAGCGTGTGATCTGCCCGCCCATCGTCTGAAGTTTGCCGGCCAGCAGCTTGGAAAGCGTGGATTTTCCTTCGCCGTTGCGGCCCAAAAGGGCGATACGGTCGTCCTGATCGATCCGCAGGCTGAGGCGCCGCAGGATCGGGGTGTCGTCATAGCCTACCGCCGCACCGTCGAGGTTGACGATGGGGGGCGAGAGTTCCTCGGGCTCCGGGAAGGTGAAGACCATCTGCCGCGCTTCTTCGGGCGGGGTGATCGTCTCCATCTTCTCCAGCTGTTTGACGCGGGACTGCGCCTGCGCGGCCTTGGAGGCCTTGGCCTTGAACCGATCCACGAAGGCCTGAAGATGGGCGCGGCGGGCGTCTTGCTTCTTGGCCTCGGCCGTCAGGACGGCGCGCCGTTCGGCCATCTGCCGGGCGAATTGGTCATAGGGACCAGTCCAGTAGGTGAGTTTCTTCGAGTCGAGATGCAAGATCCCTTGCACCGCGCGGTTCAGCAGCCCCCGATCATGCGAGATGATGAGGACGGTGTGCGGATACTTCTGAAGATAAGCCTCCAGCCACAGCGCGCCTTCGAGGTCGAGATAGTTCGTCGGCTCGTCCAAGAGCAGGAGATCGGGCTGGGCAAAGAGCACGCCCGCCAGCGCCACGCGCATCCGCCAGCCGCCCGAGAAGTCCGAGCAGGGACGCAGCTGCGCCTCGGCATCGAAGCCGAGCCCCTTGAGGATGGCCGAAGCCCGCCCCTCGGCGGACCATGCGTCGATGTCGGTCAGCCGCGTCTGGATTTCGGCGATGCGGGCGGCGTCCGTCGCGGTCGCGCTTTCGGCCAGAAGGGCCGCGCGTTCGGTGTCGGCCTCCAGCACCGTATCGATCAGCGAGGTGGAGGAGGAGGGCACCTCTTGGGCGACGCCGCCGATGCGCGCCCGTGCGGGCAGGCTGATTTCGCCGCCCTCCAGCGCGATCTCGCCTCGGATCAGGCGGAACAGGGTGGTTTTGCCCGCCCCATTGCGCCCGACAAGGCCGACCTTGTGGCCGGTCGGGATGGTCGCCGAGGCGTTCTCGAAGAGCGGTCGGCCTTCGATCGAATAGCTTATGTCGGAAATGCGCAGCATGCGCCCGGCTTGCCCGATGGCGGCGGACTTGGCAAGCCCGCGCGGCCCGCCGCAGCATTCGCACCAGAAACATCCCGATGGCGATAGCCCATGCGCGTTTTTTGATCTATACGCGTACGAACCCCAAGCGGTGGAGACGAAGGATGACTCAAGGCTGGACCAAATCCGACTGGCGCGCGAAGCCGCGTATCCAGATGCCGGATTACCCCGATACGAACGCGCTGAACGCGGTCGAGGCTCAGCTTGGGAAATATCCGCCGCTGGTCTTTGCCGGCGAGGCGCGCCGCCTGCGCGCGCAGCTGGCCGATGTGGCGGCGGGCAAGGCCTTCCTGTTGCAGGGCGGCGATTGCGCCGAAAGCTTCGCCGAGTTCCGCGCCGACACCATCCGCGACACGTTCCGCGTGATGCTGCAGATGGCCGTCGTGCTGACATGGGGCGCGAAGGTTCCGGTGATCAAGGTGGGCCGCATGGCCGGTCAGTTCGCCAAGCCCCGTTCCGCCCCGACCGAGGTGATCGACGGGCAGGAACTGCCTTCCTACCGCGGCGATATCGTGAACGGCTTCGATTTCACCGCCGCCGCGCGCGTGCCCGATCCCCAGCGGATGCTGCAGGCCTACACGCAGGCGGCGGCGACGCTGAACCTCTTGCGCGCCTTCTCCACGGGTGGGTTCGCGGATATCAACCGCGTCCACGCTTGGACGCTGGGCTTTGCCGAGCATGACAAGGCCGAACGCTACCGCGAGCTGTCGAACCGCATCGCCGATGCGCTCGATTTCATGACGGCGGCCGGGGTGAACCCCGATACCGCGCATACGCTGTCCTCGGTCGATTTCTACACTAGCCACGAGGCGCTGCTGCTGGAATACGAAGAGGCGCTCTGCCGCGTCGATTCGATCAGCGGCCATCCGGTGGCGGGCTCGGGCCATATGATCTGGATCGGCGACCGGACGCGTCAGCCCGATGGCGCGCATGTGGAGTTCTGCCGCGGCGTGCTGAACCCGATCGGCCTGAAATGCGGCCCCTCCACCACGGCCGAGGATCTGAAGGTGCTGATGGCGCGCCTCAACCCCGAGAACGAGGCCGGTCGTCTGACGCTGATCGCGCGCTTCGGTGCGGGCAAGGTGGGCGATCATCTGCCGCGCCTGATCCGCGCCGTGCAGGAAGAGGGGGCGAACGTCGTCTGGTCCTGCGATCCGATGCATGGCAACACGATCAAGTCGCCCTCGGGGTACAAGACGCGGCCCTTCGACAACGTTCTGTCCGAGGTGCGCGACTTCTTCGCGATCCACCGCGCCGAGGGCACGATCCCCGGCGGCGTGCATTTCGAGATGACGGGCCAGGACGTGACCGAATGCACGGGCGGGCTGCGGGCCGTCACGGATGAGGATCTGTCGGACCGTTACCACACCGCCTGCGATCCGCGTCTGAACGCCAGTCAGGCGCTGGAGCTGGCCTTCCTCGTGGCCGAAGAGCTTTCGGATCGGCGCGAGGCCGCTCGGCGCATCGCACTGTGATCCAAGGCTGGCCTTGCGCGGTTGGCTTCCCGCCCGCGCAAGGCTATGTCGCCACTGCAAGGCAGAGGAGACAGCCATGACGCGCTTTGAATATCAGGTCATTCCGGCCCCCGCGAAGGGCGAAAAGACGCGGGGCGTGCGCAATCCTTCGGAACGCTATGCGCTGGCGCTGGCGGCCGTGATGAATCGCGTGGGCCGTGAGGGCTGGGAATTCGTCGGCGCCGAAACGCTGCCCTGCGAGGAAAAGGTCGGCTGGACCCGCCGCGCCACCGTCACCCACAACCTTCTGGTGTTCCGCCGTCCGCTTCAGGACGACACCGCCGCCCGCATCGGCGCGGTGGAAGTGTCGCAGGGCGCGGCCACGCCGCTGCCGGTCGCCAACAGCCCCGAAGGCGTCGCGCGCCCGATTGGACCGGCCCGTCAGGACTGACGCGCCCCGGCCAAGGCATGGGGCAGGGCGGCGGCAAAGGCGGCCATGTCCGCCTCGGTGCCGGTGCTGACGCGGATGCAGCGGTCGTGGGGCGCGACGAACGGCATGCGTACGAAGATGCCCCGCTGCACCAGCCCCTCCAGCACGCGGCGGGCAAAGGCCCCGTCGCCGCCGCAATCCATCGTCACGAAATTGGTGGCCGAGGGCAGGGGCGTCAGCCCATTGTCCCGGGCGATGGCAGAAAGCGCCTCGCGGCTGCTCGCCACGCTGGCGCGGATATGGGCCAGCCAATCGGCATCCTGCAGGGCCGCCAGCGCCCCCGCCTGCGCGATCCGGCTGACGCCGAAATGGTTACGCACCTTGTCGAAGGCGGAAATCAGCGGCGCCGCGCCAAGCGCATAGCCGATCCGCGCCCCCGCCATCCCATGGGCCTTGGAGAAGGTCCGCATTCGGATCACCCGCGGATCGTCCGGCGCGATGGTCGGCACGGCATCCTCGGGCGCCAGTTCGACATAGGCCTCGTCGAGGATCAGAAGCGCGCCCTCCGGCACCGCCTCCACCATCCGCTCCAGCGCGGCAGCACTGTGATGGCTGCCCATCGGATTGTCGGGATTGGCAAGGTAGATGAGTTTGGCACCCGTTTCGCGTGCCTTGGCGATCAGCGCCTCCGGGTCTTCGTGATCGCCGCGATAGGGCACCTTGTGCAGCGTCCCGCCAAAGCCCGCGACATGGAAGTTGAAGGTCGGATAGGCCCCGTCCGAGGTGACGACTGCATCCCCCGGCCCGATCACGAGCCGCACCAGCAGCCCCAATAGGCCGTCGATCCCTTCCCCGACGACGATATTCTCCATACCCGCGCCGTGATGCGCGGCCAGCGCGCGGCGCAGGTCGTGGTTCTCGGGATCGCCATACATCCATGCCTCGGCGGCGGCGTTCCGCATCGCCTCGATCGCGCGGGGAGAGGGGCCGAACACGTTTTCATTCGCGCCCAGCCGGGCCGCGAAGGCATGCCCGCGCACCCGCTCCTGCGTTTCCGGGCCGACGAACGGCACCGATGAGGGGAGCGAGCGGATCAGGGGCGTATAGCGCGGCATGGAACTTCCGGTGATGCGGCGGCCCCCGATGTCGGGGGCCGCAAGGGGGTCAAAGCTGGGCGAGGGCGGCGCGCAGCTTTGCCGCTTCCGCTTCTTGCTGGGCCAGATTCTCGCGGGCTTCGTCCACGACCTCCTCCGGAGCGGAGGCGAGGAATTTGGGGTTCTTCAGCCGCCCCGCGATCCCGTTCATGTCCTTCTCCAGCTTCTGGAGCGTCTTTTCCAGCCGGGCCTTCTCGGCGGCGATGTCGATGATGCCCTCCAACGGCACGGCGAAGGTCGCGCCCTCGACGGCGACGGTGATCGCGCCCTGCGGGATGGCGTCGGCATCCGTCAGGCTCTCGATCCGGGCGAGGCGCTGGATCAGGGCGGCGTTGCGGTCCCACGCGGCGCGGGCCGCCTCGTCCATACCGATCGCCTGCGCCTGCAGCTTCAGGCCCACCGGCACGCGCACCTGCGCCCGGGCCGAGCGGATGCCCTCGATGACGGAGATGACCCAAGTCATCTCGGCGGTCGCGTCGGCATCGGCGGCGGCATGTTCGGGCCAATCGGTGTGGACCAGCGCCTTGGCGCGGGTGCCGGTCGTGGCCCAAAGCTCTTCGGTGATGAAGGGCATGATCGGGTGCAGCAGGATCATGCACTGATCCAGCACCCATGCCATCGTGCGGCGCGTCTCGTCGGCGGCATCGCCGTC
The DNA here is from genome assembly GCF_018279165.1 of Falsirhodobacter algicola. Classification (GTDB taxonomy): domain Bacteria; phylum Pseudomonadota; class Alphaproteobacteria; order Rhodobacterales; family Rhodobacteraceae; genus Falsirhodobacter; species Falsirhodobacter algicola. The sequence continues at coordinate 919,735 of NZ_CP047289.1, read as the reverse complement.
GAACAGGGGTTTGGCGAATTCGACATACCAGTCGCAGACCTTGCCCCAGACGAAGGCATAGAGCGCATTCGCCGCCACATCGAAGCGGTATCCTTCCAGCGCGGCATTCACCTCGGCCAGCACGGCGGAGGTTTCGGCGATGATCCAGCGGTTCACCGTCGCGCTGGCTTCGGGCGGGGCGGCGTGCGTCGCATGCCCTTCCCAGACGCCGTTCATCTCGGCGAAGCGGCAGGCGTTCCACAGTTTGGTGCCGAAGTTGCGATACCCGGCGATGCGCGCGGTCGACAGCTTCAGATCGCGGCCCATCGCGGCCATGGCCGACAGGGTGAAGCGCACGGCATCCGCGCCGTATTCGTCGATCAGTTCCAGCGGGTCGAGCACGTTGCCGAGCGATTTCGACATCTTCTTGCCCTTCTCGTCGCGGACGAGGGCGTGGACATAGACGGTGCGGAACGGCACCTGATCGACGACGGCCAGCTGCATCATCATCATCCGGGCGACCCAGAAGAAGATGATGTCGAAGCCGGTGACCAGCACGTTGGTCGGGAAGTATTTCTGAAGTTCCGGCGTCTGTTCGGGCCAGCCGAGGGTGCCGATCGGCCACAGCCCCGAGGAGAACCACGTGTCGAGCACGTCCGGATCGCGCCAGTAGCAGACGGAATCGGGCGTTTCGGCATGGGCGAGCGCGGCATCGCGGTCCGCGACCGGCACCAGCGCGAAATCGCCGTAATAATCCAGCATCTGCTGGCGCGCTTCCTCTTCGCTGGCGGCGCAGAAGCTGACGGTTTCGGACCAATCGAAGGGGGCGACGCCCTCCTCTTCGGGGATGCGGCGCGGGCCGTACCAGACCGGGATCTGATGCCCCCACCACAGCTGACGCGAGATGCACCACGGCTCGATATTCTCCAGCCAGTGGAAATAGACCTTCGCATCGCGCTCGGGCAGGATCTTCGTTGTGCCGCTGCGCACGGCCTCCAGCGCGGGTTCGACGATGCGCCCGGTATCCACGAACCACTGATCGGTCAGCATCGGTTCGATCACCACTTTCGAGCGGTCGCCGAAGGGCTGCATGATGGGTTTGGACTCCACCACCGGGTGGCGTTCCAGATGCTCCGAACCCGTTTCCTCGTCGATGGAGGAGACGAGCCGCGTGACCGCAAGGCCCGCTGCGGTAATGTCGGCCACCACCGCCTTGCGCGCCTCCAGCCGGTCCATGCCGCGATATTTCGCGGGCACGAGGTTCAGGCTGTCCACCTCGGCCTCGGTCGTGGGCGATCCGGCGGCGATCTCGCGCGCGCGGGCGACCGCCTCGGCATAGGGGGCGCCGTCGGTCCGCATCGCGCCGCGCGTGTCCATCAGGCGGTACATCGGCAGGCCCGCCCGCCGCGCCACCTGATAGTCGTTGAAATCATGCGCGCCGGTGATCTTCACCGCGCCCGAACCGAAGGTCTTGTCGGGATATTCGTCGGCGATGATCGGGATCAGACGATCGCAGAGCGGCAGTTGCACCATCTTGCCCACGATCGGGGCATAGCGTTCGTCGCTCGGATGCACGGCCACCGCGCCGTCGCCCAGCATCGTTTCGGGCCGGGTCGTGGCGATGGCGATATAGTCGCGCGTCTCGCGCAGGGTGACGTTTCCGTCCTCGTCCTTCTCGACGTATTCATAGGTCGCGCCATCTGCGAGGCGGTACTTGAAGTGCCACATATGGCCGGGCGTTTCGACATTCTCCACCTCGAGGTCGGAGATCGCCGTTTCGAAATGCGGGTCCCAGTTCACGAGGCGCTTGCCGCGATAGATCAGGCCCTTGCGGTACATCTCCACGAAGACCTTGGCGACGGCCTCGGGGAAATTGCCCGACATGGTGAACGCCTCGCGGTCCCAGTCGCAGGACGCGCCGAGCCGTTTCAGCTGCCCCACGATGGTGCCGCCGGATTTGTCCTTCCACTCCCACACCTTTTCGAGGAAGGCCTCGCGCCCGAGATCGCGGCGTCCGGGCTGGCCGGTGCGGGCAAGCTCGCGTTCCACCACCATCTGCGTTGCGATGCCGGCATGGTCGGTTCCGGGCTGCCACAGCGTGTCGAAGCCGCGCATCCGGTGCCAACGCACGAGGATGTCCTGCAGCGTGTTGTTGAACGCATGCCCCATATGAAGCGAGCCGGTGACGTTCGGCGGCGGGATCATGATGCAGAAGGTTTCCGGGCGGGAGGCGTTCGCCCCCGCACGGAAGGCCCCCATCTCTTCCCACATGGCGGACAGGCGAGCCTCGGCCTCGGTCGCGTCGAACGTCTTTTCCATCGCCATTGTCCGGCCCCTTCTTGCTGACGGGGCAGGGATACAGGCGTTCGCCGCCGGTGAAAAGCCCGTCGTGAGAACGACATTTTTCCCTGTCATGCTTGGCAAAAGCGGGTTTTCGCAAAGAGGTCGAAAAAACGCTTTGCAAACGCGTCCATGTGCTGCATAGGGGCGTCCTTGTTTTCAGGAAAAGGGCGGCTCATACGCACCTGGCCTGGTTCTTTGAAACCTCGCAGGTGCCGCCTTCCGGGAACATCCGGGGGCCGGGACCGCTTCTGTTGGCAGAAAGGAAACGCCGATGGGACTCTCGAAAACAATCTGGACGTCGCCGGCCGAATATGTGCGGACGCTGTCCCCCGAAACGCCCGTGTTGTTCTTCTCGCCCTCCATCCTGCAAGCGATGGCGCGCAAGTTCATCGACGGTTTTCCCGGCATGGTCACCTATGCCGTGAAGTCCAACCCCGAAGATGTGGTGATCGAGAATCTGGCCGCAGCCGGGATCCGGGGGTTCGACGTCGCCTCTCCGGCAGAGATGCGGCTGATCCGCCGCCTCGTGCCCGATGCGGCCCTGCATTACAACAACCCCGTGCGCGCCCGCCACGAGATCCGCACCGCGGTGGAGCTTGGGGTGAAGAGCTACAGCGTCGATTCCGGCACCGAGCTCGACAAGCTGATCGAACTGGTCCCGGCCGAGGGCGCGGAGATCAGCGTGCGCTTCAAGCTGCCGGTCGCCGGTGCGGCCTATAACTTCGGGGCGAAGTTCGGCGCGACGGTGGAACTGGCGACCGAGTTGCTGGCGAAGGCCGCGGCGGCGGGCTTCATCCCCTCGCTGACATTCCATCCGGGCACGCAATGCACCGATCCGGCCGCATGGGGCAGCTATATCGGCGCGGCGGCCGAAATCGCCGGCGGCGCGGGCGTGCGCATCGCGCGTCTGAACGTGGGCGGCGGTTTCCCGAACCACCGGCTGAACGCCGTGACGCCGGATCTCGATGCGATCTTCGATCTGATCGACCGCACCGCGACCGAAGCCTTCGGCGATGCCCGCCCGCAACTGGTCTGTGAACCGGGCCGCGGCCTTTGCGGGGATGCCTTCACCCTTGCGGCCCGCATCAAGGCGGTGCGCGACGGTCAGCACGTCTTTCTGAACGACGGCACCTATGGCTCCCTGACGGAGCTTCCGATGATCGGCGTGATCGACCGGATCGAGGTGATGACCCCGCAAGGCACGCTGCGCACGGGCGAGAAGTCGGACCGCATCATCTTCGGGCCGACCTGCGATTCCGTGGACCGCCTGCCGGGCGAACTGCCGCTGGCGGGCGATGTAGAGGAGGGCGATTTCGTCATCTTCCAAGGGATGGGCGCCTATTCGGCGGCGACCAACACCCGCTTCAACGGCTTTGGCGAGCTGTCGATGGCGACGGTCCTGTCGCTCAAGCTCTAAGCATTGACCCGGCCTGTCGCCTCTGGCAATCCCGGAGGCGACAGACAGGACAATGACATGAACCTCTTTACCGAACTCCGCACCGTCGTGACCGAAGCGATCGCCGCGCTGCAGGCGGCAGGGGATCTGCCCGGAGGGCTGGATCTGGCCGCCGTCGCCGTGGAGCCGCCGCGCGATGCGGCGCATGGCGACATGGCGACGAACGCGGCGATGGTGCTGGCGAAACCCGCCGGCCTTCCGCCGCGCCAGATCGCCGAGGGCCTCGCCCGCCATCTGGAAGCGGATGCGCGCATCGCGGCGGTGGAGGTTGCAGGCCCCGGTTTCATCAACATCCGCCTGAAGGATGCCGTCTGGCAGCAGACCGTGGCCGCCATCCTGTCGCAGGGCGGCGATTACGGCCGCAGCGCCGTGGGGCAGGGCCTGCGCGTCAACGTGGAGTTCGTGTCGGCCAACCCGACCGGCCCGATGCATGTGGGCCATACCCGCGGCGCGGTGGTCGGCGATGCACTGGCAAAGCTGCTGGCCTTCGCGGGCTTCGATGTGACGCGGGAATACTACATCAACGACGGCGGCGCGCAGGTCGATGTTCTGGCGCGCTCGGCCTATGAACGCTACCGCGAGGCGCATGGCCTCGAGCCGGAGATCGCCGAGGGGCTTTATCCCGGCGACTATCTGATCCCCGTGGGGCAGGCCCTGAAGGACGCCTATGGAGACCGTCTTCTGAACCAGCCCGAAACGGTGTGGCTGGCCGATCTGCGCGAATTCGCGACCGAGCGGATGATGGCGATGATCCGCGAGGATCTGGCCGCGCTGAACGTGGAGATGGACGTCTATTCCTCGGAAAAGGCGCTCTACGGCACCGGCAAGATCGAGGCGGCGCTGCAACGTCTGCGCGATATGGGCCTGATCTACGAGGGCGTGCTGGAACCCCCGAAGGGCAAGACCCCCGAAGATTGGGAGCCGCGCGAGCAGACGCTGTTCCGGTCCACCGCGCATGGCGATGACGTGGACCGCCCGGTGATGAAGTCGGACGGCTCGTGGACCTATTTCGCCCCCGACATCGCCTATCACTTTGATAAGGTCGAACGCGGTTTCGATCAGTTGATCGACATCTTCGGCGCCGATCACGGCGGCTATGTGAAGCGGATGAAAGCGGCGGTCGCCGCGCTCTCCGAGGGCCGTGTGCCGCTCGATGTGAAGCTGGTGCAGCTCGTGAAGCTGTTCAAGAACGGCGAGCCGTTCAAGATGTCGAAGCGCGCGGGCACCTTCGTGACGCTGCGCGATGTGGTGGATCAGGTCGGCGCCGACGTGACGCGTTTCGTCATGCTGACGCGCAAGAACGATGCGCCGCTCGATTTCGATTTCGACAAGGTGCTGGAGCAGTCCAAGGACAACCCGGTCTTCTATGTCCAATACGCCAATGCCCGGATCAATTCGGTGCTGCGCAAGGCCGCCGAGGCGGGCGTTGCGACCGACGATCTGACGCTGGCGGGCGGCGATGTCGCGGCGCTCGGCCATGAGGCGGAGATCGCGCTGATCAAAAAGCTGTCCGAATGGCCCCGCCTCGTGGAGATCGCGGCCAAGCATAACGAGCCGCACCGCGTCGCCTTCTACCTTGCGGAACTCGCGGCGGAGTTCCATGGATTGTGGAACCGCGGCAATGACGAACCCTCGCTGCGCTTCGTGCAGGACGATCTGGCCGTGATGCAGGCGAAAATCGGACTGGCGCGGGCGACGGGCGTTGTGATTTCCAATGGATTGGGTATCCTTGGCGTCGCACCGGTCGAAGAAATGCGCTGACAAGGCGTCCGCCGGTTGTGAAGAACAGGCAAGATTGCGGTGCATGGACGCCGCGGCGGGGCAGTGACATGGCTGAGGTGGATTTCGACGAATTCGATTCGGTGGATTATCATGCGCCGAGGTCGGCGCGTGTGCAGCGGATCGTTCATCTGGCCGGGGCCGTCAGCTCCGTTGCCATGGTCATCGGGCTGGCCGTGTGGGGATACAACGTGGCGGTGCGCGATGTGCGCGGCGTTCCGGTGATCCGTGCGATGGAAGGCCCGATGCGCGTGACGCCGGATGATCCGGGCGGTCAGATCGCCGACAATCAGGGCCTTCTGGTCAATGACATCGCCGCGACCGGCACCTCCGGTCCGATCCCGAGCGAGATCATGCTGGCGCCCAATGCGGCCGAACTCGACCTTGGCGATGGTCCGGGGCTGGAGGGCGATGCGCCCCCGCCCGAAGTGATGGCCGCCGTGGCCGAAGCCTCGGGCGTGGTCGGCACCGTCGTGATGCCCGAGCGTCTGCCCGAACCCTCCGGCCAGCCCGTCCGCGAGGACCGCGAGGAAACCGGCGCCTCCACCGTCGAAGGCGATCCGGTGCAGGAGCTGTTCGTGCCGCCGCCCGCGATCGATCCGACGCTGATCCCTCAGGAACTGGTGCGCGAGCCGGATATCCCGCCCGCACCCCCCGGTGCCGTAACTCATTCGCCGCGCCCGCAGATCCGTCCGGGCGCGCTGGCCCGCGCGACGGCCGTTCCGGTGCCCGCATCCTCCACGCAAGAGGTGTCGGTGACGGCGCTGAAATCGGGGGAAAGCCTCGTACAGCTTGGCGCATTCGATTCGCCGGAGCAGGCGCGCAGCGAATGGACGCGCCTTTCGGGCAAGTTCGGCAGCCTTTTGGCGGGCAAGAAGCTGGTCGTGCAGCAGACCGTCAGCGGCGGGCGCACCTTCTTCCGCCTTCGGGCGCAGGGCTTCGAAGGGGAGCCGGACGCACGGCGCTTCTGCTCGGCGCTGCTGGCCGAGAATGCGGCCTGCATCCCCGTCATCGTGCGATGACGACCGGCGCCGCCATCTTCGGCTGCGATGGGTTCGAACTGGGGCGGGAGGAGCGGGCCTTCTTCCGCGACGCCGATCCCTTCGGCTTCATCCTGTTTGCGCGCAACGTGGACACGCCGGACCAGCTGCGCCGCCTGACGGCGGAGTTACGGGAGGCGGTGGGCCGCGATGCGCCGATCCTCGTCGATCAGGAGGGCGGGCGCGTGCAGCGCCTGCGCCCGCCGCATTGGCGCGCCCATCTGCCGCCGCTAGAGATGCTGGCTCGCGCCGCTGATCCGGCGCGCGCGATGGCCATCCGCTCGACCCTGATCGCCGAGGAACTGCGTCGTCACGGGATCGATGCGAACTGCGCGCCGGTGGCGGATCTGGCCGGGGAGGAGACGCATCCCTTCCTGCGCAACCGCTGCTATGGCACGGCGCCCGATACCGTCGCCGGTCTGGCGCGCATCGCGGCCGAGGCGCATCTGGCGCAAGGCGTTCTGCCCGTGGTCAAGCATATGCCGGGCCATGGCCGCGCCACCAGCGACAGCCATGCCGATCTGCCCCGCGTCGATGCTCCGATCGCAGAGCTGGATGGCAGCGATTTCGCGGCCTTTCGCGCGCTGAACGATCTGCCGATGGCGATGACGGCGCATGTGGTCTTCGCCGCGCTCGACGATCGCCCGGCGACTTGCTCACCCATACTCGTCGATGTGATCCGTACCCAGATCGGGTTTGACGGCCTGCTGATGACCGACGATATCGAAATGGGTGCGCTGTCCGGCCCGGTGGGGGAGCGTTCGCGCGCCGCGATCGCCGCCGGGTGCGATGTGGTCCTGCATTGCAACGGCCCGATGGAGGCCCGGATCGAGGTGGCCGCAGCCGTGGGCGGTCTGACCTCCGCCGCCGCGCGCCGCGCCAATGCTGCGCTGGCCTGCCGACGCCCGCCCGAACCCATCGACATCGCCGCGCAGGAGGCGGAACTGGCCGCGCTTCTGGGGGCCTGATGCCGCAGGACGTGTCCGAACGCCTGTCCGCCGAGGCGCTGATCATCGATGTCGACGGGTTCGAAGGCCCGCTCGATCTTCTGCTTAGCCTGTCGCGCGCGCAAAAGGTCGATCTGCGGCGCATCTCGGTTCTGCAACTCGCCGAACAGTACCTTGCCTTCGTGGAGCGGGTGAAATCGCTGCGGATCGAGCTTGCGGCCGATTACCTCGTGATGGCGGCATGGCTGGCCTATCTGAAATCGCGCCTGCTGCTTCCCCCCGACCCGGAGGAGGAAGGCCCCTCGGCCGAGGATCTGGCCGCGCATCTCAGTTGGCAGTTGGAGCGTCTTCAGGCCATGCGCGAGGCTGCCGCCAGCCTGATGGCGCGCCCGCGCCTTGGGCAGGATGTCTTCCCCCGCGGGATGGAGGAGGCGATCGCCCGCACGCGGAACGTCCAGTATTCCGCGAACCTGATCGATCTGATGCGCGCCTATGCCCGGCTGCGCACGCGGGACGAATTCCGCCCCTTCGTGATGGACCGGCACGACATCTTCACCATGGAGGCGGCGCTGGACCGGATGCGCGGCGTTTTGGGCTATGACGGCGACTGGCGCGATCTCGACGGCTGGCTCCCCGAGGGGTGGGGCGATCGGCCGCAGCGCCGCCGTTCGGCCACCGCCGCACATTTCGCCGCCGTCTTGGAGCTTGCCAAGCGCGGAGAGATCGACCTGCGCCAAGACGGGACCTTTGCTCCGCTTCAAGTTCGGAGGCGCGCATGAGTCCGGCCATTCCCAGCATCGACGAACAGGAACGCATGGTGGAGGCGATGCTGTTCGCCACGCGCCAGCCGCTGACGGTGGCCGAGATGGCCGCGCGCCTGCCCGAGGGCTGCGATCCGGCCGAAGTGCTGCGCCTGCTGCGCCGCCGCTACGAGGGGCGGGGGGTTACGCTGGTTCGTGCCGGGGCGGGCTGGGCCTTTCGCACGGCGCCCGATCTGGGTTTCCTGATGCAGCAGACGGTGGAGGAAGATCGCCGCCTGTCGCGCGCTGCCATCGAGACGCTGGCCATCATCGCTTATCATCAACCGGCCACGCGGGCCGAGATCGAAGAGATCCGCGGCGTCGCCGTCAGCCGCGGAACGCTCGATCAGTTGATGGAGCTTGGCTGGGTCCGCCTTGGCCGCCGCCGGATGACACCGGGCCGCCCGGTAACTTTTGTTGTCACGGACCTCTTTCTGGACCATTTTGGATTGGAGAGCGCGCGCGATCTGCCGGGGCTCAAGGAACTGCGTGAAACCGGCCTTCTGGACAATCGACCATCCCCCGAGCGCGACGCCGAGGAGGCCCCAGCCGGACAGGCAGACCTGTTCAAGGAGTGACGATGAACTGGAGCGGAATGCAGCGCATGATCATGCGCATGTTCATGATGAAGGTCATGACCAAGGGCATCGACTATGCCGCACGGCGCGGCAAGGACCCGGCCACCATGACCGCTGAAGAGCGCGCGCAGGCCCAGAGCGCCCGCGGCATGGCCAAGCGCGCCCAAAAGATCGCACGCATCACGCGGCGTATGCGCTAACGAAAATGCTTGGCCAGTTTTAGCCCCTGGCCCTGATAGTTCGACGCGATGCCGGCACCGTAAAGAAGGTCCGGTACTTCGGCCATGCGCTCATAGACGAGCCGGCCGACGATCTGACCATGTTCGAGCACGAAGGGCGCCTCGTGGCAGCGCACTTCCAGCACGCCGCGCGAGCCGGCCCCGGTGCCGTGGCCGAAACCCGGATCGAAGAAACCGGCGTAATGCACGCGAAACTCCCCCACCATGGCAAGATAGGGCGCCATTTCGGCGGCATGGTCCGGGGGGATCGTCACCGCCTCGCGGCTGACGAGAATGTAGAATGCGCCGGGATCGAGGATGATGCGGCCATCGGTGGCGTGGATATCCTCCCAGAAATCGGCGGCGGGATAATGACCGATGCGCGCCAGATCGACCACGCCCGCATGGGGTTTGGCGCGAAAGCCCACCCGCGTATCGAGCCGGAGATCCACCGAAAACCCAAGGCCCGACGAGATCACCGCCGGCCCGTCCACCAGCGGTGTCTGGGCGTTCAGGCGGCTCAACTCCTCATCCGTCAGCACGGCTTGGCCCGAGCGGAGGCGCAGCTGGTTCAGGCGCATCCCCGGCCGGACGAGGACCGAAAAGCTGCGGGGGCAGACCTCGGCGAAAAGCGGTCCGTCATAGCCGGGGGCGATGCGGTCGAACTCCACCCCGCCATCGGTGATGGTGCGCGTCAACAGATCCAGCCGCCCGGTGGAGCTTTTGGCATTGGCGATGCCGCTGACGCCATCGGGCAGGCGCAGCCGCTCCATCAGGGGAATCACATAGACGCAGCCCTTTTCCAGCACCGCGCCGTCGGTCAGGTCGATGCGGTGCATCTCGAACTCGGCGATGCGGTCGCTGACGCTGCGGCCATGACCGGCAAGGAAGCTGGCCCGGACGCGGTAGGCGTGGGTGCCAAGACGCAGATCGAGGCTGGCGGGCTGTACCTGTTCAGGCAGAATCGCGGGGGTCGCCGTGATCGCACCTGCGTCGATCATGGAGCGGAGGCTCTGCGAGGGAAGGACGCCGATCATTGCTCACCCTTTTCAATGACGAAAGCCGCCCGCGGAACGGACGGCTTTCTGTCGTGGTCGGGCCGGCGAGATTCGAACTCGCGGCCTTCCGCCCCCCAGACGGACGCGCTAACCAGGCTGCGCCACGGCCCGACACAGGGCGGATACATACCCAGATTTACGGCAGGCACAAGCCGGAAAACGTATGCTGCTGCAAATTAACGATCTTCGTCCTGAAGGCGCGCCCGAAGCGCGTTCAGGCGTGCATGGACCGGGGCCACATCGGCCAGCCGCGCACGGTCCGGGTCCAGCGCCAGCAGCCGCAGGATCAGCGGCGCACGGGCGGGCAGGGTGTCGGGCATGGGAGGATCCTGTTCGCGAAGCCGCTCGGCGCGCTCACGCGCCAGCAGCGTGTCGGAGGTGCTGAGGGGCGAAGGCGGCGCCTCGTCACCCAGAAGCGGGGTCTCGGCGCTCTGGGCAAAGAAATCGTCGCCATCTTCGGAGGGGGTGAATTCCCATCCGACCAACCGGGGATCGATCTCGGCGGCGGGGGCGCGATCCGCCTTCTGCGGAAATGCGTGAACCTCGGCGGTCTGAGGGACATCCTCGACCTCCACCTCGACAAAGCCGGCTTCCTCCACGCTGCTGATCTCCGTGACGTGACGTACACCCTGCTCGCGCAGGATTTTCTGAACCCCTCGGATCGTCATCCCCTGTTCGTGCAGCAGATGACGGATGCCGGACAGAAGGGCGATGTCCGAGGGGCGGTAATAGCGCCGTCCACCGGCGCGCTTGACGGGTTTGATCTGCGGGAACCGGCTCTCCCAGAAACGCAGCACATGGGCCGGTGTCTGGAGGATGTCGGCCACTTCGCTGATGGTGCGAAACGCCTCGGCCGATTTCTCCATCAAAACCTCGTCTTACTTTTTCGTGCCCGCTAGGACGCGGTCCTTCATCAGGTGCGACGGGCGGAAGGTCAACACGCGCCGGGGGCTGATGGGCACCTCGTCGCCCGTTTTCGGGTTGCGGCCCACGCGCGCGGACTTGTCGCGGATCGAGAAGGTCCCGAAGCTGGAGATCTTCACCGATTCCCCCGAGGCGAGGGCGTCGGAGACGTGCTGAAGGACGCTTTCGACAAGCTGGGACGATTCATTGCGCGACAGGCCCACCTCGCGATAGACAGCCTCGCTAAGATCCATTCTCGTCAGCGTTTTCGCGCACATGTCCGGAACCCTTCCTGTTTGCGAAAGGATGGGGCGGAACCCCCCACAAGTCAACTGACCGCCTTACAGACGGATAACGACTGCGCCCCATGCAAGACCACCGCCGATGGCTTCGGTCACCACGACATCCCCCGGCTTGATCTGCCCGCGCTGTTTGCCGACCGACAAAGCCAGCGGGATGGACGCAGCCGAGGTATTGCCGTGGTCCTGAACGGTCACGACGACCTTCTCCATCGGCAGGCCCATCTTGGCGGCCGTGGCGCTGATGATGCGCAGGTTGGCCTGATGCGGCACGATCCAATCGACATCGGCCGCGGTAAGGCCCGCACGCCCCAAGGCGGTATGGGCCGTGGTTGCGAGCTTTTCGACCGCATGGCGGAACACTTCGCGCCCCTGCATGCGCAGAACGCCGATGCTGCCGGTGGAGGTGCCGCCATCGGCATAGAGAAGATCGCGGTAACGCCCGTCGCTGTTCAGATCGGCGCCCAGGATCCCGCGATCGCCGTCTTCGGCGGCCAGAACCACCGCGCCCGCACCATCACCGAACAGGACCGAGGTCGACCGGTCGTCCCAGTCCATCAGCCGCGAGAACGTCTCCGCCCCGATCACGAGCACGCGGTTGGCCTGACCCGTCCGGATCAGCCCGTCGGCATTGGTGAGCGCGTAGACGAAGCCCGCGCAAACGGCTTGCACATCGAAGGCGAACCCGCGCTGCATCCCGAGTTCGGCCTGCATCATCGTCGCGGCCGAGGGGAAGGTGAAATCGGGGGTGGAGGTGGCGACGATGATCGCGTCGATGTCGTCGATCGTCATGCCCGCATCGGCCAGCGCAGCCCGCGCCGCGCGCGCACCAATATCGGCGGTCGTCTGCCCTTCGGCCACGATATGCCGGCGTTCGATGCCCGTGCGCGTGCGAATCCACTCGTCCGAGGTGTCGATCCTCTTGGTGAACTCTTCGTTCTCCATCACGCGTTCGGGCAGGTAATGCCCGATGCCTTTGACCGCGGCGCGTATTGTCATCCCGATGTCCCGTCCTTGGTCATATCCATCGTCTGGCGTCCTGCCGCGGCGTTGGCAACGCGGGCGGCCAGTCGATCGTTGAATCCTGTTTTCGCCAGCTGGAAGGCCAGCTTGATCGCCGAAGAGACACCCGTCGCATCGGCCGAGCCATGGGATTTCACCACGGTGCCGTTCAGCCCAAGGAACACGCCGCCGTTCACGCGGCGCGGGTCGATGCGCTTTTGCAGCCGTTTCAGCGAGGCGAGGGCCAGCAGGGCGGCCATCTTCGACAGGAAGGTCGCCTGAAACGCATCGCGCAGGAAATCGGCGATGATCTTGGCCGTGCCTTCGCCCGTCTTGATGGCGACGTTGCCGGTGAAGCCGTCGGTGACGATCACATCGCACCGATCGCTCGGAATATCGCCGCCCTCGACGAAACCGACGAATTCGTATTGCCCCGATTCGGCATGCGCGGCCATCAGGTCGAAAGCATCCTTCATGCCCGCGCGGCCCTTATGCTCTTCGGTGCCGACATTCAGCAGACCGACGCGGGGGCGGGCGATGTTCATGCCGTTGCGGGCATAGGACACGCCCATGATGCCGTATTGCAAAAGATCTTCGGCATCGGCCCGAACGTCCGCCCCGATATCGAGGATGACGTTGAAGCCCGCCGGATTGCGCGACGGCCAAAGCCCCGCGATCGCCGGACGGTTGATGCCGGGCAGCTTGCGCAAGCGCAGCATCGACACGGCCATCAACGCGCCGGTATTGCCGCACGACACGGCCACGGCCGCCTCGCCATTCTTCACCGATTCGATGGTGGACCACATCGACGTGCCTTGGCCGTTGCGCATCACTTGGCTGGGCTTGTCGTTCATCGTGACGATGCGGGGGGCGTGGCGAACCTCGCACCGACCGGCCAGACTGGCCTGACGCGAGACCAGCGGACCGAGTTCGTCTTCGTCACCGTGAAGAATGAACGCGATTTCCGCGTTCTTGCTGGCCGAAGCCACCAGACCGGCCACGACAGCGGCCGGCCCACGGTCCCCGCCCATGGCGTCGACCGAAATGACGATTCTGGTCGTATCGCCAGCCGTCTGGAGTTTCGGTGCGGACGACATGGACTGCGGGACCCGGCGGATTACGCCGCGTCGTCGTCCAAATCGACCTCGGTCGCGGTCGCAACGACTTCACGCGAGTCGTAGTGGCCGCAAGCGCCGCAAACGTGGTGCGGGCGCTTCAGTTCGCCGCAGTTCGGGCATTCTGCCGGGTTGCCGGCGACCAGAGCATCATGCGAGCGGCGCATGTTGCGGCGGGATTTCGTAACGCGGTTCTGCGGGACAGCCATTATCTCGACCTCAGTTTGATTGAGGGAACGTGCCCCCGTGATTTACCTCGGATGCGGTAATTCCCCGATCCGTCGGAGCCCGATCCGCATGTTCAATGAGGCGCGGAACATAGCGGCATTTTCCCGCTACGCAAGCCCCTTTCATCGTGGCCCTAATTGCCACCGTTCAGCTTGTCTTTCAAGGCTTGAAGACCGGCAAAGGGCCGAAGATCGTTATCTTTCAGCGGTGCCTCGCCCGGAGCGGTGAACACCGCCTCGCCCAGTTGCGCCCCATCCCGGCGCGGATAGGCCGGAAGGTTCAGGGCCAGTTCCTCCACCGCGACGATGGCGATGTCGATCTCGGCGGGCAGGGGTTCCAGAGCGTCGTCGTCCGGGGTTTCGACCTCATCGGCCTCCGGTTCGACGTAGTTCGCGCTGTAGCGGCGGCGCGCATCGGCGGCGATCGGCGTGATCACCGGCTCCAGCGAGACGACGCAGGGTTGCTCGACCACGGCGGTCAGCTTGCCCGTCAGCACGAAATCGGAACGCCCTTCGGCCCGGATCTCTCCGGCGAAGGACATCTCGTGGACCTGCGTGATCCCGAGATCGGCCGCAAGGGCGGCGCGCTGCGCCTTGGTCGGGGTCAGCGTGAAACGTTGGGGTTTGCGCGTCGGCAAACTGGCGACGCGATAGGTCTGGCTAAGCGGTTGATCTGTCATCCGTGCGCTTCCTTTCTTGAACAGGGGCGCGCCCTTCTGTTAAGCCAAGGCTCGATATGGGCCCTTGGCCCGCAAGGCAAGGGGTTCGCATGGCTCGCTCAGGACGAAAGATGACGATGGCGCTGCGAAGCGCGGTCGTCGTACTGGCCCTCGGATCCGTCGTCTCCTGCGGCCCGATCTATCGCAATCACGGCTATGTTCCCATGGAACAGGACCTTGCGCAGGTTCAGATCGGCGACAATCGCGACACGGTGGTGGAACGGATCGGGCGTCCCGCCGCGACCGGCCTCGTCAGCGATCGGGCGTGGTTCTATGTCCAGAGCCGCTTCCGCACCTTCGGCATCTTGCGCCGCGAGATCGACCGCGAGGTCGTCGCCGTCAGCTTCGATGCGCAGAACCGTGTGTCGAACGTCGAGCGGTTCGGGCTGGAGCAGGGCCGCGTCGTCCCGCTGTCGCGCCGTGTGACGACCTCGGGCGTGGACGGCAGCAGCTTCCTGCGCCAGCTGTTCGGTTCGGTCGGCCGCCTGCGCGCCGAGGATGTGGTCGATTAATCCTTCGGCTGGAACGCCAGCGCGACCCCGTTGATGCAGTACCGCAGCCCCGTCGGCTGCGGGCCGTCCGGGAAGACATGCCCCAGATGGGCGTCGCAGCGGTTGCAGTGCACTTCGATCCGCTGCATCCCAAGGGAATTGTCGCGGCTCATCCCCACCATATCCTTGTCGGCGGGCGCATAGAAGGCCGGCCAGCCGCAATGGCTCTCGAACTTGGTGTCCTGCTCGAACAGGGGGGCACCGCAGCAGATGCAGGTGAAGGTGCCGGGATCGCGGGGCAGATCCTCATGGCTTCCGGGGCGCTCGGTCCCGTGCTGCCGTGTGACGCGGAACTGCTCGTCTGTCAGTTGTTCGCGCCAGTCGGCATCGGATTTGATGACTTTTTCAACCATGGCGGTCTCCTCTTTCCGCAGGACAGCGAACGGCTTGCCCGCGTCCTGTCCACGGTCGATATGTAGGGGGAGCAGCGCAATTTCGCTAGGGAGCCGTCGATGAGCGTGGGACGCTACAGCGTGCGGGAGGCCGTCAGCGCCGGGGATATGGCCCGGGCGCAGGCGCTTCGGACGCAGGCCTTCGGGCTGACGGCCCCCGACCGGGACGCCTTCGATCCCGTCTGCACCCATGTGCTGGTGGAGGAGGGGGGCGACCTCGTGGCGTGCTACCGCTTTCTGCGCCTCATGCCCGAGGAGGTGGAGCAGAGCTATGCCGCGCAGCATTACGATCTGAGCGCGCTGCGCCGCTTCGACGGCCCGATGATCGAGGTGGGGCGCTTCTGCCTGCATCCCGAACGCCATCAGGCGACGATCGTGCGGGCGGCGTGGCGGGCGCTTGCGGGCTATATCACCGCATGGGGGGCGCGGCTGGTCTTTGGCTGCTCTTCGTTCCAAGGTACGCAGCCGGACCCCTATCAGGATGCCTTCGCGCTGTTGCGGCAGGCGCATCAGGCGCCCGTATCGTGGCGGCCGGGCGTGAAGGCGGCGCAGGTGTTTCCCTATGCCGCGCTGCTTCAGGATCACAGCATCGACATGCAGAACGCGCTGCGCCGGATGCCGCCGCTGCTGCGTTCCTACCTTCTGATGGGGGGGTGGGTGTCCGATCATGCGGTTCTGGACAATCACATGGACACGATGCACGTCTTCACGGGGGTGGAACTGGAGCGGATTCCCCGCGCGCGGGCGCAGCTTCTGCGGCTGGCCTAAGGCGCTTTTCCTCGGGGCCGGAGGGCGGTATGACGAAATCAGCCGGACGAACCGGCGAAGGACATTCCATGCGTACGATCACCACCACCGCCGAGTTGGCCGCATTCTGCGAAGCCGCCAAGGCCGAACCCTATGTCACCCTCGATACTGAATTCCTGCGAGAGCGGACGTACTGGTCCAAGCTCTGCCTGATTCAGATGGCCCTTCCGGGCGATGGGGAGGCCGTGCTGATCGACCCCATCGCAAGCGACGATCTGGAGCTTGCTCCGCTCTACGATCTGTTTCGTTGGGAGCGGACGGTGAAGGTGTTCCACGCCGCGCGTCAGGATCTGGAGATCTTCTTCGTCGAAGGCGGCGTGATCCCCAAACCCCTGTTCGACACGCAGGTGGCGGCGATGGTCTGCGGCTTCGGCGAGCAGGTCGGCTACGAGACGCTGGTGCGCAAGATCGCGCGGGAGAACCTCGACAAGACCTCGCGGTTCACCGACTGGTCGCGCCGCCCGCTGTCGGAGGCGCAAAAGACCTATGCACTGGCGGATGTGACGCATCTGCGGGTGATCTACGAATCGCTCTCGGCGCAGATCGCGAAATCGGGTCGTGAACGCTGGGTCGCCGAGGAACTGGCGATCCTGAGCGATCCGGCCACCTATACCGTGCATCCCGACGATGCGTGGCAGCGGATCAAGACGCGGACCACCTCGGCCCGCTTCCTTGCCGTGGTGAAGGAGCTTGCGCGGTTCCGCGAGGCCTATGCGCAGTCGCACAACGTTCCCCGGTCGCGGGTGATGAAGGACGATGCGCTGTTGGAACTGGCCTCCACCAAACCGGCCTCGGTCGAGGATCTGGGGCGCTCGCGCCTTCTGCTGCGCGAGGCGCGGCGTGGCGAGATTGCGGACGGTATCCTTGCGGCCGTGAAGGCCGGGCAGGAGATGAAGCCCGAGGCGATGCCGAAGCCCGATTCCTCGAAGGAGCAGCTTCAGGTGAACCCGGCCTTGGCCGATCTGCTGCGCGTGCTGCTGAAGGCCAAGTCCGAAGACTTGGGCGTTGCGGCCAAGCTGATCGCCTCTTCGGCCGAGCTCGATGCGCTAGCGGCGGGCGAGCGCGACATGCCCGCGCTGAAGGGCTGGCGGCTGGAGGCGTTCGGGAACGACGCGCTGCGCCTGTGCCGGGGCGAGATCGCCCTGTCGGCCAAGGGCAACGCGGTGCGTGTCGTCGCCCTTACCGGCTGAGGGCGTTCGTCGCGCCTTGCACCGTGATGCGGCCCGCGCGGGACAGCGTGGCCGCATCCACGGCGGTGGCGACCACGATTTCCCGCGTGGCGGCGGGCCCGACGGGCTGCTCCGACGCCGGGGGGGCGGCGCGGAACGCGAAGCGAAGCGTGCCGTCCGTGGTCTCGACCGGGACGAGCGCGGCGTCGTACCACCCTTGGGTCGGCGCGAGGCCCGTCGCCCGGATGATCGCGCCGCCACCGGTGCGATCGACCTCCAGTTCCGTCACCTGCGCGATCAGCGGACGCTCATCGACCTTGGGGGCGGGGGTGTC
Organism: Falsirhodobacter algicola; assembly: GCF_018279165.1. Classification (GTDB taxonomy): domain Bacteria; phylum Pseudomonadota; class Alphaproteobacteria; order Rhodobacterales; family Rhodobacteraceae; genus Falsirhodobacter; species Falsirhodobacter algicola. The sequence goes on along the minus strand of NZ_CP047289.1, from coordinate 902,019 downwards.
CACGGGCGCCGGGGCGCTGCTGCCGCCGGACCATGTGGCCGGGTTCAGCCGCGAGCAGCCGACAAGCGCCGTGCTGGCGATCAGGATGGCAAACAGGCAACGGGTCATCGCGTCCTCCTCCGTCAGATGCCCGAAGTGCTAGCTTATCGGGGGCCCTTTGGGAAGCCGCACTGGACCTTCGCCGGTCGAGCGCATACCTCTGGCTCGCACCGGATGGAGATTGGACATGGCGACGCAGGCCTTCGAAGACATTGCCGAAACCTTCGACTTCCTCGAGGACTGGGAGGAACGCTACCGCCACGTCATCGAGCTTGGAAAGGCCATGCCGCCGATGCCCGACGCGCTGAAGGCCCCGGCGACCAAGGTCGAGGGATGCGCCAGTCAGGTGTGGATTCACCCGCGGATCGAGGCCGGTCATTTCGACTTCGAAGGCGACAGCGATGCCATGATCGTGCGCGGCCTGATCGCGGTGCTGCACGCGCTTTATTCCGGGCTGCCGGTGGCAGAGGTGGGGAAGGTGGACGCGGCGGCGGAACTCGGCCGTCTGGGCCTTGATCGGCACCTGTCGGCGCAGCGTTCGAACGGGGTGCGCGCGATGATCACGCGCATCCGCGAGGTGGCGGCGGCAGCGGGCTAGAGCCGCTCCACCGTTACCTTTTCGGCGTCGAAGGCGATATGCCCGGCCAGACGGGCGGCCGGGCCGGGCGGGGCATCGACGCTCCACGCGACATCGCGCGTGGTCGCCGAAGCATCGACGAGCGCGAACCGCGTCGCCTTGCCCAGACTGCGCGTCTCCGTCCCCTCGGCATCGAGGAAGGCCATCGCAACGTCCTGACGCGGGAAGAAGATCACCGGAGCGTGGCTGCCTTCCTCCAGTTCCAGCGCGGCGGAAGTTTCGGCAAGAACGGCGCCATCGCTGCGCACGACCCAGCGACCGGTCACCTTGCGGACACGGATATCATCGGCCATCGCCATCTCCATTGCTTGCTTGGGGTGCATCATACAGGCGATGCACCCCCTGTCACCCCTAAAGCGGTGCAGTCGCGAGGCGCAGCCATTCCAGCGCCGGGGCCGACAGGCGATCCGACAGCTTTTCGGCCACTTGGGCGTGATAGGCGTTCAGCCAATCGCGTTCGTCCTGCGACAGGCGCGTCACGTCGATCAGGCGGCGGTCGAAGGGGGCGAAGGTGATCGTCTCGAAGCGCAGCTGTTCGCGATCGTCCGGGCCCTGCGGCGCGGGTTCGACCACGATCAGGTTCTCCAGCCGGATCCCGAACTCCCCTTCGCGGTAATAGCCCGGCTCGTTCGACAGGATCATCCCCGGTTCCAGCGGCACGGTGGAGATGGAATTGATCCGCTGCGGCCCTTCGTGGACCGACAGGAACGCGCCCACGCCGTGGCCGGTGCCGTGGTTGAAATCGCGCCCATCCACCCAGAGGGGGAACCGCGCAATGGGATCGAGGTCGCGCCCGGCAAGGCCCTTGGGCCAGCGCACCCGCGACAAGTTGATCAGCCCCTGCAACACGCGGGTGTAGCACTCGCGCGCCAGCTCTCCCGGATCGCCGACGGCCATGGTGCGGGTGATGTCGGTGGTGCCGTCGGGATATTGCCCGCCCGAATCCACCAGCAGCAGTTCGTCCATGCGCACGGGGCGGTCGGTGTCTTCGGTCACGCGGTAATGCATCATCGCGCCGTTCGGACCGGCGCCGCAGATCGTGTCGAAGCTCAGATCGTGCAGCGAGTCATCGGCCCGGCGGAACGCTTCCAGCGCCTTCACCACGGCGATTTCGGTCAACTGCCCTTCGGGGGCGCGGGCGTCGAGCCATGCAAGGAACTCCACCACCGCCGCGCCGTCGCGCAGATGCGCCTGACGCATGCCCTCGATCTCGGCCGGGGTCTTGCAGGCCTTGGGCAGGCGGCACGGATCCTCGATGCCGAGGATCTTGGTCCCTTCCTCTTCGAGCGCGAGGCGCAAGGCGACCGGGGCGCTGGCGGGATCGAGCTGCACCGGGCCGCGCAGGCGGCGGAGCATATCGGCAAATACCGTGTTCGGATGCAGCGAAACCTGCGGGCCGAGATGGTCGAGCACATCCTCTGGGATCTTCGCGGGATCGGCGAACAGATCCAGCCGCGCATCGTCGTGCAGGATGGCGAAGGCATGCAGCAGCGGCACGCGCGGAATGTCCGAACCGCGAACGTTCAGCAGCCAGCAGATGCTGTCGGGCAGGGTCAGGATGACGGCTTTGCCCTTCAGCCCCTTGGCCACCATCTGCCGCTTTTCGGCCGAGGTCTGGCCCGCCAAGGCGTCGGGATGCAGGAAGGCCCGGCCCTTGGGCGGGGCAGGCTGATCGTCCCAGATCATATCGACGAGGTTTTCCACCGCGCGCAGGGTGACGCCCGCATCGCGCAGCTGCGAGATTTCGTCCTGCGTGTGCAGCCACGGATCGAAGCCGATCTCGCCATGCGTATGCTCGAGGATCCACGGGCCGGGCTTCACATCGGGCCACGGCACGGGCGTGAATTCTGCCGCGACTTGGTTCTTCACCTGCGTGCGGTAGCGGCCGTCGATGAACACGCCCGCCTTGTCTTGCAGCACGATGCAGAACCCGGCCGAGCCGGTGAACCCCGTCAGCCACGACAGACGTTCGTCCCGCGCCGCGACATATTCACCCTGATGCACGTCCGAACGGGGCACGATGTAGCCGGCAAGGCCCATATGGCGCATCTGCGCGCGCAGGGCGGCAAGGCGCGGCGGGCCCTGTTCGGGACGGGCGGTGGAGGTAAAGGTCTGCAGCATCATCCAACTTTCTTCATACCGAGGACGCGGGCGCGTTTGCGCGGATCGGAATCGAACAGCGAGGCAAGCTGTTCGGTCATCGCCCCGGCCAGCTGTTCGACATCGGTGATCGTGACAGCGCGTTCGTAATACCGCGTCACGTCATGGCCGATGCCGATCGCGATCAACTCGCAGGCGCGGCGGCGCTCCACCATGGCGATCACATCGCGCAGGTGCTTTTCGAGATAGTTTGCCGGGTTCACCGACAGGGTGCTGTCATCCACCGGCGCCCCGTCGGAGATGACCATCAGGATCTTCCGCGTCTCGGCGCGGGCGGTCAGGCGGCGATGCGCCCATTCCAGCGCCTCGCCGTCGATGTTTTCCTTCAGAAGGCCCTCTTTCATCATCAGGCCAAGGTTCGGGCGTGCGCGCCGCCACGGCGTGTCGCCCCCCTTGTAGATGATATGACGCAGATCGTTCAGGCGACCGGGCTGCGGCTTGCGCCCCTCTGCCAGCCAGGATTCGCGCGATTGGCCGCCCTTCCAGGCCCGGGTGGTGAAGCCGAGGATCTCCACCTTGACCTGACAACGTTCGAGCGTGCGGGCCAGAACGTCGGCGCAGATCGCCGCGATGGAGATGGGCCGCCCGCGCATGGAGCCGGAATTGTCCAAGAGCAACGTCACGCAGGTATCCCGGAACTCGGTGTCATGCTCGATCTTGAAGGACAGCGGCGTCGTCGGGTTGGCGACCACGCGGGCAAGACGGCCCGCATCGAGGATGCCTTCCTCCAGATCGAACTCCCACGCGCGGGACTGCTGGGCCTGAAGCCGGCGTTGCAGCTTGTTCGCCAGACGGCTGACGGCGCCCTTCAGCGGCTCCAGTTGCTGGTCGAGATAGGCGCGCAGACGCTCCAACTCTGCCGGTTCGGCCAGATCCTCGGCGCGGATCTCCTCGTCGAAACGGGTGGTGAAGGCGGCATAGTTCGGATCGGCGTCGGAATGGACCGGCGGGGGCGGGGGCTCGTTCGGGGCTTCGCCTTCGGGGGCCTCGGCTTCCTCGCCCTCCTGCTGCGGGTCGGACTCGTCCATCGAGACCTGCGCCTGCGCCGCGTCCTGCTGCTGCTCTTGGCTCTGCTCGGGCGAGGCGTCGGGTTCGTCGTCGGCGCCTTCCTGATCGGCGTTGCTGTCGGGCTGATCGTCGTCCAGCTCCGCCTCATCGGCGGCGTCGTCGGTGGCATCGTCGGCGTCCGGGTCTTCGCCAAGCTGATCACCATAGCCGAGATCGGAGATCACCTGCCGGGCCATCCGCGCAAAGGCGGCCTGATCGTCCAGCGTCCCCTCCAGATCGCCCAGCGTCATGCGGTCGCGCCAGAGGTTCATCACATTCGCGGCCGCGGCGGGCAGATCGCGCCCCGTCGCCATATGCCGCACCAGATAGCCCGCGGCGAGCGCCAGCGGCGCATCTTCCGCCCGCTTGATCTGGCCGTATCCCTTGCGGTCGGCCTCATGCGCGATCTTGGCGTCGATATTGGTCGCGGTGCCGGGCATGTCGCGCGCGCCCATCGCCTCGCAGCGCGCGGTCTCCATCGCGTCGAAGATGTCGCGCGCGAGGGGGCCGGAGGGGGCGTAACGGCTCGCCACGCCCTCATCGTGATAGCGGTGGCGCAGGGCGAAGGCATCCGCCGTGCCGCGCGCCAGCAGCACCTCGTCGCGCGTCATGCGCCGCGTCACCTGCGGCAGGCGCATCCCATCGCGCGTCTGCCCCGGCGGATCGACGGAATAACTGACCGTCAGTTCCCGGTCGCGGGCCATCGTCTTGGTGGCCTCGGCCAGGGCTTTCTTGAACGGATCGGCGGGATTTTCCGGCAGCTTGCTCATGCGGCCCTCCCCGGGCTTATCTCATCGCCGTGGATGCGGCGCTTTCGGGCAGTTCCTCGCCAAAGCAGCGCTGATAGAACTCGGCCACCGTCTGGCGTTCCAGCTCATCGCACTTGTTCAGGAAGGTCAGGCGGAAGGCATAGCCGATGTCGCGGAAGATTTCGGCGTTCTGCGCCCATGCGATCACCGTGCGCGGCGACATCACCGTGGACAGATCGCCATTCATGAAGGCGGTCCGCGTCATATCGGCGGTGGTCACCATCTGGCTGATCTGCTTGCGCCCTTTTTCGTTGTTGTAATGGGGCGCCTTGGACAGGACGATGTTCACCTCGGCGTCGTGGCGCAGGTAGTTCAGCGTCGCAACGAGGCTCCAGCGGTCCATCTGGCCTTGGTTGATCTGCTGCGTGCCGTGATAGAGGCCCGTCGTATCCCCAAGGCCGACCGTGTTGGACGTGGCGAACAGGCGGAAGGACGGGTGGGGGGTGATGACCTCGTTCTGGTCCAGCAGCGTCAGCTTGCCGTTCGCTTCCAGCACGCGCTGGATGACGAACATCACATCCGCGCGGCCGGCGTCGTATTCGTCGAAGACGATCGCGCAGGGGTTGCGCAGGGCCCAAGGCAGGATCCCCTCCTGAAAGGCCGTGACCTGCTTGCCGTCCACCAGCTTGATGGCATCCTTGCCGATCAGGTCGATCCGCGAGACGTGGCTGTCGAGGTTCACCCGCACCGACGGCCAGTTCAGGCGGCTGGCGACCTGTTCGATATGGGTGGATTTCCCCGTGCCGTGATAGCCTTGGATCATCACGCGGCGGTTGTAGGCAAAGCCCGCAAGGATCGCGAGCGTCGTGTCCGGGTCGAACTTGTAGGTCGGGTCTTCCTCGGGGACGCGGTCGCTGCGCTCGGCGAACGCCTTCACCTTCATGTCGGTGTCGATCCCGAAAACCTCACGGACAGAGATTTCCTCGGTGGGTTTCGCGGGCATGTCCAGCATATCTCGTTCCTCTGATGGCTCGGTGTTTGATGTAACATTCATATGCGCGGTGCAAGGCCGGAAGGCGCGAAACCCTCCCGCCTTCGGGCGCACATCATGTCACGTCTGCACGAGCCGGAGGCGCATGCCGCCGCCCTCAGTCGCGGAAATAGCGGCTGTCCTTGATCTGATCCCACGCCCAGACGACTTCCTGAAGGCGCTCCTCGTCGGCGCGGTTGCCGCCGTTCATGTCGGGATGCAGATCCTTCACGAGGCTCTTGTACTGCTTGCGGATCTCGATCCGGGTCCATGTGTCGCGCGCATCGAGGATCTCCAGCGCCTTGCGCTCGGTCGGGGGCAGTTTGCGCGTGGCGGTGGCCGCGGTGGGGCGGCCGGGGTTCTGCGTGGCCTTTTCGCCCAAGATCTCCATCGGGTCGTTCACGCCAAGGCGGGACCAGACATGCCCCTCGTCGGCGCGCTTCGTCTGACGGCCCCAGACGCGGTCCTTGTCGAGGAATTCCTGGAAATCCTCCTCGGTCTTGCCTTGGAAGAAGTTCCACTTCAGGTTGTATTCCCGGACATGCTCCTTGCAGAACCACACGAATTCATCAAGGTGATCGGGAGAGCGGGGCGCGCGATAGAGCCCCTGCTCGGTGCAGCCCGGTGCCTGACATTCGCGCGTGGAGGTTTCCTGCGCCCCGGACATGCCCCGCCGCCCTGTCTTCCGGCGCTTCTTGTCCGTCGAGACGCGAATATCGAAGTCGAAGGGGGATTTGGTCATGGTCAGGGCCTTTCCGAGTCGGACGCCGGAGTTTAAACATCTGAGCGCCGAGGAGAAGGGGGTCCCCATCACGATGCGTACAGTCGACGAGATCCACGAGCGGTTGACCGCCGCATTCACGCCCACAGTCTTGGAGGTGGAGGATGAGAGCGAGATGCATCGCGGGCATTCCGGCTTCCGCGAAGGGGGGGAGAGCCATTTCCGCGTGGTGATCCGCGCGCCGGCTCTGGCCGGGATGGGCCGGATCGCGCGTCACCGCGCGATCCATCAGGCGCTGGGCCCGATCATGACGCGCATTCACGCGCTGGCGGTCGACGCTGCCTGAGCCTTGGCCTGAAGGCGGCGGGCGTGCAGCACCGGCTCGGTATAGCCGGAGGGCTGCTCGCGTCCGCGCAGCACCAGATCGCAGGCCGCGGCAAAGGCCGGGCCGTCGAATCCGGGCGCCATGGGGCGATAGGCCGGATCGCCCGCATTCTGGCGGTCCACCACGGCGGCCATCTTTTGCAGCGCGGCCATGACCGTGGCCTCGTCGATGATGCCGTGATGCAGCCAGTTCGCCAGCGCCTGCGAAGAGATGCGGCACGTCGCCCGATCCTCCATCAGGCCGACATCGTGGATGTCCGGCACCTTGGAGCAGCCCACCCCCTGATCGATCCAGCGCACGACATAGCCAAGGATGCCTTGGGCATTGTTCTCCACCTCGTCGCGGATTTCGGCGTCGGACCATGACGGGTCCTTGGCAAGCGGGATGGTCAGCAGATCACCCAGCGTGCCTTGCGGACCGGCGGCGGCGATCTCTTCCTGACGGGCATGGACGTCGACCTGATGGTAGTGCGTCGCGTGCAGCGTCGCCGCCGTGGGCGAGGGGACCCATGCGCAGCTTGCCCCGGCCATGGGATGGGCGATCTTGGCCTCCAGCATCTCGGCCATGCGATCGGGCGCGGCCCACATGCCCTTGCCGATCTGCGCGCGCCCCTTCAGCCCGCAGGCCAGACCGATCTCCACGTTCCGCTTTTCGTAGGAGGTGATCCACGGCTGGGTCTTCATATCTCCCTTGCGGACCATCGGCCCGGCTTCCATCGAGGTGTGGATCTCATCCCCCGTCCGGTCGAGGAAGCCTGTGTTGATGAAGGCCACGCGGTGCTGCGCGGCGCGGATGCATTCGGCAAGGTTGACCGAGGTGCGCCGCTCTTCGTCCATGATGCCGAGCTTCACCGTGTGCTGCGGTAGGCCCAGCGCCCGTTCCACGGCGTCGAACAGGCGGTCCGCAAAGGCGACCTCTTCGGGGCCGTGCATCTTGGGTTTCACGACATAGATCGCGCCGGTGCGCGAATTGGCACGCCGCGGGCGGTCATGCATCGCGCAAAGCGTCGTCACGAAAGCATCGAGGATACCCTCTGGCACCTCGTGCCCCGCACGGTCGAGGATGGCGGGCGTGGTCATCAGATGGCCCACATTGCGCACCAGCATCAGGGCGCGGCCCTTGAGCACCAGCTCCGCCCCGGCCGGAGCGGTGAAGGTCAGATCGGGGTTCAGGCGGCGCGTGACGCGGCGGCCGTTCTTTTCGAACGACTCCTCCAGATCGCCCGTCATCAGGCCCAGCCAGTTCTCATAGGCCAGAACCTTGTCCTCGGCATCGACGGCGGCGACCGAATCCTCGCAATCCATGATGGCCGATAGCGCCGATTCCAGCCGGATGTCGGCGATGAGCGCCCGGTCGGTGCTGCCGATGGGGTGGGCGCCGTCGATGTCGATGAGGATGTGCAGATGGTTGTTGCGCAGGACGATGGCCGAAGGATCATCGGCCGCGCCCGACCAGCCGACGCATTGGCCCGGATCGCGCAGACCGGCGTCATGGCCGTGGCGGGGCGTGCCGTCGATCAGGTGCAGCTGCAACTGCCCGTCGATGATGCGCATCTCGGCCACATCGGCCCACGACCCTTCGGCCAGCGGTGCGGCGCGATCGAGGAAGGCGCGGCCCCATGCCACGACCTCGGCGCCGCGCGCGGCATCGAACCCGCCGGCGGGCGGGGTCGAACCCAGCGCATCCGTGCCATAGAGCGCATCGTAGAGCGAACCCCAGCGCGCATTGGCCGCGTTCAGCGCATAGCGCGCGTTCATCACCGGCACGACGAGCTGCGGGCCGGGCTGAACCGCGATCTCGTCATCAACATCCTGCGTCTGGATCGCAAAGCTCGGGCCTTCATCGGCCAGATATCCGATCTCTTTCAAAAAAGCGGCGTAATCGCCGCCGCGGCCATCGCGGTGCCATGCGTCGATCCGCGCCTGAAGGGCGTCGCGTTTCGCCAGCAGGTCGGCATTCTCGGCCGACAGGCCGTGCAGCGCATCCGACAGCCCCTGCCAGAAAGCGTCGGGCGTCACCGGCAGGCCGGGCAGGGCGCGGCCCTCGATGAAGGCGGCGAGGCGTGCGTCCACCTGCAGTCCGTGGCGATCGGTTCGTGTCATGCTGTCCTCCAAATCCGGCGTGCATTAGAGGGCGGCGCGATGCGGGAATCAAGGCGGTGGCCGCGCAGGGATCGACTTGCGCCGGATGCGCGAACGCGTAGGGTCGCGGCAAAGGAGCCGCTCATGTCCGAAACCGTCCGTCTTGCCGATTACACGCCCTTCTCCCACTCGGTGGAGCATGTGGCCATGACGTTCCGCCTTGCGCCCGAGGCGACGCGGGTGACGACCCGCATCCGCTTTGGCGCAGGCGGCACCGCGCTGCGGCTGGACGGGGAGGGGCTTCGGCTTCTGGCGCTGCGGATCGACGGCGCGGCGGTTTCGGCTGAACCCGATGCGACCGGGCTGAGCCTGACCGTACCAGACCGCGCCTTCGTCCTGGAGACGGAGGTGGAGATCGCGCCCGCGGGGAACACCGCGCTGGAGGGGCTTTATATGTCCGGCGGCATGTACTGCACCCAGTGCGAGGCCGAGGGCTTTCGCAAGATCACCTTCTATCCCGACCGCCCCGATGTGATGGCCCCGTTCCATGTCCGCATCGAAAGCGAGATGCCGGTGCTGCTGTCGAACGGCAATCCGTCGGCCCAAGGTCCGGGCTGGGCCGAATGGGACGATCCGTGGCCGAAGCCGTCCTATCTCTTCGCGCTGGTCGCGGGCGATCTCGTGGCCCATTCGGACCGCTTCACCACGATGGAGGGCCGGGATGTCGCGCTGAACATCTGGGTTCGTCCGGGGGACGAGGATCGCTGCGCCTATGCCATGGACAGCCTGAAGCGCAGCATGCGCTGGGACGAGGAGGTCTATGGCCGGGCCTATGATCTGTCGGTGTTCAACATCGTCGCCGTGGATGATTTCAACATGGGCGCGATGGAGAACAAGGGCCTCAACATCTTCAACTCCAAATACGTCCTTGCTTTGCCGCAGACCGCCACGGACGAGGATTTCGCCCGGATCGAGGCGATCATCGCGCATGAGTATTTCCACAACTGGACGGGCAACCGGATCACGTGCCGCGACTGGTTCCAGCTGTGCCTGAAGGAAGGGCTGACCGTGTTCCGCGATCAGCAATTCTCGGCGGATATGCGCAGCGCGGCGGTGAAGCGGATCGAGGATGTGCTGACCCTGCGCGCCCGCCAGTTCCGCGAGGATGCCGGGCCGCTCGCCCATCCGGTGCGCCCGGACGCCTATGAGGAGATCAACAACTTCTACACCGCCACCGTCTACGAGAAGGGGGCGGAGGTGATCGGCATGCTGAAGCGCCTCGTCGGGGATGAGGCCTATGGGCGGGCGCTGGATCTCTATTTCGAACGCCATGATGGGCAGGCCTGCACCATCGAGGATTGGCTGCGCGTGTTCGAGGATGCGACGGGCCGCGATCTGACCCAGTTCGCCCGTTGGTACACCGAGGCGGGCACCCCGCGCGTGACCGCCGAGGAATCGTGGGAGGGGGGAACCTTCACGCTGACCCTCTCGCAGGATGGGGCCAAGGTCATTCCCGTCGCGGTCGGCCTGCTGGATCCGAGCGGGCAGGAAGTTCGCCCGACCGAGGTTCTGGAACTGACCGAGGCGCGGCAGAGCTTCCGTTTCGACGGGCTTGCGGCGCGCCCGGTGGCGTCGGTGCTGCGCGGCTTCTCGGCGCCGGTGCTGCTGGAGAAGCCGTCTTCGGCCGAAGAGCGGGCGTTCCTCTTGGCCCATGACACGGACCCGTTCAACCGCTGGGATGCGGGCCGTTCGCTGGCCAAGGAAGTGCTGTCGCAGATGGTGGTGCGGGGCGATGCGCCGTCCGCGCTGTGGCTCGATGCGTTGGCGGAGGTAGTGCTGGATGGGGGGCTCGATCCCGCCTTCCGGGCGCTGACCCTGCGGCTTCCGGCCGAGGACGACATCGCCCGCACCCTGCACGAGGCGGGCGTGACCCCGGACCCGGACCGCATTCACGCGGCACGGCGCGCCATGGGCGATGCGCTGGCCGAACGGCTGCGGGATGGGCTTGGGGATCTCGTGGCGCCGGTGCCGGGGCCATGGTCGCCGGATGCGGGGCAGGCAGGGGCGCGCGCGCTTCGCATGCAGGCGCTGGGCCTTCTGTCGCGGCTGGATGGCGGCGCCGAGGCGCAGCGCGTCTTCGATGCGGCCGATAACATGACCGAAGAGGTCGGCGCGCTGTCGGCGCTTCTGGATGCCGGCGCGGGCGTGGCGGCGCTTCGGGCCTTCGGCGATCGCTGGCAGCACGACCGGATCGTGATGGACAAATGGTTCACCCTGCAGATCCTGCACGCGGGGGATGCGCCGGCGGTGACGGCGGCGCTGGTGGAACATCCGCTGTTCGATTGGAAGAACCCGAACCGTTTCCGGGCGGTGTTCGGGGCGCTTTCGGCCAATCACGCGGGCTTCCACAGGATCGATGGCAGCGGCTATCGCCTGTTGGCCGACTGGCTGATCCGCCTCGATGCGGCGAACCCGCAGACTGCGGCGCGCATGTCGCAGGCCTTCGATTCCATGTCCCGCTACGATGCCGACCGGCAGGCCATGATGGCGGCGGAGCTGGAGCGTATCCTGAACGCGCCGGGCCTTTCGCGCGATCTGTCGGAGATGGCGGGCCGCATGGCCGGGCGGCGGAAATAGACCGCCCATGCGTCACTGGCCTTGCCTTTCCCGCCCGTTCGATCCACATCATGGTCACGCCGCCGTGTAGGTGAAGGACCATGAAAGAACGCATCGACCCGTTGATCGCCGAGCGCGCGCCTTGGCTGTTTTCAGGGCGCCCTCATCACCGGCTGGCCTATGCCGCGCTGACGCGCGTGCTCGGCTATGAGCGCACGCTGACGCTGGGTGCGGAGTACCGGGATCTTCCCACGCCCGAAATGATGGGGCGGCTGGCCAAGCTGATCGCCCGCGATGTCCAGATATCGGGGCTGGAGAACATTCCGCGGAACGGCCCGGCGATGATCGTGGCGAACCACCCCACCGGCATCGCCGATGGGGTGATCCTGCATCATCTGCTGTCGCCGCTGCGCCCAGATCTGTTCTTCTATGCCAACAGCGACATCCTGCGCGTCATGCCGCAGATGATCGATCTGATCTGTCCCGTCGAATGGCGGCTGGAGAAGCGGTCGCTGCAAAAGACGCGCGACACCATGGATTACACCCGCAAGGCGATGGAAGCCGGGCGGGTCGGGGTCATCTTCCCCTCGGGGCGGCTGGCCAAACGCACCGGGCTGAAGCTGATGGAGCGGCCGTGGATGGCCTCGGCGGCGATGATCGCGCGCAAGTTCGATGTGCCGGTGATTCCGCTGAACATCCGCGCCCGCAACTCGACGTTGTTCTATCTGTTCGACCTGATCCACCCGACGCTGCGGGACATCACCCTGTTCCACGAGGTGCTGAACAAGCACCGTCAGCCCTATCGCGTGACGGTGGGGCATCCGATTGCCGCCGACCGCATCTCGGCCCGGTCGGAAGAGGGGATCGAGATGCTGCGCGCCGAAACGCTGGCGCTGGGCGGCGAACATGCCCCTGCGGTCAGCCTCGTGCAGATGACGCGCCTGCCGGGCATGCAGAAATCGCCCCGTCTGACGAGCCCCTAAGCATCATAGCGAAGATAGGAAAAGGGCGGCGCGATGCGCCGCCTTCGTCTTAGAGCGCGCAGTAGTTCTGCGAGCGTGTCCAAGATGCCATCTCGGCGCGTTTGGAGGATGACCGGAACGGCGCCCAATCGCGCCCCATGCCGCGCCGCCCCTGCGGACCGGCCACCATGTTGTCGCGTGCGACCTGCGTCGCGGCGATGTTCACCGCACAGGCCAGATTGGCCGCGCCGTTCTTGAGCGCGGCGGTGGTGGTCGCGTCGCAATCATAAGCCTGCGCGGTGCGGGGCGCGATCTGCACGAGGCCGATCCATTTGCCGCCGCCACCCGCCGCCGCCGGGTTCCATGTGCTTTCGTGCTTGGCCAGCGCCGACAGCATCGCCGTCCAGAACGCCCGGCGTTCATCGGCCGAGGCGCTGCGGTAGCCGGGGCACCATGTGTCGATATCGTCGGGAACGATCTGCGTCAGATCCGTCTCCGTCTGGCTGACAGCCGCAAGGGTCTGCCGCGTCCACGTCGCCCCTTCGGGACGGAAGTCCCACCGCATCGCGGGAAGGGCCGTGGCCTGCGTGGCCGAGCTGTCGGTGGTTGCACAACCCGCGATGGGCATTGCAAGCACGGCGCCGAGAAGGAGCGTTCTGATCGTCATGGGTCAAACACGGTGGCACCGCCCCTCGCGGGCGGCCCGCGTGTTGTGCCGGACGGGTTCCCATCCTGCAACCTAAACGCGCATATATGGGCAGTATCTTGCCGATTGTGCATGTGCGCACAGGGTTGCCGCGCCGGGACCGAAGGCTTAAAACCGGCCCTGTGCAAGAGGATGACCAATGCTTGACCTGACCTACGAGACGCCGAAACCCAAGGTGATTGCCGGCGCGCGCGACGATTGGGAACTGGTGATCGGCATGGAGATCCATGCGCAGGTCTCGTCCGAGGCGAAGCTGTTCTCGGGGGCCTCCACCGGATTCGGGGCGGAACCGAACAGCCATGTGTCCTTCGTGGACTGCGCCATGCCGGGCATGCTGCCCGTCATCAACGAATTCTGCGTGGAGCAGGCGGTGCGCACCGGCCTTGGCCTGAAGGCCGAGATCAACCTGCGTTCGGCCTTCGACCGCAAGAACTATTTCTACCCGGACCTGCCGCAGGGCTACCAGATCAGCCAGCTCTATCACCCCATCGTGGGCGAGGGCGAGGTGATCGTGGACATGGCGCCGGGCATTGCGCGCCGCGTGCGGATCGAGCGCATCCACCTCGAGCAGGATGCCGGCAAGTCGATCCACGACATGGACCCGGCGCTGAGCTTCGTCGATTTCAACCGCACCGGCGTCGCCCTGATGGAGATCGTCAGTCGTCCCGACATCCGCGGCCCCGAAGAGGCGGCGGCCTATGTGCTGAAGCTGCGTCAAATCCTGCGCTATCTCGGAACTTGCGATGGCAACATGCAGAACGGCAACCTGCGGGCGGATGTGAACGTCTCGGTCTGCCGTCCGGGTCAGTACGAGAAATATCAGGAAACGCAGGATTTCAGCCATCTCGGCACGCGGTGCGAGATCAAGAACATGAACTCCATGCGGTTCATTCAGGCGGCCATCGACTACGAGGCGCGCCGCCAGATCGCCATTCTGGAGGATGGGGGCACGATCGTGCAGGAAACCCGCCTGTATGACCCCGACCGCAACGAGACGCGGTCCATGCGGTCGAAGGAAGAGGCGCACGATTACCGCTACTTCCCCGATCCCGACCTTCTGCCGCTGGAAATCGAGCAGGCTTGGGTGGACGACATCGCGGCCTCCATGCCCGAACTGCCGGATGCCAAGAAGGCCCGCTTCATGGGTGATTTCGGGCTGACCGATTACGACGCCAACGTGCTGACGGCCGAACTCGATGCCGCCGCATTCTTCGAGGATGTGGCTGCGGGCCGGGACGGCAAACAGGCGGCGAACTGGGTCATCAACGAGTTGTTCGGCCGCCTGAACAAGGAAGGGATGAGCATCGATGCCAGCCCCGTATCCGCCGCGCAATTGGGCGGCATCCTCGATCTGATGGCTGCGGGGGAGATCTCGGGCAAGATGGCCAAGGATCTGTTCGAGATCGTCTGGACCGAAGGTGGCGACCCGGCCGAGATCGCGGCCGCGCGCGGCATGAAGCAGGTCACCGATACCGGCGCGATCGAAACGGCGGTGGACGAGATCATCGCCGCCAACCCCGCGCAGGTGGAAAAGGCCAAGGCCAACCCCAAGCTGGCGGGCTGGTTCGTCGGTCAGGTCATCAAGGCCTCGGGCGGGAAGGCCGCACCGCAGGTGGTCAACGAGATCGTGCTGAAGAAGCTCGGCCTCTGATGCAGCGCGATCCGCTCGCGTGTCATAACGAGCGGATGAAGCTGATGGCGGCGTTCCTGAACGCCGTCGGCATCGGCCTGATCGCGGTCGGTGTGCTGCGCCCGCTGGCGGAGGGGGTGACGGTCACGGGGCTGTCACTCTTTCTCTGGGTTGCGGTGGGGCTGGTTTTTCATGTCCTAGCGCTCTATGTTCTTAGGTATCTGAGGAAGGAGGCTTCGATATGACGGCTTTTCTCAACTACGGATTCCCCTTTGTCGCGCTCGCCTTGGGCGGGTGCGGGGTCTATGCGGCGCATCTGATGTCCCGGCGCTTCGACCGGCAGATGGAACGCAGCGCGGCCGAACGCAAGCACCGCCACCCCGCCGAGTGATCCAAAGGAAAAGCCGCCCCGAGGGGCGGCTTTCTTGTCTGTGCCGTGGAAGAAGCCGCCTCCGGGCGGCTTTTCCATATCAGTCGGTCGAAGTCAGCGGTTGTTCCTGCAGCCCCGGCATGACGTTCCGCGGGGGCGTCATGGTGGCGACGGGCTCCGGCTCGCCGTTCAGGGCGGCGTGCAGCTTGTCCATGTCCAGCTCGCCTTCCCAGCGGGCGACGACGAGGGTCGCGACCGCGTTGCCGACGAAGTTCGTCAGGGCGCGGCATTCGGACATGAAGCGGTCCACGCCGAGGATCAGCGCCATGCCCGCCAGCGGGACGGTCGGCACGACCGACAGCGTTGCGGCCAGCGTGATGAAGCCAGCGCCCGTGATGCCCGCAGCCCCCTTCGAGGACAGCATCGCGACCAGCAGCAGCAGGATCTCCTGACCGAGGGTCAGGTCGGTGTTGGTGGCCTGCGCGATGAACAGCGCCGCCAGCGTCATGTAGATGTTCGTACCGTCGAGGTTGAACGAATAGCCGGTCGGCACGACCAGGCCCACGACCGAACGCGACGCGCCCGCCCGTTCCATCTTTTGCAGCAGCGAAGGCAGCGCCGCCTCGGAGGAGGAGGTGCCGAGCACGAGGAGGAGTTCCTCCTTGATGTACTTGATCAGCTTGAAGATGGAGAAGCCGTTGTAGCGCGCGACCGCTCCCAGCACGACGATGACGAAGAGCAGGGCCGTGGCGTAGAAGCACAGCACGAGGAAGGCGAGGTTGATCACCGATTCGAGGCCGTAGCGCCCGATGGTGAAGGCCATCGCGCCGAAGGCACCGATCGGAGCCGCCTTCATCAGGATGCCGACCAGTTTGAAGATCGGGAAGGTCAGCGAGGTCAGGAACTCCGTCACCGGACGCGCCTTCTCGCCGACGATGGCGAGCGAGATGCCGAACAGCACCGAGATGAACAGCACCTGCAGGATGTCGCCCTGCGCGAAGGCGCCGACCAGCGTCGTCGGGATGATGTTCATCAAGAAGCCGGTGACCGTCGTCTCATGCGCCTTGGCGGCGTAGTCGTTGACGGCGGCGGTATCCAGCGTGGCCGGATCGATGTTCATCCCCGAACCCGGATGCAACAGGTTCGCGACCACGAGGCCGATGATCAGCGCCAGCGTGGAGAAGGTGAGGAAGTAGATCATCGCCTTGCCCGCGACGCGGCCGACCTTCTTCATGTCGCTCATCCCGGCGATGCCGGTGGAGACGGTCAGGAAGATCACCGGCGCGATGATCATCTTCACCAGTTTGATGAAGGCGTCGCCCAGCGGTTTCAGCTGCGCGGCGAATGTCGGATAGAAGTGTCCGAGCAGAATGCCGAGGATGATCGCGACGATCACCTGGAAGTAGAGATGGGTGTAGAAGGGACGCGGCTTTGGCAGCTCCCCTGCTGTGGGTTCGAAGTGCAACGATGTTCCTCCCTAAGGTGCTGCCATTCGGAGCGTGGTCCGGCACGGACAAGTCGATCTTGCGCGTGTAGCGCTGAATCGACATCTGCGCAATTTGTCTGTGGGGGGAGGGTGCATGCGGCGCGGCGCGATGTGTCACTGCCGCATCGTCCCCCTTCCCAAAGACGCGTTTTTGGCGCAAAGGAAAGCGCATGACAGTCAGTTTTCGCAGGCTCGCCACCGACGGCAAAGCGCGCACGGGCGTAATCTCCACCCCGAGGGGGGAGATCCGCACCCCGGCCTTCATGCCCGTGGGTACGGCGGCAACCGTAAAGGCCATGCTGCCCGAAAATGTCCGTGCTACCGGCGCGGATATTCTGCTCGGCAACACCTATCACCTGATGCTGCGGCCTACGGCCGAGCGTATCGCCCGGCTGGGCGGTCTGCACCGCTTCATGAACTGGGAGCGGCCGATCCTGACCGACTCCGGCGGTTTTCAGGTGATGAGTCTGACCGCTTTGCGCAAGCTGACCGAGGAGGGGGTGCGCTTCAAGAGCCATATCGACGGCTCCAGCCATCACCTGACGCCCGAACGCAGCATGGAGATCCAGCGTCTGCTCGGCTCCGATATCGTGATGGCCTTCGACGAATGCACGCCGTTCCCGGCCGATGAGAAGACGGCCCGGAAGTCGATGGAGCTGTCGATGCGGTGGGCGCAGCGCTCGCGCGATGCCTTCGGCGATCGTCCGGGCCATGCGCTGTTCGGCATTCAGCAGGGCAGCGTCTTCCCCGATCAGCGCGCCGAAAGCGCCGAGAAGCTGCGCGCCATCGATTTCGACGGCTACGCGGTCGGCGGCCTTGCGGTGGGCGAGGGGCAGAAGATGATGTTCGATGTCCTCGATTACGCGCCCAACATGCTGCCGGAGGAAAAGCCGCGCTATCTGATGGGGGTCGGCAAGCCCGACGACATCGTGGGCGCGGTCGAACGCGGGATCGACATGATGGACTGCGTGCTTCCGTCCCGCTCGGGGCGGACGGGGCAGGCCTTCACGCGCCGCGGCGTCGTGAACCTGCGCAACGCCCGCCATGCCGACGATCCGCGCCCGCTGGATGAGGAATGTGGCTGCCCGGCCTGCCGCAGCTATTCGCGCGGCTATCTGCACCATGTCATCCGCGCGCAGGAGATCATCGGCTCCATGCTGCTGACATGGCACAACCTGCATTACTATCAGGAATTGATGCAGGGGCTGCGCGATGCGATCGCTGCCGAGGCGCTTGCGGCTTTCGTGCGCGATTTCCATGCCACGCGTGCCGAGGGCGATATCGACATCCTGTGACTTGTGCGGGCGCGCCGTCGGCATATCTTCGCTTCTCTAGTAAGGAGACGACCATGCCCGCCAATCTATTCGATCCCATCACCGTCGGTGATCTTCAACTGAAGAACCGCATCGCGATGGCCCCGCTGACGCGCAACCGCGCGAACCCCGATGGCGACGTGCCCAGCGATCTGGCGGAGGAGTATTACCGCCAGCGCGCCGGTGCCGGTCTCATCATCACCGAAGGCTCGCAGATCTCTCCCGAAGGGAAGGGCTATGCGTGGACGCCGGGCATCTATTCCGAAGCGCAGGTCACCGGCTGGAAGCGCGTGACCGATGCCGTCCATGCGGCCGGTGGCAAGATCGCCATCCAGCTGTGGCATGTGGGCCGCATCAGCCACGAAGTGCTGCTGGATGGCAAGCCGCCCGTTGCGCCCTCGGCGATCGGCGCCAATGGCAAGACCTTCGACGGCACGAACATGATCGAAACCTCGGTGCCCCGTGCGCTGGAAACGGACGAGATCGCCCGCATCGTCGAGGATTGGCGCACGGCTGCGGCCAATGCCAAGGCCGCCGGTTTCGACGCGGTGGAGATCCACGCGGCGAACGGCTACCTGATCGACCAGTTCCTGCGCGACACCACCAACCATCGCGACGACGCCTATGGCGGCTCCATCGAGAATCGCGTCCGTCTGCTGGACGAGATCATCGGGGCGGTCGTCTCGGTCATGGGTGCGGGCCGCACCGGCATCCGCATCTCGCCGTGGTCGAACGCCAACAATGTCGGCATCGACAGCGATACGGCGGCGCTCTTCGCCAAGGTGATCGATGTCATCAACGCGCATGGCCTTGCCTTCCTCGAGGTGGTCGAGGGGCAGACCGGCGGCCCGCGCGACTGGCCCGAGGGCGGCATCGAGGCGCTGCGTTCGGCCTATAAGGGCGTCTATATCGCCAATAACGGCTATCACGACCGCGCCGATGCGATCGCGGCCGAAGGCGACATGGTGTCCTTCGGGCGGCCCTACATCTCCACCCCCGACCTTGCGGAGCGTCTGGCGCAGGATGCGCCGCTGAACCCGCTGCCCAAGGACAAGCTCTATGGTGGTGGTGCGGAAGGCTATACGGACTATCCGACGCTGGCCCAACTGGACTGACGGCGGGGGTCCGGCGCCCGGCGGAGCGGTTGACTCCGGCCGGGCGCATCACCAGATAGGATGCTCAGATCCGGGGAGGGCCGGGTGTCGCCGATGACCGGGGCCAGCGCCTTCTTGCGAAAGGACCAGAGATGAACGAGACACTTGCACCGAGCTATCCCGTGTTGCCCCTGCGCGACATCGTGGTGTTTCCGCACATGATCGTGCCGCTGTTCGTGGGCCGGGAGAAATCGGTTCGCGCGCTGGAAGAGGTCATGTCCGAGGATCGCCAGATCCTGCTTTCCGCGCAGATGGATCCTTCGGTGGACGATCCGGGCGATGACGGTATCTACCGCACGGGCGTTTTGGCCAATGTGCTGCAACTGCTGAAACTGCCCGATGGCACCGTGAAGGTGCTGGTCGAGGGCAAGACGCGCGTGCGCATCACCGATTTCATCGAGAATGACCGCTTCTTCGAGGCGCGCGCCGAGGCGATGGAAGAGACCGCGGGCGATGCCGAAACGGTGGACGCCATGCTGCGCGCCGTCGCGGATGAATTCGAACGCTACGCCAAGATCAAGAAGAACATCCCCGAAGAGGCGCTGTCGGCGGTGTCCGAATCGCGCGACCCGGCGCGTCTGGCCGATCTGGTGGCTGGCCATCTGGGGGTCGATGTCGCGCAGAAGCAGGCGCTTCTGGAAACGCTGGACATCGGTGAGCGGTTGGAAGGCATCTACGGCCATATGCAGGGCGAGATGAGCGTCCTTCAGGTCGAGAAACGCATCAAGTCGCGCGTCAAGAACCAGATGGAGAAGACGCAGCGCGAGTATTACCTGAATGAGCAGATGAAGGCCATTCAGAAGGAGCTCGGCGATGGCGAGGACGGCCAGAACGAGGTCGCCGAACTCGAAGCGCGCATCGCCAAGACCAAGCTATCGAAAGAGGCCCGCGAGAAGGCGGATGCCGAGATCAAGAAGCTGAAATCGATGTCCCCGATGAGCGCCGAGGCGACCGTCGTGCGGAACTATCTCGACTGGCTTCTGGGCGTGCCGTGGGGCGTGAAGTCGAAGGTCAAGAAAGACATCGGCAAGGCGCAGGCGATCCTCGATGCCGATCACCACGGGCTGGAGAAGGTCAAGGAACGGATCACCGAATACCTTGCCGTGCAGGCCCGCGCGACCAAGCTGAAGGGGCCGATCCTGTGCCTCGTCGGCCCTCCGGGTGTGGGCAAGACCTCTCTCGGCAAGTCGGTTGCGAAGGCGACGGGGCGCGAGTTCATCCGCATCAGCCTTGGCGGCGTGCGCGACGAATCCGAGATCCGCGGCCACCGCCGGACCTATATCGGCTCCATGCCCGGGAAGATCATTCAGGCGCTGAAGAAGGCCAAGACCACGAACCCGCTCATCCTGCTCGATGAAATCGACAAGATGGGGCAGGATTATCGCGGCGATCCGGCATCGGCGATGCTGGAGGTGCTGGACCCGGAGCAGAATGGCAGCTTCGTCGACCACTATCTCGAGGTGGAATACGATCTGTCGAACGTGATGTTCCTGACCACGGCGAACTCCTACAACATGCCGGGCCCGCTTCTGGACCGGATGGAGATCATTCCGCTGGCCGGTTACACCGAGGATGAGAAGCGCGAGATCGCCAAATCGCACCTTCTGGACAAGCAGGTGCAGAATCACGGCCTGAAGAAGGGCGAATTCTCGGTCTCGGACGACGCGCTGACGGAGGTCATCCGCTCCTACACCCGCGAGGCCGGGGTCCGGAACCTCGAGCGTGAGATCGCAAAACTGGCCCGCAAGGCCGTGACGGAGATCGTGAAGGGCAAGGCCACCGCGATCGAGGTGACGGCGGCGAATGTCGGCGATTTCCTTGGTGTGAAACGCTACAAGTTCGGGCTGGCCGAGAAAGAGGATCAGGTCGGCGTCGTTACGGGTCTGGCCTATACCTCGGTCGGGGGGGAACTGCTTCAGATCGAAGCGCTGCGCTTGCCGGGCAAGGGCCGCATGAAGACGACGGGCAAGCTCGGCGATGTCATGAAGGAATCGATCGACGCGGCGTCCAGCTATGTGCGGTCCATCGCGCCGGAGCTGGGCGTGAAGCCGCCGCGGTTCGAGGCGATGGACATCCACGTCCACGTCCCGGAAGGCGCGACGCCCAAGGATGGGCCGAGCGCGGGGCTTGCGATGGTCACCTCGATCGTGTCGGTGCTGACGGGCATTCCCGTTCGCAAGGACATCGCGATGACGGGGGAGGTGACGCTGCGCGGCAACGCGCTGCCCATCGGCGGCCTGAAGGAGAAGCTTCTCGCGGCTCTGCGCGGCGGCATCAAGACGGTGCTGATCCCCGAGGAGAACGAGAAGGATCTGGCCGAAATTCCGGCGAACGTGACGCAGGGCCTTCGGATCATTCCGGTCAGCCATGTGCGCGAGGTTCTGCGCGAGGCGCTGGTCCGCATGCCCGAGCCTGTGGAATGGGACGAGGCCGCCGAAGAGGCCGCCGCCGCCCGCCGCTTGGCCGAACAGCAGCCGCATCAGCCGACGGCGCACTGAAACGACCGAAAAACGCGCCTCCGGGCGCGTTTTTCTTTAACCTGCGGCGCGCTCGTGCTTAGCATGGACAGGCTTCCAACAGAGTGAGGGATACTGTCATGGCCACCAAGACGACCCGTAGTGCGAAAGCTGCCGAACCCGTCGAAACCGTCGAACCCACCGTGCCCGAAGTGGCCGCCGATCCCGTCACCGTCGTGAAGCTCCCCGATCTGCTGGACCGGATCGTGGAACAGACGGGCCAGAAGAAGGGCGTCGTGAAGCCCATCGTCGAGGCGCTTCTGACCAATATCGCCGAGAATCTGAAGGAAGGGACGGACCTTGCCTTGCCGCCTCTGGGCCGGCTGCGCGTGATCAAACGCAAGGAAGAGGACGGCCCCCTGACGCTGAAATTGCGCTTCCCGAACAACGCCGAAAAAACCTCTGAAAATACTCTTGCGGAGGATGATGAGTAAAGATAAACCCCCGGCATCGGGCGATTAGCTCAGTGGTAGAGCGCTTCGTTCACATCGAAGATGTCGGGGGTTCAAATCCCTCATCGCCCACCATCCACCACTGGATACCATGCCTCGTGTCAATTTGTTGAACACGAGGCGAACCGACCTAACTGTTTCGTGATTGTCAGACTTGTCTGACAAGAAACGAGGGAGGAGAGGTCGTTTGCGCGTACACCTGTCGGTGGCTCTGTCGGTCATGGCCACAGCCGCAGGGGCACAAGAGCTTCTGTATCAGCCGGGCGAAGACCCGCGATTCAATTGGCAATCCTACGAGGATTTTGCCGCGACGCATGATCTGCAAGGGCAGAGCGTCACCATATCCGGCCCATGGACGGCCGAGGATGAGGTGACCTTCCGCCGGACGTTCGAATATTTCGAAGCCGCTACGGGCGCCCGCGTGGATTACGCCGGTTCCGACAGCTTCGAGCAGCAGATCGTCATCGATGTCAATTCGGGTTCGCCCCCCGACATCGCCGTGTTCCCCCAGCCGGGTCTGGCGCGGCAACTGGCCGGGCAGGGGCGGCTTACGCCCTTGGCCGACGATACCGCCGACTGGCTGCGCGAGAATTATGCCGCCGGCGACAGTTGGGTGAAGCTCGTGACCTTTGCCGGGCCGGACGGTCAGGAGGCGGTTTATGGCTTCCCCTACAAGATCGACGTGAAAAGCCTCGTCTTCTATTCCCCCGAGAATTTCAAAGCGCTTGGCTACGAGATCCCCCGCACGATGGAGGCGCTGAAGGCGCTGACCGAGCGGATGGCCGATGACGGCGTGACGCCGTGGTGCATCGCCCTCGGCTCCGGTTCGGCCACAGGCTGGCCCGCGACCGATTGGGTGGAGGATCTGATGCTGCGCACCCAGCCGCCCGAGGTCTACGACCAATGGGTCGCCCATGAGATCCCCTTCGACGATCCCCGCGTCGTGGAGGCCGTGAACGAGTTCGGCTGGTTCGCCAAGACCGACCGTTTCGTCGATGGCGGCGCGGGCGGGGTCGGCTGGATCGATCACCGCGACAGCCCACAGGGCCTCTTCTCCATCCCGCCGCGCTGCATGATGATGCATCAGGCCTCGTTCATCGGCTCGTTCTTCCCGACTGGGACGGAGTTCGGCGCGGATGTGGATTTCTTCTACATGCCGCCCTTCGAGACGAAGGACCTCGGCGATCCGGTGCTGGGTGCGGGGACGACCTTCACCATCGCGCATGACACCCCCGTGGCCGAAGCGTTCCTCGAATTCCTGCGCACCCCCATCGCGCACGAGATCTGGATGTCGCAGACTGGCTTCCTCACACCGCTGACGACGGCCAATCTCGACGCTTATGGCGATCCGACACTGCGCGGCATGGGTGAGATTCTGGTCAACGCGACGACCTTCCGCTTCGACGCCTCGGATCTGATGCCGGGTGCGATCGGCGCCGGGGCCTTCTGGACGGCGATGGTCGATTTCGTAGCGGGCCAATCGGCCGAGGATGCGACCGGAACCATCGAAGCGACGTGGGAGGCGTTGGGGAGATGACACAGATACTCTTTGCACTTCTGACCATCGTCATCGGTGTCGGCGGATGCCTTGCCTATTTCTACCTCGCGAACATGGTCTTGGACCGTGTGCTGCCGCCGCGCCGGGGCCGACCTGAGAATCTGCGCCGCTCGTCGCGGATCCGTCCATGGATCTTCCTTGCGCCGGCCATCGTGCTGCTCGGCGTCTATCTGGTCTATCCGCTGTTCGCCTCGGTTTGGCTCTCCCTTTCGCGGGATGGGGAGTTCACGGGCCTCGCGAATTACATCTGGATGGTTCAAGACCCGAAGTTCCGTGAAAGCCTGTTCAACAATGTGCTGTGGCTGATCTTCGTGCCGACGTTGTCGACGCTGGTCGGCCTCGTGGCGGCGCAGCTGACGGATTCGATCAAATGGGGCACGATTGCCAAGTCGCTGATCTTCATGCCGATGGCCATCAGCTTCGTCGGGGCCGCCGTCATCTGGAAGTTCATCTATGAATTCCGCGCGGGCGATCAAACGCAGATCGGCCTTCTGAACGCGGTCGTCACCTCCCTTGGCGGAGAGCCGCAGGCGTGGCTGACGCTGCCGATCGTCAACACCTTCTTCCTTATGATCATCATGGTCTGGATGCAGGCGGGCTTTGCCATGGTCCTGCTGTCGGCCGCGCTGCGCGGCATCCCCGACGAGACGATCGAGGCCGCGATCCTCGACGGTGCTTCGCCGTGGAAGGTGTTCTGGCGCATTCAGGTACCGCAGATCTACGGCACCATCGCCGTGGTCTGGACCACGATCACCATCATGGTCCTGAAGATCTTCGACATCGTGTTCGCGATCACCAACGGCCAATGGGGCACGCAGGTGCTGGCGAACCTGATGTATGACTGGTCCTTCCGCGCGGGCGATTTCAACCGTGGGGCGACGATTGCCATCGTCATCATGGTGGCCGTGCTGCCGATCATGATCTGGAACATCCGCAACGCCCAGAAGGAGGAGGACTGAGATGGAAAACATCGCAGGTAAGAATGTCAGTCTCCGCTGGCTGCTGAACATCGCGGTCCTCGTCCTGGTGCTGCTGTGGACGATCCCGACCATCGGGCTTCTCGTGTCTTCGTTCCGCGACCGGGAGCAGCTTCAGACATCGGGCTGGTGGACGGCGCTGACCGCGTCCGAACAGCGTTGGGCCGCGCGCACCGGTCTGCCGGACACCGCCGAGGAGAATGGCGGCACTTGGGTTCTGTCGGGCAACGTCTTTGGCGACGACGCGGCGGGGGGCGAGATTATCGCCTTCGGCACCTCTCCGGTCGATCCCTCGGCCTTTGCCGCGGGGGACACCGCGCCCATGGCCGTGGGCGAATTGACTGTGCAGGCCGATGGCAGCTATGAGCTGACCGCGCCGCAACCCTTTTCCGAGCCGCAGGTGGTGCAGGGGGATACCGCCACGGACGCACCGCCCGAACGCGGGCTGCGGATTTTCCTGACCTCCACCCAACCCCCCGATTTCACGACCGGCAACTACGGCACCGTACTGTCGGCGGATGGGATGGGCCGGGCCTTTCTCAACACGCTGACGGTGGCGATCCCGGCGACCGTGATCCCGATCCTGATTGCCGCCTATGCCGCCTATGCGCTGTCATGGATGGCGTTTCCGGGGCGCTCGCTTTTGATCGCGGCGGTGGTGGGGCTTCTGGTCGTGCCGCTGCAACTCTCGCTGATCCCGCTGCTTCAATTGCACAACGCGGTGGGGCTTGGCCGGGGTTATATCGGGGTCTGGCTGGCGCATACCGGCTTCGGCCTGCCGCTCGCGATCTATCTGCTGCGCAACTACATGGTCGGCCTGCCGCGCGAGGTGATCGAGAGCGCGCGCGTCGATGGTGCCACCGATTTCGAGATCTTCCGCAAGATCATCCTGCCGCTGTGTCTGCCGGCGCTGGCGGCGTTCGGCATCTTTCAGTTCCTGTGGACGTGGAACGACCTCTTGGTCGCCAAGGTGTTCCTCGGCACGTCCAACAGCGAGATGGTGATGACGGGCCGCATCGTGGAGCTTCTCGGCTCGCGCGGGAACAACTGGGAGCTTCTGACGGCGGCGGCCTTCATCTCGATGATCGTGCCGCTGATCGTGTTCTTTTCATTGCAACGATATTTCGTCCGGGGCCTGCTCGCAGGCTCGGTCAAGGGCGGCTGAGGAGGTAGCATGGCCAATCTTAAACTGACCGATGTGGCGAAATCCTATGGTGGCACCAAGGTGCTGCGGGGCATCGATCTGGAGATCCAGCAGGGGGAGTTGATCGTCTTCGTCGGCCCGTCGGGCTGCGGGAAATCCACGCTACTGCGCATGATCGCGGGGCTGGAGAAGATCACTGCTGGCACGCTTGAAATCGACGGGCAGGTGATGAACGACGTGCCGCCCGCCCAGAGGGGCATCGCCATGGTGTTCCAATCCTACGCGCTTTATCCGCATATGACGGTACGGGAGAACATGGCCTTCGCGCTTGAGATCGCGAAGGTGCCGAAGGCGGAGGCGAAAGCCAAGGTGGAGGCCGCGGCCGACACGCTTCAACTGACGCCCTATCTCGACCGTCTGCCGAAGGCGCTGTCGGGCGGGCAGCGGCAGCGCGTGGCCATCGGGCGGGCCATCGTCCGCGATCCGAAGGTGTATCTCTTCGACGAGCCTCTCTCGAACCTCGATGCGGCGCTGCGCGTGGCCACCCGGATCGAGATCGCCCAGTTGAAGGAGCGGATGCCGGACGCCACGATGATCTACGTCACCCACGATCAGGTGGAGGCGATGACGCTGGCGACCCGCATCGTGGTGCTGGCCGATAAGGGGATCAGTCAGGTCGGCACGCCGCTGGAGCTGTACGAGACGCCGCGCAACGAATTCGTGGCGCAATTCATCGGCTCTCCAGCGATGAACCTCTTGCCGGGCAAGATCACCGCCACGGGGGAGCGGACCGAGGTCGCCCTGCATGGCGGCGGCCGCGCCATCAGCGCCATCCCGACCGAGGCCGGCGATATGGGCCGCGAGGTGAAGATCGGCGTGCGCCCCGAGGATTTCGTGCCGACCGAGACGGAGTTCATCTATGAGGGGCAGGTCGACTATGTGGAGGCCCTTGGCGAGGTGACGCTGCTCTACTTCGTTGCCGAAGGGAAGCAGCCCGGCGTCATCGCCAAGCTGCCGGGCATCGCCCGCGAAGTGCGGCGCAAGACCGTACGCCTGACGGCGGATCCGGCCAAGGTGCACCTCTTCGCCGACGGGCTGTCGCTCTTTCACTGCTGAAGCCCCTTGAACCTTCGCCGCGCGTGGGTATAACCGCGCGTGGCGGGCCGTTAGCTCAGTTGGTAGAGCGTTTCGTTTACACCGAAAATGTCGGCGGTTCGAACCCGTCACGGCCCACCATTATTTCCGAAGACTTCAGAAACGAATACCCGTCACCAGTTGCGTGCTCTCACCGGTTGCGCGCAGACCCAGGGTGAAGCGATCATAGGCGAAGGTGATGAGCGCGCCGAAGTTGCCTTTGTATTCGGTCTCCGGCTCGCTATCCGCATAGCACTGAAAGCCGAGATAGGAGCGGGGGCAATCCGCCGATGTCTCCCGAAGGCCGATCAGCAACGCGACGTCCGACCGCAGGAGGCCGCTGTCGTAAATGTTGCTTCCGATCAGAAGGTTATAGGACACACCTGACGTAAGGTCTTCATTCTTGTTCCATGTCGAATCGAGCTTCGTGCCTTCGCGGGCGATGTCGAAGCCGAAGATCAGACGGCTGTTCGCGGCCTGTCCCATCAGGCCGATCGACAAAGGAGCGCTGTCGCTTTCGGATGGGCCGTCGTGCCGTTGATTGCCGGTCCCGACATAGAACGTATTCCGCAGCAAAGGCGCATCCTGCGCAACGGCTTGACCCGCCGCCAGCAGGAGGAAGAGTGAACAGAGAAGTTTTTTCATGGACGCATACCGCTTTGAGGGTCCGGCCCTTATTGCCGGGACGCCCCTTTCACGGCGCTGCGCCCTAAGGCGCCGTTAACGGGACAAAGACCATATCCGTCGCATTTTAGCGATCGGTGAGGGGACGATCCCGTTCCGTCACGCCCACACTGATGGTGCCATCGCTTTCCAGAATCATGAAATCCACGTCACGGATATCACGCGCGCCCGAAGCCCGCGCAGCGCTCATCGCTTCGTCCTCGGTGATGCGTTCGGCGACCATGGCGCCGCTGCAGAATCGCCCGTCACGCGCCAAAAGCGCAGGCTCCGATCGGACCAATCGGGCAAAGCGGGCCGACCGGACCGAGAGGAACGTGACGCTGTATTGCAGCAGGATCAGCAGAACGAATGCGGCCGCGCCTTCGCCGAGGGCTATCGATTCCTGCAACAGCACCGCCGACAAGGTGGAGCCGAGCGCGACCGTTACTACCAGATCAAACGCGTTCAGCTTCGCCAACGTCCGCTTGCCCGACACCCGCAGAAACAGCACGAGCAGCGCATAAGCCAGCGCACCGACGATGATGGTCCGGACGATCCCCTGCCAGTCCTGAAAGAACATTCCGCTCCAATCCACGCACCACCTCCATTGCCCGATGGGAAGACAATGCGCGGATTGCGACATGGTTCATATGTGATCTGCTGAAGGGTCGATTGTTGACTTGAAAATAGGTTAAGAACAAAACAAGAACACATGCAATCGTTCTCACAAAGGGGGTGTCCAATCTCATGTCTGCCTTGCCGGCTCATATGGTCCTTGCCACGCTGCGCCATCGGATCGCAGCGATCGAGGGCGGCCATGGCCCGCCATTGGCGGTGCTACCGTTCGGCGTGCCCGAACTGGACCGCCGCCTGACCAAGGGCGGGCTTGCGCTCGGTTGCCTGCACGAGGTGGCGGGCGGCGGCAATGGCGCGGTCGATGGGGCGGCGGCGGCCTGCTTTGCGGCGGGCATCGCGGCACGGCTGCCGGGGCAGGTGCTGTGGTGCGTGACGCAGGCCGATCTCTTTGCACCGGGGTTGGAGCAGGCGGGCCTGCCCGCGACCCGCGTGATCCATGTCGAGGCGGGAGACGACACCGCCGTTCTTGCCTGCATGGAGGAGGGGTTGCGGCATGGAGGTCTTGCCTGCGTCGTGGCCGATGTGGCTCGGCTGTCGATGACCGCCTCGCGCCGGTTGCATCTGGCGGCAAAGGGCTCGGGCACCACGGGGATCGCCCTGCGCCGCTGGCGCCGGCAGGCGGAGGCCAGCGACTTCGGCCAACCGACGGCGGCCATGACGCGCTGGCGGGTTTCGGCGCTGCCTTCTGCACCGCTGCCGGTGCAGGGGGTGGGCCGCGCGCGTTGGATGGTGGAATTGCTCCGCGCGCGGGCGGGCGAAAGTTTCGATATCGAATTGGAGGCATGCGATGGCACGGGTCATCTCGGTCTTCCTGCCGATGTGGCCGGTGGACCGGCTGCGACGGCAGGAAGACTCGCCTTCGGATAGGCCGCTGGTGCTGGCGGGGCGCCTCGGCAACCGCCGGGTGCTGACGGCGGTAGATACCGGCGCGGCGGGCCTTGGCCTTGTCGTCGGCATGCCGGTCAGCAAGGCGCAGGCGCTGGTGCAGGGTCTGCGGATCGAAGCTGCGAACCCAGAGGCCGATCTGGCCAGTCTGGAGCGTCTGGCGTTCTGGATCCTGCAACGCATCGCGCCCATCGTCGCGGTCGATCCGCCGGACGGCATCGTGATCGACAGCACCGGCGCGGACCACCTGCATGGCGGCGAGGATGCTCTGCTGGAGGCGCTGACCGGCCGCCTTGCGCTGTCGGGCGTGACGGCGCGGGCGGCGGTTGCGGACACATGGGGCGCGGCCCATGCGCTGGCGCGCTTCGGCGGCGATCTGGCGCAGATGCCGCCCGAGGCGCTGCGCCTGCCCCCCGCCACCGTCGCGGGCCTGCGCGATATGGGCTTTGCCACCATCGGCGATCTGATGGCTGCGCCCCGTGCGCCGCTGACTCGCCGTTTCGGTCCCGAACTAATCCGCCGCATCGACCAGATGTTCGGCGATGCAGCCGAGCCCATCGATGCCCTGCGCCCCCCAGGCCTAATCGAGACCCGCCGCGCCTTTGCCGAACCCATCGGCGCGGCCGAGACCATCGCGCGGTACATTGGCAAGCTGGTTGTGGCCCTCTGCGCGGAACTGGACAAGCGCGGCCTAGGCGTCCGCCGTCTGGACCTGATCTGCCATCGTGTGGACCACGAATTGCAGACCGTCCGCATCGGCCTCGCCGTGCCGCAGCGTGACCCGCAGCGCCTGACGCGGCTGCTCTGCGACAGGATCCCCACCATCGCCCCCGGCTTCGGGATCGAGATCATGACCCTGACCGCCACCATCACCGAGCCCTTGGCTGCGCGGCAGACCAGCACCCTCGCGCCCGAGGCACCGGACCTGTCCGGCCTGATCGACACGCTGGCGAACCGCGTCGGCCATCGCGCCATCTACCGCATCGCCCCCGTCGCCAGCGATGTGCCCGAACGCTCCGTCCGCCGCATTCCCGCGCTGTCCGAACCCACCACCGAGGGCTGGCCCGATCACTGGCCACGCCCCACGCGCCTGTTCGCCCGCCCCGAACCCATCGAGACGATGGCGCTTCTGCCCGACCAGCCCCCCGTCTGGATCGCATGGCGCGGCATCCGCCGCCGGATCGCACGTGCCGATGGCCCCGAACGCATCTTCGGCGAATGGTGGACGCGCGAGGCCGAACGCGTTGCCGTCCGCGACTATTTTCGGGTGGAGGATGACGCGGGCGAGCGTCTCTGGATCTTCCGCGCGGGCGATGGCGAGGATGCCGCCACCGGCTCGCATCGCTGGTTCGTCCACGGGGTGTTCGGATGAGATATGCCGAGCTTCAGGTCACCACCGACTTCTCCTTCCTGCGCGGGGCGTCCAGCGCCGAGCATCTGTTCGCCACCGCGGCGATGATGGGGATTGAGGCATTGGGCGTGGTGGACCGCAACTCGGTCGCGGGGATTGTCCGGGCGTGGGAAGCGGCCAAGGCAACCGGCATCCGGCTGGTCGCGGGCTGCCGTCTGGACCTGATCTGCGGCATGGCGGTGCTGGTCTATCCCACCGACAAAGCGGCGTGGTCGCGGCTCTGCCGTCTGCTGACCTTGGGCAAGGGCCGCGCGGGCAAAGGCAAATGCCAGTTGCACTGGACCGACCTGATCGAGCATGCCGACGGTCTGATCGTCATCCTCATCCCCGATCAGCCGGGCGACACCTGCGCCCTCCATCTGCGCCGGATGCGCGAGACGTTTGGAAATCGCGCCTACCTCGCCCTGACCCTGCGCCGCCGTCCGAACGACCAGTTGCGGCTGCATAACCTTGCGAACCTCGCCACGCAGGCAAATGTGCCGACGGTGGTGACGAACGACGTTCTTTACCACGAACCCGCCCGCCGCATCCTGCAAGACGTGGTCACCGCCATTCGGCACACCACCACCGTGGAGGCGCTCGGCCACCGCCGTGAGCGCCATGCCGACCGCTATCTGAAACCGCCCGAGGAAATGGCCCGCTTGTTCGCCCGCCACCCCGAGGCGTTGGCCCGCACCATCGAGATCATGGAACGCTGCACCTTCGACCTTGGCGACCTGCGCTATCAATACCCCGAGGAACGCGACGACCCGAGCCTTTCCCCGCAGGACACGCTGATCCGCCTGACATGGGAGGGCGCGGCCACCCGCTATCCCGAGGGCATCCCGCCCGAGGTCACCCGATCCCTGAACCACGAGCTGACCCTGATCGGGCGGCTGGACTATGCGCCCTACTTCCTGACCGTCCACAGCATCGTCCGCTATGCCCGCTCGCGGAACATCCTCTGCCAAGGGCGCGGCTCGGCGGCGAACTCGGCGGTCTGCTATGTCCTCGGCATCACCTCCATCGATCCGGGACGAAACGACCTGCTGTTCGAACGCTTCATCTCCGAGGAACGCCGCGAGCCGCCCGACATCGATGTCGACTTTGAGCACGAACGGCGGGAAGAGGTCATCCAGTGGATCTACGAGACCTATGGCCGCACCCACGCCGCGCTGACCGCCGTGGTCACCCGCTACCGCGCCAAGGGGGCGCTGCGCGATGTCGGCAAGGCGATGGGCCTGCCCGAGGATCTGATCGCCGCGCTATCCTCGCTGATCTGGGCATGGTCCGAAGAGGGCATTACCGACGCGCAATTGGCCGAGTTGAACCTGAACCCGCAGGACCGTCGGCTGCGCCTGACCATGGAGCTGGCCCAGCAACTGATGGGCGCGCCGCGCCACCTGTCCCAACATCCGGGCGGGTTCGTGCTGACCCATGACCGGCTGGACGATCTGGTGCCCATCGAACCCGCTGCGATGCAGGACCGGCAGATCATCGAATGGGACAAGGACGACATCGACGCGCTGAAGTTCATGAAGGTCGACATCCTCGCCCTTGGAATGCTGACCTGCATGGCCAAGGGGCTGGCACTGGTGGCAAAGCACAAGGATGCCCACTATGACCTTGCCAGCATCCCGGCCGAAGATCCGCGCACCTATGCGATGATCCGCAAGGCCGACACGCTCGGCACCTTCCAGATCGAGAGCCGCGCGCAGATGGCGATGCTGCCGCGCCTGCGCCCCCGCACCTTTTACGATCTGGTGGTGCAGGTCGCCATCGTCCGCCCCGGCCCGATACAGGGCGACATGGTCCACCCCTATCTGCGCCGCCGCGCAGGGCTGGAGCCGGTGGAATACCCCAAGCCCGAGCTGGAGAAGGTGCTGGGCAAGACGCTCGGCGTGCCGCTGTTCCAAGAACAGGCGATGCGGGTGGCCATCGAATGCGCGGGCTTCACGCCCGGCGAGGCCGACATGCTGCGGAAGAGCATGGCGACCTTCAAGTTTACCGGCGGTGTCAGCGCGTTCCGTGACAAGCTGATCGACGGAATGGTCAAGCGCGGCTACGAAGCCGGCTTCGCCGAGCGGACGTTCAGGCAGCTTGAGGGGTTCGGCAGCTACGGTTTCCCCGAAAGCCACGCAGCGAGCTTTGCGCTGATCGCCTATGCCTCATCCTGGCTGAAGTGCTGGCACCCCGACGCCTTCTGCGCGGCGCTGCTGAACAGCCAGCCCATGGGCTTCTACGCCCCCGCCCAGATCGTGCGCGATGCCCGCGATCACGGGGTGGAGGTCCGGCCCCTCTGCATCAATGCATCCCAATGGGACTGCACGCTGGAAGGGGGCGCCGTCCGGCTTGGCCTGCGCATGGTGAAGGGGCTGGCCGAGGCGCATGCCGCTGCGATTGCCCGCACCGCGCCCTTCACCTCGATCGAGGATCTCTGGCGCCGTGCCCGCGTTCCGGCTGCCGCTTTGACCTGCATTGCCCAAGCGGATGGCTTCCACAGCTTCGGCCTGAGCCGTCGTCAAGCCGTCTGGGCGATCAAGGGCTTGCCCGACACCGACCTGCCGCTCTTCGCTGCCGCCGAGAGCGCAGAGCCTGCTGTCCCCTTGCGCCCGATGACCGCGGGGCGCGAGGTGGTCGAGGATTACAGCCGCACCGGCCTGTCCCTGCGCCAGCATCCGGTCGCCTTCCTGCGCGGCGATCTTGCGACGCGCCGTATCCTGACCTGCGCCGAGGCAATGACCCTGCCGAACCGCCGCTGGGCCGAAATCGCGGGGCTGGTGCTGGTCCGCCAACGCCCCGGATCGGCCAAGGGCACCATGTTCATCACCCTCGAGGACGAGACCGGCATCGCCAACCTCGTCGTCTGGCCGAAGATCTTCGAGGCCAACCGCCGCACCATCCTCTCCGCCGGCATGATCGCCGCCAGCGGCCGCATCCAACGCGAGGGGGAGGTCGTCCACTTCGTCGTTCAGCAATTGACCGATCTTTCCAGCGATCTTGCCGGAATCGGGCGGAGCGGGACTGCGAACCCGGCCGCCACACGCACCCGCGATATGTACATCCCCGATCTGCATCTGGATGCCATACGGATGAAAACACGGGATTTTCGGTAACACACGGGCCCCTGAGGCAGCCGGACCCCGTTTGCCATCTTGCCGCAATCACGGCGGCTTCATAATCTGGTCCGAATCCAGCGGTGCGAGGAGGCATCGGCTGTGAGGCAGGGGAGGGTCCGCATGAAGAGCTTACTGGCGTTGTCACGCCTTATCGACCTGGTGAACACGTTCATCGGAAAGGCGGCGTCTTGGCTGATTCTTGTCGCGGTGTTGATCAGCGCGATCAATGCGGTGATGCGGAAGGTGTTTTCCGTCAGTTCCAACGCGTGGCTGGAATCGCAGTGGTATCTCTTCTCGGCGGTGTTCCTGCTGGCGGCGGCCTATACCCTTCTGCGCAGCGAGCATGTGAAGGTCGATCTGGTCTATGGGATGCTGCCGCGCCGCGTGCAGCTGTGGATCGAGGTGCTTGGCACGATCTTCTTCCTCTTCCCGTTCTGCCTCATCACCATCTGGCTCGCGTGGCCGGTCGTGATGGCCAAGATCGCCTCGGGGGAGGTGTCCAACAACACCGGCGGCCTGATCCAATGGCCGGTCTGGAGCCTGATCCCCATCGGATTTTCCCTCCTCGCGCTTCAGGGCCTGTCCGAACTGATCAAGCGTATCGCCATCCTGCGCGGCACCATCGCCGACCCGGTCCTCGAGGCCGATGCCGCCGCGGCCAAGCTCTAGGATACGAAGATGACTGCTTTCTTCGCGGAAAACCTCGCCCCGATCATGTTCCTGTCGCTGATCGTGATCCTGCTGATCGGCTATCCCGTCGCCTTTGCGCTGGCCTTCGTGGGCTTTGCCTTCGGTTTCGTCGGGATCGAGATGGGCCTCTTGCCCGTCAACCTGTTCCAAGCGATCCCCGACCGGATTTTCGGCCAGATGTCGAACGAGACGCTGCTGGCCATTCCCTTCTTCACCTTCATGGGGCTGATCCTCGAACGATCGGGCATGGCGGAAAAGCTGCTCGATACGGTGGGGCAGCTGTTCGGGCCGGTGCGCGGCGGGATCGCCTTCGCCGTCGTTCTGGTCGGGGCGCTTCTGGCGGCCACGACGGGCGTGGTGGCGGCCTCCGTCATCTCCATGGGGCTGATTTCGCTGCCCATCATGCTGCGCCACGGCTATGACCGGCGGATCGCGGCGGGCACGATCGCGGCCTCCGGGACGCTGGCGCAGATCATCCCGCCCAGCCTCGTGCTGATCATCCTTGCCGATCAGTTGGGCCGTTCGGTGGGCGACATGTACAAGGGCGCGCTCGTTCCGGCGCTGATGCTGGTCGGGGCCTATCTCGCCTATGTCGTCGTCGTGTCGATCATCTGGCCGCAGAAGGTGCCGGCCCTGCCGCCCGAGGCGCGGACGCTGCGCGGCTGGAAGCTGGTGGGCCGGGCGCTCACCTCGCTGGTGCCGCCGCTGGTTCTGATCTTCCTCGTGCTCGGGACCATCTTCTTCGGCATCGCCACCCCCACCGAAGGGGGCGCGATGGGCGCCGTCGGGGCGCTGATCCTTGCGGCGATGAACGGCAAGCTGACGATGGAACTGCTGCGCCAGTCGCTCTATTCCACGGCGCGGCTGTCGGCCTTCGTGCTGTTCATCCTTCTGGGTGCGCGGGTCTTCTCGCTGACCTTCTACGGGGTGAACGGCCATGTCTGGGTCGAGCATCTGATGACCTCGGTTCCGGGCGGGGTGCTCGGCTTCCTGATCGTGGCGAACCTCTTGGTCTTCTTCCTCGCCTTCTTCCTCGATTATTTCGAACTGGCCTTCATCATCATCCCGCTGCTGGCCCCGGTGGCCGATGCGCTGGGGATCGATCTGATCTGGTTCGGCGTGATGCTGGCGATCAACATGCAGACCTCGTTCATGCACCCGCCCTTCGGCTTCTCGCTCTACTTCCTGCGATCGGTCGCACCGACGCGGCCCTATCGCGACGCCGAAACGGGGCGGACGATCCAGCCGATCACATCTGGGCAGATCTATATGGGGGCGGTGCCGTTCCTCGTGATCCAGCTGGTCATGGTGATCCTCGTCCTGTCGTTCCCGCAATTGGTGACGCATTACAAATCCGGCGCGGTTCAGGTCGATCCGGCCTCGATCCAGCTGAACGTGCCGCTGCCGGGGGCCGCAAACCCCTTCGGCACGCCAGCCGCGCCCACCTTCGGAGGCAGCGCGCCCGCCGCGCCGACCTTCGCACCGCCCGCGCCGCCGTCCTTCGGCGCACCATCGCAATGACACTGTTTTCTAGGGAGGAAAAACATGACCATTGATCGTCGCAAGTTCCTGACACGCAGCAGCGTGGCCGGCGTCGCCGCCGCCGGCCTTGCCAGCCCCGCCATCGCCCAGTCCCAGCCCGAAGTGCGCTGGCGCCTGACCTCGGGCTTCCCGAACAACCTCGACACCATCTATGGCGGCGCGGTCGTCATGGCCGATGCGCTGAAGGCGATCACGGGGGGCAAGTTCCAGATTCAGGTCTTCCAAGCGGGGGAACTGGTGCCCGGCCCGCAAGCCATCGACGCGGTGCAGAACAACACCGTCGAGATCGCGCATACCTGCGGCTACTACTTCACGGGCAAGAACCCGACCTTCGCCATCGGTTCGGCCGTGCCCTTCGGCCTGAACTCGCGCCTGCAGAACGCATGGCTCTATCATGGTGGCGGCAACGAGGCTTACGACGACTTCCTGTCCGCCTATAACATCATCGGCAAACCGGGCGGCAACTCGGGCGCGCAGATGGGCGGTTGGTACCGGCGCGAGATCAACAGCGTGGCCGATCTGTCGGGCATCAAGATGCGGATCGCCGGTGTCGCGGGCGAGGTGATGTCCCGCCTCGGCGTGGTGCCGCAGCAGCTTCCGGGTGGCGACATCTATCCGGCGCTGGAACGTGGTACGATCGACGCCGCCGAATGGGTCGGCCCCTATGACGACGAACGGCTCGGCTTCTATCAGATCGCGCCGTATTACTACTATCCCGCGTTCTGGGAAGGCGGGCTGACGATCCACTTCTTCATCAACCAGCAGCAATATGCGGCACTGCCGGACGAATACAAAGCGGCGCTTGATACGGCATGCAAGGCGGCGAACCTGAACATGCAGGCGCTGTACGACGTGAAGAACAAGAACGCGATCCGCTCGCTCGTGGGCAAGGGGGCCCAGCTGCGCCCGCTTCCGGCCGATGTAATGCAAGCGGCCTACAAGGCGACGTTCGAGCTTTATGAGGAATATTCGGAGCGTTATCCCGAATGGGCCAAGATCTACCCGGATTGGAAGAAATTCCGGGATGAGGGCCTCGAATGGTTCCGCGTCGCCGAATACACCTATGACAGCTATGTCTTCGGCGCGCAGGCTGCGGGCCAATAAACAGAAAGGCTCCGGGTTTTCCCGGAGCCTTTTTCGTTCCGCATCTGCGGCCCTTAGCTGGAGGACAGTTGCAGGCGGGCGTCTTCGTCCAGACGCGCATCTTCGTCATAGGCGAAGCCGCCGGCATCTTCCGTTTCGTCCGCGGTCAGGTTGCGCAGGTGCAGCTCGTCACCCTCGACCGTCAGACGCGAGACGGGGATGCCGATCTCCCGGCCACCGAAGCCGAGGAACCCACCGTCGCGCAGCACTAGAACTGCACCATCGGCCGTATTCACGAAGCCTTCCGGTTCGCCCAGATCCTCGCCATCGGCACCGACGACATCCATGTCCATCAATTCGGCAACGGTCATGCCCTGATCGGCGGCATCAGAGGTGGGCTGTTCGCTTTGTGCGGCGGCCTGCTGCTGTTCCTGCTGGCGGCGCGCTTCGCGTTCGGCTTCCGTCTCGAAGGTGATCTGCGGCTCACCGACATTGGCAAATTCCACGTTCGGCTGATCGGGCATGTTGAACGTGACTTCCGGCTCGACCTGCTCATAGGTCACTTGCGGGGCGGCGCGGTCGAAGGACTGCTGCATCTCGCCTTCGGCCTGAACGATCGTCACCTCGGGATCGTTGCGCGTCAGGGTGACATCGCCATCCGTGCTGGTTGCGTTGCCGTTCTGGGCGACGGCGGTCGCATCGGCGTCGGCGGCATTGGCCGCGACATCGGCATCGGCGTTGTTTTCGGGATCGACGTCGAGGTCGACATCCAGCCGCGGCTCACCCTGACGGACGGAAACCATCGGCGGATCTTGCACCACTTCGACCTGCGGGTCGGCTTGGGCCACTTGCACATCCGGCTCGGAGGAGCGGATGTAGATCGACGGGGCGGGGATCTCCACCCGAACGGAGATCTCGGGCACATCGATCGAAACGCGAGGTTGCGGCTGACGCACTTGGATGTCGGTCGCGGGTTGGCTCACGCTGACGTCCGGCTGGTTCTTGCGAACGGTCACCTGTGCGGACTGCTCTTCGACATCGACCTGCGGCTTCGGCACGAGGACTTCGGCCTGACCTTGGATCACGGCCTCTTGGTTCAGGCGAACGGAATCGCGGGCGACATCGGTTTCGCTGTCATCCGCCGCGCGGGTGCGCAGTTCGGTGCAGCGGGCCGCGTCGTTCTGGGTCAGGATGCGGAGCACTTCATCGCGCTCGACGCCCGGAAGATTGCCGTCGCGGTCAAAGTCGCGCGCTACGGTGCGGCATTCCTCGCTCAGATTCGCGAGTTGCTGTTCCGTCATCAAGTCTTGCGCTTGGACGAAACCCGGTGTGGCGATCGCGAACGTCACGGCCGTCGTGAGCAGGCGTGCACGATTACGTTTCTGATCGGTCAACACATGGTCCTCCTTGGGTTTGCATACTGGCTCACCAACGGGGGCTTCCCATCGATGTTCCGAGATTTTTCCTAATGAAATCCATACGAACCCGGTTCGGGGCGGGATGCGGGGCCAAGGGCGCGGCGCAGTGTCGCGGGGGATCGTGCCAGATGAACCTTGCGCGATCAGTATGTTATGAGCGGATGACCGCCCAGTCGTTTTCCGGCCATTCGGGCGTGAAGAAAATTCGGTCGGAACCCTCAGCATCACCCCGGTTCACACGTCAAGGTTGCGTGATTGGCGTGCAGCGCATAGCATCCGTCTGCAGCGCAGAGAGGAAGCGTCATGGCAACTCTGTTCGGAACCACCGGCAACGATACACGCAACGGCACCTCGGGTGACGATCTGATCTATGGCGGGCCGGACGATTCCGAACCGGAGGTCGATACCGGCAGCGATGTCGTCAACGCCTATGGAGGCAACGACACCGTGTACACCGGCGATCAGAACGACTCGATCTTCGGCGGGGATGGGGACGATCTTCTCTATGGCGGTGCCGATGACGATTCACTGGTCGGCGGGGCAGGGGCCGATACGCTCTATGGCGGCGACGGGACGGACCGGCTGCTGGGCGCGGCTGGCGCGGATCTGATCTATGGCGGCGCGGGCAACGATTATCTCGATGGCGGCACGGAAAACGACACCCTGATCGGGGGTGCGGGCGCAGATACGATCTATGGCGGCACTGGCCTCGATTTCGTGGATTACAGCGCATCTGCCCAAGCGATCGCGGTCTCTCTCAGCACCAACCGTGGGACGGCGGGCGATGCCGCGGGCGATGTCCTGGGCGCGGTCGAAGGGGTCATCGGTTCCAATTATGCCGATACCATTACCGGAGGGACTGGCAACGAGACGCTCTTTGGCGGTGCGGGGAACGATATTCTGACCGGCAATGCCGGCGATGACGTGCTGGATGGCGGGACAGGCGATGACTCGCTCGATGGTGGGACGGGGGCGGATTCGTTCATCGGCGGGGCCGGGGCCGACACGATCATCGGCGGGGCGGGAACGGATACCCTCACCTATGACGGATCGGACGCCGTAAGCCTCGATCTGACCAGCGGTACGGGGACGGGCGGCTTTGCGGCGGGCGATGTCGTGTCGGGGATCGAGGTCGTGGTCGGTTCGGCCTTCGGGGATGCGCTGCTGGGCACCGCCTCGGCCGAGAGCCTTTATGGCGCGGCGGGAAACGACACCCTTACGGGGCGCGGCGGGGCGGATGTGCTGTTCGGCGGCACGGGGAATGACGTTCTGTACGGCGGCACCGGCACCGACAGCCTTCTGGGCGAGGATGGCAACGATTCCATCCTTGGCGGCGCCGGGGCGGATACGCTGAGCGGCGGCGCTGGCCTCGATACGCTGCGGGGCGGCGAGGGGAACGATCTTCTGGATGGCGGCGCCGATGCCGACACGCTGGAAGGCGGCGGCGGCAGCGACAGCATCCTTGGCGGCGATGGCAACGATGTCATTCGCGGCGACGGGGTTCTGGCCACGGCGGACCCTACGGCCCTCGTCTGGTCGGCGCAGGGGGCATCGGGGACGGATGTCCAAGCCGGGTTCACCCAATCGACCGGCGCGATCGATGTCGGTTTCAGCTACAGCACGCAAAGCAGCACCACGCGGGTGACGCTGACGAACGATGCCCAATACACGGGCGGGACGGCGAGCACGTCGGGCCTCCTCTTCACCTCCAACGGGACGGGGCCGGAGACGGCGACGCTGACCTTCACCTCCACCACCGAAGGCATTTCGGACGAGGTGGGGAATGTCAGCTTCCGCGTGAATGACCTCGATGCCGCAACCGGTGCCGACAGCTATGTCGATCAGGTGCAAATCACGGCCTACGATTCCGACGGAAACACCGTTGCCGTGACGCTGACCCCCGCCGGGGACGATACCGTCAGCGGTCAGACCGCGACGGCGGCGTCCGGCTCCAACAACCCCGATCAGGCCCAAGGCTCGGTGCTGGTGGAAATCGCGGGTCCCGTCGCGCGGATCGAGATTTCCTACAGCAGCGCCTCGGGGACGGGGCAGCGGTATCTCTATCTGACGGATGTCGCATTCTCCCCCCGCTCGATCGTGGAGGGGAACGATACGCTGGATGGGGGCGAGGGCGACGATCTGCTGGAGGGGGATGGCGGCAACGACATCCTCTATGGCGGGGCGGGGAACGACACGCTGGATGGCGGGACCGGAGGCGATACCCTTTATGGCGGCGCGGGCGACGATGTCCTCATCCTGTCGGGCAGCGACTCGGCCGAGGGCGGCTTGGGCAACGATACATTCCGCTTTTCCGGCACGCCGACCGGGTCCGCAACGATCAGCGGCGGCGATGGGCGCGATGTGCTGAACCTATCGGGCACCGGCAATTACAGCTTCGATTCGCTGAACGAAGTGACGGAGGGGGGCTCCACCTCTTTCGCCGGTGTCGTGCGTTTCGAAAACGGCTCGACCGTCACCTTTTCGGAGGTGGAGAACATCATCTGCTTCACGCCCGGCACGATGATCCTGACCCCGCATGGGGAACGCCCGGTCGAAGATCTGCGCCCAGGCGATTCCGTGGTGACGCGGGATGACGGCGTTCAGGTGCTGCGCTGGACGGGAATGCGCAAGGTGATGGCAGCAGGGCGGTTCGCGCCGGTCTGGTTCGCGGCCGGTTCGCTTCCCGGGCTGCGCGCACCGATCCGTGTGTCGCCGCAGCACCGCATGCTGGTGGGCGGCCCGCGGGCGGAG
The DNA here is from genome assembly GCF_018279165.1 of Falsirhodobacter algicola. Taxonomy (GTDB): domain Bacteria; phylum Pseudomonadota; class Alphaproteobacteria; order Rhodobacterales; family Rhodobacteraceae; genus Falsirhodobacter; species Falsirhodobacter algicola. The sequence continues at coordinate 860,975 of NZ_CP047289.1, read as the reverse complement.
TTGCACCTCGGCTCGCGCGAGGTGCTGGTCCCGGCCCGTCATCTGGTGGGCTGCGAGGGGATCGATTGGGATGCCAGCGGCATGGTCACCTACATCCACCTGATGTTCGACCGGCATCAGTTGATCTTCGCCAACGGCGTCACGACCGAAAGCTTCCACCCCGGCAGCATCGGCCTTTCCGCCTTGGACGACGCCGCGCGCGAGGAGTTGTTCACACTCTTCCCCGAACTGCGGTCGTCCATGGCGAGCTATGGCAGCACGGTGCGGCCGGTGGCCCGCGCCCATGAAAGCCGTCTGCTGGTCTAGGGTTTGGCCGGGCGGAAGGGCCCAAGCTGCGCCGCGAGATCGCCGAGATCCGACGCGATGATATCGGGCTGCGGCACATCGTCGGCGATTAGCACCGAATTGTGCGGCCGCGCGATGAACGCCCCCATGCATCCCGCCGATTGGGCGCCGATCGTATCCCAGAGGTGGCAGGCGACCATGCAGATATCGGACAATTCGATCCCTAACTCGTCCGCAACCATCTGATAGGTCGCGGGGTGGGGCTTGTATTTCGACACGTCCGCCACGCTGAAATGCCGGTCGAAGAGGTCCGAGATGCCCGCCTTCTCCAACGGTGTGGGCGAGGGTGAGGGCGCCGAGTTGGTCAGCGTGACAAGGCGGAACCCCGCATCCCGCAGCGCCACAAGGCCGGGCTTCACATCGGCATAGGCAGGCATCCCGCCGATCCGCGTGGACAGCTCCTTCACATCCTCATCCGAAACCTGAACGCCTTTGTTGGAGGCGGTCATCCGCAGCACTCCCCCGGCCAGCGCCCCGAACGGCGTGTGCCGCCCTGAAAGGGTCAGCGCTTGGGAATAGAGGATCAGTTCCGCGAACCATTCCCGCATGACATCCGCATTGCCGAACACCCGCTGGAACAAAGGCTCCACCGTGGTGAGGTCGAGCAGCGTCTCGTTCACATCGAAGACGAGGGTGGAGATGGGGCGGGGATCGGGCATTGGCGTTTCCTTTAGGCTGGACCAAAAGCGCTACCCCAACCCGGTAAGGGGTGGAAAGGTTTCTTGACGCATGGTCGCAAGCTGTTGATCGCCGGACCCGTGGGCCCAGATCGGAACATCGCTAGAATGTGAATGGGATTGTGTGTCGATCTTCCTGTCTGGAAATTTTTGCCGGTTCTGCACCTAAGTGAATTCTTGCTCCTGACCTGGAAATGATAGTTGAACACGCCTAGGCAGATTTTGCGCGTTCTAAGGAAAGATGGACGGTATACCGGTCTGAGAGAGAAACCACGATGACATCGCCTTCGCGTGCTCCTGCGGTATTAATGAAATTACGCATGATTGTGCGGTTGCGGAAAATATTCTTGTCGCCAGCAATATCTGTTCGAGATGGATTTCGCCCTCCCCAGTGGACTGTGAGATCCTTAGGAGCAGCGTCGTTCTTGTTGCTACCGCCAACAACGTCTATGGGCAAAAATGCGATGCAGTCACTTAAGCGAATATATTTGTTGCGCAGGCTTCCAGCGGTGATGGTTTTACGCAGGATAATTGTTCGGTTATCCGCTGGTAGCGCCGCGGAGTTTCCTGCAGATCGACGCAGCGCGGATGGTACCATATCTCCGGGTTCCGACCGTTCCGTAAGCGATGCACGCGTGGTCACAGTACGCGTTGGGTGAACATGATGGGCATTCGGCGCGATTTTTGTGCCAATTTCTGCAGTTTCCAATGCGCGGGTTACGTCTTCAGCTAGCGCGACCCAGATTACCGCGCCACTCTTGTGCTCGTACGGAACCGGACAGGCGAGCGGGTGGATGTCGGCAAGTTTCCACGGGATGCACCACTTGGCGACTTCGCCGCTGCGGATCATCCGTTCAGGAATGCGATGATGCATCTCGGCGGCAACCATCTCTTCTAAGTTAAGAGCCTTGCCGCAGTCGACGAGGCGGGCGAGGGCAACCACTTGGCCGCTACCCTTGCGTATGAGACCTATCCAGCCACGGACGGACGTGGATTGAGATCGCATTTCCCAGTCCTTTACACCTTCGACAATGCGGTCAATCCAGGGGGTATCAATGATTAAGCCGCGTGTGATGAACATGGGATAGACTTCTTGTCCTGATGTTCAGGTGAGTTCCCAAGCGCCAAAGGCGTCCGGCGTTTGAGGATGCATGCCATCGCGCTGGAATTGCTCCTTCATGCTGTCCGCAATGACGGTATGACCTCGCGTTGATGTCGAGACGGCCTGTGTCAGCCCTACCACGTCGGCCGTGCTGTCTCCCATGGGCCAAAGCGCCTGTTCGGCCAGCTTACGTTTACGTTGCATGAGGCTTTGAAGCAGACTGTCGAAGGTCTGTGCGCCAAGTTCCGGGTGCAAGGCCATGGGGATGTGGACGGACACGGGACGCGTTTGGCCGATTCGATGCACACGGTCATTGCACTGCTCTTCGACCGCCGGATTCCACCATCGCGAAAGGTGGATCACATGGGTGGCGGCGGTAAGTGTCAAGCCGGTACCCGCAGCTTTCGGTCCGAGGATCAACATGTCAAAGCCGCCATCGGCACTCAGATGCCGCTGGAAGCAATTGACGATTTCTTGCCTGCGCGGGATCGGCGTGTCTCCATTGATGACGTCAATCTTTTCAAGCCCGAAGAGATGGCGGACAATCTCTGCGAAGCGAAACTGCATGTCGCGATGCTCTATAAAGACCAACACGCGTTCCCCTGCAGCCTTGATGCGGTGAAGAATATCGATCACGGCATCAACACGCGCGCTCTGCGCGATGAATTCTTCCGGCGGCACAGCTTTGGTTGCGCTTGGATGAACCGAAACCGAGCGAATGTGGTGCAGCACCTTCAGCGCGGCACCTGGACCACCGTTGGTCAATTTCAATTGGGCCAGGTCGTAGGCTTCTGCTTGCACCTTCGGCATTACGCGGGGATGCAAGAAGCGGCGCTTTTTCGGCAGATTTCGAGCAACCTCGTCCTTCAGCCGGCGAAGGCCCAGTGGTGGTATCGTTCCGCGCTGTTTGAATATACGAGCATGGAGCTTCGCCATGTTCTCGGCATCGGGTGTCGCGTACTGTGCCTTAAACTCGGACCCGGATCCGAGACAGCCGGGCGCAATACGGTCCATGATGGTCCAAAGATCGATCGCGGCATTCTCGATGGGCGTGCCCGTCAGGCCGATCCGGAATTCAGCATTCATGGCCTCGACCGCCTTCGACGCCAGTGTCGCACGGTTCTTGATGTTCTGGATCTCGTCCATGACCATCGCCGAGAATGGAATCTTCCCAAGTGAGTGCTGATAGTTCGCAAGCGTTGTGTAGGTCGTCAGTAGCCAATAGCGATGCGCGCGCCCGTCCTCGAAGGCCTCGCTCAGCCAATCCATATCCAATTGCGGCAGGCCGGCCAGTGTTTCAGTGCCGCGCGCGTCGCGACTTTTCTGGGACCCAAGTGAGGAGCCATAGACCCGCACGAGTGTACCGAACCCCCGGCCTTCGACATGCGTCTCCACCTCTTGCTCCCAGTTGCGTAGGAGCGATGTGGGGGCGACGACGAGGATCGGGCCACGGGTCTTCGATGAGGGCTGTTTCATATGCTCCTTCAACCAGGCAAGAAAAGCAATGGTCTGAAGCGTCTTTCCTAATCCCTGCTCGTCGGCGTTTAAAATGCCAGGCAGTCCCGCCGTCCAAGCCTGCATGGCCCAGTCGAAGCTAATGTGTTGGTGCTCTTGCAGTGGAGTGGTGATGGTCTTCGGGAGCGCGACGGGGATCGTGGGCGTGCGCGGTGCGAGTTGCGCTTCCCAAGTTAGTTCATCGTAGTTTTCCCTAGTGTCGAGGATGATCGAACCGTTCGTTTCGGGAACCTCCTGCTCTTGCTCTGAGGGCGCGGCGGGTGTCTCGCGGCGCCGGATCTCGCCGTCGATTGCCACAAGACGCGCATGAGTGACTTGCACTTGTTCGCCTACGATTTCGGCCGGCGTATCAGTACCCGCCTCTAGTACTGTCGCCATGTGATCGCGCAGCGCATACAGTTCCGGTTCGGGCAGTGCCTTGATAGCTTCCACGAGATGCTGGGCAAAGGCTTCTGGTAGCCATGTGGTACCGCTGCTTTCACCGATCTCGGAGGTGCGCCTGTAGACCACAACCCCGGTCACACGGTCTGAGTATTCGCGGCTTTCGATGAGGGCGGGCCCGGCGATAGCCTCGACCATCTCGGCTTGCTGTGCGTCGTCAAGCCCGTCCAGCTGGCCCCGTTCCGCCAGATCGCGATTTACCGCTTCGGTTATAAAGGCCCGCGGGTTCGAAATAAAGGCACGCCGTTCCTCGCGGGGGGCCTTCTGTATACGTGTTATCTCAGCCAGGATCGGCGCTGCGCCCTTGTCGATGACAAGGTAGCCATTGTTTCCAATCCGGTAGGCAAGTTTTGCGCCGTACTGGTGCAGCCCATACTGGAACGCGGCCAGATCCTCGCCAGTCAACTCAGCATTTTCTTCTGACACGCCGTCGGCGATGCCTGCACTTTCCAAGCGTTCCGTCGAGTAGGGTACGACTTCAAAGTACCCCAGCGTGCTATCTGGAGAGATTGAGAAACGGTCCGCAATACGTACTTGGAGGCCGCGAAGAAACGCGGTCATGGACAGTCCAGCCATGCGCTGATTGGCAGGCATGTCGACGTCTATGTCGGACTCCGGCTCAATGGCACGACGGAACTCGGCCAAGGCGCGCCAGTGGTCTTCGATGGATTGGGTCGCGTCGAAGCCATCTGCGAGATCAAGCGCGCGTTTCATCCAGAGGGGCAGGCGGCGCGGTCCTTCCGTGGTGCGCAGAATGGCTCCCGTGCGCTTGGGTGTTTCGCGACGGCCCTGGCGAGTCCATTCATATTGTAACCGGAAGTTCGGTCGCCCCAGCACACCGGATATGTCGGTTTTTAGAGTAAGATCTACTGTGCGGGGCAGGCCAAGCATCTCTGCTGCGGGCGCGGAGAGACTTGCGGCGGCGTCATGGGAGAGGCGCAAATGATCGGTGGCAACAGTAACTTCCCCGACGTGCGTGTCGCCCCAATGTCGCAGGTCGCCGATCGCAAAGAGCAGATCTCGATCCTCTGGCGCAAGAGTGGTGAAACTGCGCTCCTTCGGTCTCGATTTGAGCCGGGTGAGTAGCCCCTGCTTGGCCTGTGGAAAGCGAACTTCGATAGCATCCTCGAAGATTCTTGCGATAGGGCGGGTCTCAGACATTCTGCAGAACCCATTGCGACCAGTTTCGTATAGAATTGTGAGGCTTCGAGTTTTGGCAAGAACGCATAATGTCGTCGCAGTAATACTGCCGTTCGTAGAGCTTCGGAGCGTTTATGTCGTCTTGACGAAAGATATGAGTCTTGTAGCTGTGACAGCCGTCCACGACGATCTTGTTACCGATCCGCATGATCAGAAGTGATGTACTACCGCCTCGATCCAGTTGCTGCCCAAACCTTCGGTTCATATTGGTCTTACCGCCACGAACGAGGTTCTGCTGTGCGTATCGGCGGGCTTCTGCCCCGAAGGCTACCCACGCTTCGTCAATCATCTTGTCGTCGTAAAGTTTCAGCCAGAAATTCCGTCTCGGCGGCCACATGTGACTGTCCTGCGTTGCTGTAACCATGTTGCAGAAGAACTTCATGTCCTGATGCGTCAACCAACGCAGAAAAATAGCACGAAGAGATGGATCAAACCCCGACCAGATCCCGCCGGAATGCAGACGCGGATCATTCCAGGCTGCGATAATCTGTTCAGATAGTTCGTTGCGTAGGGCATCAGGCGGCGTCTTGTCTCGCCACACGGAGAGAAGTGCTTCCACGGCAGGACCAGCACCGCTTTGCAGGACCGGGCCGTTTTCCGGGGTCAACCAATTGAAAAGTTGCCGGCGGGCGTCTGGCTTTGCGAGATTCGGCTTTAATAGCTCGATGAATATGCGATGCGCGGCCTTGGCCAGGCCGGAAGTGTGTGGGCTGCTCAACCCAATCTGCTTGAGACTGACATAGGGATCATCTGCCTCCAGCATGAGTCGACCAAGCTCGAGAGGCGCGTCATCCGCTCGGAAAAGGCTCGGTAGAGCGTCGGTCAGCCTTCGGTGCCTTCCGCCTAGGTCTCGTGAGCGGGCAGCAAGCGCTTTGGCTAGATGACGCGTGTGATCGGTTCCCGGCGCGAAACTGTCGATGTAAACGCCGACCATGCCATCAAGGAAGGCCCCAGGTTCGTGAGTCGCGATTTCGGAAAGGTAGAAACTACGAACCGGCTCCAAATCCATCCGCGTTCTGCGATCTTCGTCAAATATGGCGACGGCAGAGGAGATCACGCGCTGGGTGGTGATATCGTCCCATTTCCAGTTTTGAACCCTGGATAGCATATTTAATGCAAGCTTTTCGCGATCGCGATCTTCAGGCGTACGCACGGCATCTGGCCATCGCGCCAAAATGGAAGCGACTGACCTGCGTATCCCGTCGAGCGGTGGCAGCGCACGGGTCCGCAACGTTTCTAGTCTCTGCAGCCGGTGACGCGTCGTATCCTGGTGTGCGCGTGCGTCGCTCACGGCTCTCCTCCGACCGTTTCCAATGCATGACGGATAACCTCGATACCGTCGGTGTCCTGCGGCGTCACCATGATGAAACGCAGGTCGATCCGACGATTGGTCGAGCGGCCTTCCGGTGTGTCGTTCTGTGTTACTGGCCGATCCGGTCCATAAGCTGCCACGGATAGGACTGGTTGGCGTTTGAGGTTAAGGTGCTGCATGATACCTTCCGCGGCGCCAGTCATTGCAAAAAAAGTACTGTTTGCGCGCGCCGCGGACAGGTTTCGGTTGAGCTGGTCAGACCCAACGTTGTCCGTGTGCCCTTCGATCTGCACGGCTTCGATCATGACAAAGCCGGGGTTGCATTCCGTGTTGAATTGAGACGCCTCTCCGAGAGTGAAGCATGGGAGCACCTCGTCCAGCCTCTCAGCGAGACGCGAAACAATTTGTGCTTTGTCGCTAGTGAGGTTTGATCGACCGGAATCAAAAAGGCCTTCGCCCTGAAAACGGAGCGCGTCGCTTTCTGCGCTGAGCTCGACCTGAAGGTCCGGAAAGTCCGCTCGGATCGCATCACGAAGTCGAACGAGGACCTGCCGGCGCACCTGTGCGACCTGCGCTAGATAGGCTTCCAGCGGATCTACTTTCTGCAGCTCTGCAAGCTGTTCGTCCAATTCTTCGATTCGCTGCTTTAAGCTTTTAATCTCTTGCTCTGCTGCCGCCAGGTTGGCCTCAAGTTGCGCGCGCTGTACTTGTAAGTCTTTAACCTCTCCTTCAAGGTCGTCACGCTCCTGTCTCAGGCGCGCTAACAGTGCTTCAATCTCCAAAATACGATTGGCACGCCTTTCTGCAATCGTTTGCCATTCGATACTCTGCTGTTCAAACACATCGCGTTGGGTGATAGCCGCGTCGTAATCCCTCTTCGATACCGACTCAAGGTCGCGCATCTGACTGGCAAAAAACGCCAGCAAAATCATCATAATGAATAGAAAACCGACCGTCATGTCGGTCATCGACACGAAAGCGCTTTCCTCTTCTTCTTCATGGCGAACTTGTTTCGCCTGGGCCCTCATGCGCGGCCCCGTGCCTGGCTCGGCAGGAAGGTTTCGGCCTGTTCTACCACGCTCCTGAGCGTGTCAAGACCTGGTGCCATAGCATCTCGCATCTGGCTAACATGGTCCTGAGCCGTGCCGAGCGCGGCTTCAAGCTGCGCGTTGTACTGCGTCAGGGCACGCCCGAGCATTTCGTCAATGTGGTCGAGCTTTTCGGCCTCGTTCGATAGCTGGGCCATCGCGGCCCTTGTTGCTTCAAGGCTGCGACGTATGCCTTCGCGTTCATTTCCAAGAGCGACCTGTGCGCTTTCCAGAACGTGGCTTGCATTCTCTGCCACAGCGGCGGAGTTTTGCATCAGGGTTTCAGAGACTGTTTCAACAAGATCGCCTACGCGGCGCAGCGTTGTTTCGATCCGCGCATGAGACGCGCGAATGGGCTCCGCCGCGGAAGCCAGGCTCTGGCTGGCATTCCGGAACCCTTCGGACGCGCCGTGAATGGCATCTGCACTGGTATTCATGCCTTGGGCGGCACTTTGTGCCCCGGAAGCCCCGCGTTGGACCGCGTCAGCCATGTCGGACAAATGGTTTCCAACTTCTTCAAGTCGCAAGAGCAATTCCTTGCCTATCACGCCGCCCATCTCGGTGCCGAGCCGTGCAATATCCGAGCTGGTTTGATTGAAGCTCTCAAGCAAGGTCTTGCCTGCGTCCGAAATGGCCTGACCAGCCTGGTCAGCGCTCCGCGCCATACGCTGCTGAGCGGCCGTCGCGCTTTCTTGGCTAGCACTCTCCAGAGTATCGCGGAAACCTTCTGCTGCGCGGAGCATCTCTCCAGCGGCGGTTCTCATGGCTTCGGCACCTTGCCCGGTGTTGTCTCTGATACCACGGAGAGTATCGTTCATGACGGAAAGAAGCCGTTCCGCGCCCTCGTTCATTGCCTCGGATGCCGTCCGACCGCTTGCGGCGACCTCCGACCGCATCTCGGACATAGCGCGCGACATCTGGTCGAGCGCATCGCGAAGACTGTCACCCGCTTGGGTGTTGGTGGACCCCATACGGTCGATCATCAGACCAATACGTTCCGTGGCGTCTCCGAGGGATTCACTCGCACGGGTGAGCGCGTTGCCGACTGAATGCGACAACTGCTGCGAAAGATCTCCAACAAGACCTTCCATATTGGAGGTGCCGAGCGTGCCGACCTTTTCGAAGATCGGTTTCATCTCGGTCGAGATCGCAGATGTGATGGCGCCGGGCAGAGCATCGAGTGGTTCTTTCAGCTGCGCGATAAGGTTCATGCCTATCTCTTGCAGGTGCGCCTTCTGCTCTTCAACGGCGCGAAGTTGGCGGAAGCTGATGTCTTCGAGGCTGACAAAGACTAAACGGCGCTCGATACCGGTGCAGAGCCGATGTAGTGCATAGTCCAGTTTGTTCTGCCGCGCACGTAGCAGGTAAGCAAAGAGGATCGAGCAGAAGAGACCGACTAACGACATTGTAAACTTTGCCGAAGCGATTTGCATAAAGCCCTGCATGGCCCCGTCCATGCTACCTTCGCTCATATTTTCCGAGAATTCATGTAACGCCGCGACCAGCCCAAGGAACGTCAAAAACAGGCCCGTCGAAACAAGTGTATTTGGTACGATACGGAAAATTGCAGACCCAAAGCCGAGGTCTTCAATGTTCAGAAACGAAGCGGGGCGGATAGAATTGCGAAGCCTCAAAGGTCCGTCAATGTCATCGGGTACGACAGTCTCACTGAACTCGTCCCAAGCCTCCCAAAGCGCTTCCCGCGGTCCTGGCCGTTTGTAGTCTTCTTTCAAGCTATGCTTGAAGTCGTCGTATCTAGAGGCAAATGTCTCGATGCTATCATGGGCTCGAATGAGTCGATCAAAGTATCGAATCGCCCCTAGCTGGCGATACGTTCTGCAAAAATACCAAGTTCCAAGGACAAAAGCTGTCAGGATTAGCCCAGCCGCGATCAAACCGGGGCTGCTTTCCGACTTTGTCAACAGCTCGGCAAGTGCAATGATGCGCTCCTTTATTGCCACGCCCATCGCAAAAGTTACGTCGTGAAGCACGTGTCCCCCAATATCATCGGTACTTGGCAAATTTTCGCTGATGCTATCGTTCTGTGAGGTGGTCTACAAGGATGGTGTATAACTTTTACTTACTCTCTTTTGTGGCATGGGCTGGATGATCGGAGCTTGACATTCCTACCGTTCGCCACGTGCTCAACACTCGCTAGACCACGCGTTCTAAAGGTATGCGTCAGGTGAATGTCCGCGAAGAAACTTGCAGTGGATCACCGCCTAGACCAAAGTCATAGTCTAAAATGTCACAAATGGGTTAATAGGATACGTTCAGTGGTTTTGATTTCATATAGAAAATATTCGAACTACGCGGCTATATAGACCGCCAGTGTAAATCCCACGCTTTGTCGAGGGCCAATTTCGGATCATCATCACATTTCGATGTCTTGATCTGCGTGAATTAATTTACGCACACCAAATAGATTATATGCTCAGAATAAGGCAAGTTATAATTTTACCTTTAACGCCGAATAACCCAACGTCAAATTTCTTAGGCTCCAGACTCGTTAATTTTCAAAGCTAGAAGATGACAATTGCGGCGAGAGCGATGGCGGGCAGAAAGCCCTTCGGGCACCTGTCGTAGCGGGTCGCAACGCGGCGCCAGTCCTTGAGCCTGCCGAGCATGATCTCGATACGATTGCGTCGCTTGTAGCGGCGTTTGCCGTATTTGACGGGCTTGCCTCGGGACTTCCGGCTAGGGATGCAGGGCGTGATGCCCTTGTCCTGCAAGGCTTCACGATACCAGTCGGCGTCATAGCCCCGATCGGCCAATAGCCATTCGGCCTCGGGCAGGTTGCTCAGCAAGGCCGCCGCGCCGATGTAGTCGCTGACCTGATCGGCTGTCATGAAGAACCTGATCGGGCGGCCGTTCGCGTCCGTGACGGCATGCAACTTGGTGTTCATGCCACCCTTCGTCCGCCCAATCAGCCTGCCATGCCCCCTTTTTCAGCCGCAGGCTTGAAGCTGTGCGGTACGCCTTGAGATAGGTGGCGTCGATCATCACTATCTTCCGGACGGCGGCTTCGGAAGCAAGTCCCTCCATCATCCGGGCGAAAACACCCATGTCGCTCCAGCGCTTCCATCGGTTAAAGAGGGTCTTCGGTGGACCATATTCCGGCGGCGCATCGGACCAACGCAAGCCATTACAATTGATAAATATTATTCCGCTCAAGACCCGCCGATCATCGGCCCTCGGCTTGTTATGGCTCTTTGGAAAGAACGGCCGCAGCCGCGCCATCTGCTCGTCGCTTAGCCAGAAAAGATTGCTCATCATGCCCCCATCAGTTCGGGAGCCTGAATCACGCCGACAAGGTGGTCGCTACCCGATTAATGGGTCCTGACCCTAACTTTGAGGCAAGGAGGCCATGATGGGCACAGGCAATTTCAGCGACGATATCAAGCGTGATGCGGTGGCGCAGATCACGGAACTGGGCTACCCGGCGAAGGAGGTTTCGGCTCGGCTGGGTGTGGGCACGCACTCGCTCTATGCCTGAAAGCGCAAATTCGCGAAGGCGGTGTCGGGTGACACAGAGAAGGACGCCGAGATCCGCCGGTTGAAGCGCGAGCTGGCCCGGGTGTTGGAGGAGCGTGACGTCCTAAAAAAGGCCACCGCGTATTTCGCCAGGGATGCAAAGTGAGATACGCTTTCGTAACCGAGCATCGGGGTCAGTTTTCGGTGCGGGCGATGTGCCGGTGCCTGCGCATCCAGCAGCTGCCGTGACAGCGCATGCCTTCGAAAGAGAGGACGGGAAGCGGCCGTTCGCAGCGGGGTGTGGACATCGCGTCCACTTCCCTCCGTATCGCCTGACGTCAGCTATGACACAGGCCCCCGACTAACGCAGGTGCAACCCGCCGGATCGGATTCCGGCGGCCTCGGGCCTTAGCGCAGTACCCCTTCTACCAAGACGACATAGCCCCACCCCTGCGAAGCGACGCTAGGGCAGGGCTGCGCACGGTCATCGGGCTTGGGCTCGTAGCGGATCACCGCACTGACCTTCAGATCCGCGACACTGCCGCTCTGCCCGACGGCCTTGGACGGCACCCCGATCTGGCGACTGCCCCCCGTTTCCGATCGGTGCATCAGCGCCTTCCCGGCCCATCGGTCCGGCGCCTCGATCAGGATCGGATCACCGACCGCCACCGATGTCTCGATATAGGTCTGGGTGCTCCCGGGATCCCCATGGGAGTGTGACCGGTTCATCGACCAGCTGATGAAGATCTCCTTCGGTGTTCCGGTCAGGATGCGGCCACCGTCCTGCGCCCCCGCGAACGGCGTGATCGTCTTTCCCGCCCAGGCAAGTTCGCGATCGCCCAGATGGAACACCAGCCGGGACTTCGCGCGGGTCAGCGCCACGTAAAGCAGCCGAGCCTCTTCCGCCGCATTCGCCTCGATCTCTGCGCCCCTGCCTCCGAAGGACATCCGCGACGGCAGCACCACGACGTTATCGTATTCCAGCCCCTTCACCTTGTGGATCGTGGAGACAAGGATCTCGCCCTCGGGGCGTGTGGCGCCGAGAAGGCGTTGCAACTCGTCGCTGCGCAGATCCTTCAGGAATTCGACCAGCGTTGAGAGATAGGGGAAGACGGTCTCCTGTGCGCAGAGGTCCCACAGCACGGAGAGCTCCGGGTCCATCCGGCCTCCGGCACGGGTTTCGGGAATGTCCGTCTCCGCGTGGAAGGTCTCCAGCAGGCGCGCCCGCAGCGGATCGGTGAGGGCCTGGTCCTGCTGTGCGATCTCGCGTTCGAGCAGATCCAGCCAGAGGGCCACATGGCGGAGCGAGCGGATCGCGATGTTGTCGCTGCTCTGCACGGTGACGACGGGGAAGACGCCGGAGAGGGCCCGGTGGACACTGGCCACCTCGTCGTTGGAGCGGCACAGGACCGCAAGGGATCCCGGGTTATCCGTCAGGAGCCGCCGGCTGGTGGCGCGGACCTCCTCCAGCGTTCGCTCCCAGCTCCAGCCCCGCGCATCGATACGCTCCACCGTTCCCGACGGCGCCCCGTCCACGGCAAGCAGCCTGTCCGTCTTGAGTCGTCGCGAGAGGGTCCGGCGACCGAAGAAGCCGTTGATCATCTCCTGACTCTTCTCGACGATCTCCGGGCTGGAGCGGAAGTTGACGCCCAGTGTCAGCTCGGACAGGTCCGCGCCTCCGAAATCCGCTCGGAAACGTCCGAAGTAATGGTCGGCGAACACGCCACCGGCTTCGACCTCCGGGCGCCCCCAGCCCACACGGGCCGGCTTGCGGTTCCAGCGCAGGATGTCCTGATCGTCATCCCCGATCGCCATGATCCCGGCCCGGTCTCCGCTCCCCGCATGCAGCGCACGGATGATCTCGTAGACCTCCTCGTTGACGTCCTGGAATTCGTCGACCAGAAGCGCCCGGCACTCGCCGGCCACGGAGGCCCGGAATGCGGCATCACGTGCCAGCCGGCGGGCGAAGGTCGGCAGGAGCTCTTCGGTCACGGACGGAGCCGCATCCCGCAGATGGCGCATCGCGAGACCGTGGAAGGTATGGACCCGGACGCGGGACGCATAGGCCGCATAGCCGAGCGAGCGGAACAGGTCCCGGACCCGCTTGCGGATCTCGAAGACTACGGCGCGGTTGAAGGCCAGCACCATGATTTCGGATGGTTTGACATGCTGCTCGCGGATGAGATGGACGATTCGGCCCACGAGCACGGAGGTCTTGCCCGCGCCCGGTCCCGCATTCACCAGCAGGTGGCGGTCGTAGGGGTGCTGCATCGCCGCCCATTGCGCGGGTTCCGGCGAGGCCCGGTAGAAATCGAAGAACTCCGTCGCACGGGTCGCCCGGAGCTGGTCGCGCTTCTCGGCGAAGATCCCGGTTTCGTCCTCGATCTCGCCCAGTTGCTCATCAACGAAGCCCTTGAGCGCATCCACGTCGGTGCAGGCGAAGTAGCCCGGCACGAACCGGTCCCTCGCCTCTTCGGGCAGGTTTGCATGTACCTCCATGCCGAATATCCGCGTCTCCGCGAAGCGGTTAACGCTGTCGAGTTCCTCGACCAGATCGGGGTATTGCCCCAGCCCCGGCACGCGCCCCTGCGGCTGCAGCACGTAGGACGGTGGCAACAGATCGGGCGAGGTGCTTACGAGCCCCAGCGACGACATCAGGCGGATCAGGCTGGAGAGATCCGAGGCGTGGAACGTCCCGGCGGGATGCGCCTCCTGCATCTTGGTAATGATATCCGCTACCTCGAGGCTTCCGTCCTTCGTGTTCGGGGGGAACAGGCGGGACAGGGCCGCGGCCTGCGGCAGGAGGTGATCGAGACGCCGCGCCGCGATCCGGCCTTCGGTATCTGGGCAGCGGGCCTGCCAGTAGAGACGATCGCTCTCCGAATCGAGCCCCTGCTTGAGGCGGATCCCGACCACCCGGGCAAGAGTGCGGAAGCCGTTGATGAAGCTGCGCCGGAACCGGTTTTCTCGCAAGATGAGTTCGACCTGTTCGCGGGACTGCCTCGGAAGTTTCCGAACTTCGGGATCGACCAGCCGGAATGGCGCCGGATCGTACCAGTCGTGCGGGTCGAAGCGGAACGTGCCTGTGCCGCTGAGTTCTCCGAGCAACCGGCGCACTGCCTCCGTCACTCGCTCAATCAGGGTCCAAATATGTTCATCGCTCTCGGACAACACGGGCCGCGTCGTGTAATCAATCAACCAAACGAGCGTAAGTGCCTCGCGGCGCGCGAGGTCCGCGATCGCAGACATGGTCGCGTCGAGGCTCTCCATCCGGCAATGGCGCCGGATCCGGGTGAGGTTGATGACGGCCTTGCGTTCCCCGGAGCGCGTGTCATCGTCACCGGTCCGCAGAGCAACGTTGCGCGAGATCCTCTGCATCAGCGCCGGAAGCGCCAGCTCCTTCTCGGTCAGCACGCTGGAGTTGGACGTCGCCTCCTGAATGGCCGCCGCGACCTTCCCCGCCAAGCTGTCCTCCTCGGACACTCGCTTCAGCCGAACCGGCGAGAAGCGGATCTTGAGCAGGTCCGGCACCGTGCCCGCCTGCAGGACATGCCCTGCCTCCTCCAACCAGTGAAGCGCCAGGCGCAGGCGCGTGGCATCGCCACGACGTTTCGCTGGTGTCCGATACTTTTCGACGGAGAAGCCGTCCTGTGGGACAAAGGCTATGGGGCTGTCTCCGACCGTCTCGACCGCCTCCAGAATGTGCTTCTCGATTTCGTCAATCTGCGGCACTCGTAGTTCGCTCTCGGCCCGCATGCTCCGGATCGCCTCGAAATCCTGCCCCGAATACAGCATCAGCGCGTCAAGACGGTCGAGCCCCGCCTTCTCGCGCTCCCTGACACCGCGCCCGATCCGGCCCACCTCCTGTAGGTAGTCCTCCAGGTATCCGGGAGACGCCAGATGCACGACCCAGTGGATATCGGGGATGTCCATCCCCATCCCGAAGGCCTTGGTCGCCACCAGCACATTGAACTCGCCGCTCCGAAAGCGATCGTAGATGTCCTCGCGTGTAGCGCCATCGAGACCGGCGTGGAAGCTCTCGACCTCACGCCCCGTCTCGCGCGTCAGCTGCTCCGCCAGCGTGTCGGCATGAGCGCGGGAGAGGACGAAGACCAGCACCGCGCTGCGCTGTCCGGTCTGCTCGGCATTTTTAAAGGCCGTCCGGATGACCTGCACGACCTCCGGGATCCGCTCCTGCAGCGCCTTGCCGTCCGACTCGAAGATATTCCCCTGCAACTGATGCGCGCGAACACGGATATGCGCGCGCAGGGGGCTTACCTGCGTTGTGGGATCGGGACATATTGCGAGCGGCAGCCGGTCCGGCTCTTGCGACAGTCGCTCAAGCAGGCCACGCATCCGCCGACGGTCCGAGGCCGTGAGGGTCGCTGAGAGCAACAGAACCGGTGTCGGGTCAGGAAGGCGGCCGGTCCGCAGCCGCGACATCAGGAAGCTAAAGGCGAAGAAGTAGTCGGGGCGGAACTCGTAGCCCCACTGGTTGATGCAATGCGCCTCGTCGAAGACGATGTATTCCAGGCCACCATCCGCCTCTATCCGGCGCCGCAGCACATCGACGAAGCTGGCCACGCGCAGCCGTTCCGGTGCGACGTAGAGCATCACGATCCGTTGATCGAGAACGCCTTGTAAGACCTCACGCTGTTCCTCGCGGGACTGGTCTCCGCTGAGGAAGTCCACCGATTCCTCGAACCCTTGTTCATGCAGACGCAGGACCTGATCCCGCATCAGCGCCCGCAGCGGCGAGATCACAAGTGTGAGCCGACGGTTGCGCAGGCCGCGGGCAAGGGCCGGCACCTGGAAGAGCACTGATTTGCCCTCTCCCGTCGGCAGGGTGACCATCACGTCAGCCCGGCGGTCACGGATATGCTCCATGGCCTGGAGCTGTGTCGGCTTGAACCCGGTCACGGGGTTTTTGCCTGCCGCGCCGGAGGGCTGCCAGTGCGTCACGAGGAAATGCTCCATCGCGGCCATCCCGGAGGGCGCCTCTTCCCGTTCGATCTGCAACGGAGCGAAGACAGTCTTCAGCCGCCGGCTTTCCTCGGAGCTCCAGGGCGCGAGCTCGATCGCCAGCCGCTTGAAAGCACTTCCCGTTAGGTGCCGCGTATCCTCCAGCCGGGGGTCGAGCAGGATAGGGACCCTGGCGCTCTCCGCGAGGCCGGTCTCGCGCAGCCATGGCCGCAGCCACTTTTCCACCCGCTTGTCGATCCCGTCGAGCACCATGGCCGTGGAAAACTGGCGGGGCCCGTCATCCTGCCCCTCCTCCTGTTCGGCCCTGGCGGGGGCCTCCAGCGCAAACCACTCCTCTAGCGGGGTCGCATCGACGACCGGCTGGAGGGTGACCCCGGCATCCTTCGCCAGTGCAGCCCAGTCGCGCCACGCATCGAGACCGGCGACGAGGCAGTGCCTGTTGGCCACTGCCCGCTTCAGCTGTTCGCGCCGGCTGCGATGCTGAGGCTGTTTCTCTCCCAGCCCCAGCTCGGCCAGCGCTGTTTCCAGCAGACCCAACATCGTCCGGCTGCGGGTGCTGCTCACCAGCAGGATCGGCACCGTATCGCTCTCCGCGGGCAGGCTGCGAAGCGTCGCCAGCTGTTCCGACCAGTATTCGGCCTGCGTCCGGGAGCCAGGATCGCGCACTGTAGTCTGGCGAGAGACCAACAGCGGCCTGCTCGTCCGAGAGCTGCCCGGTCCCTTTACCGGCTTCACCGTCTTCGGCACGGTTATCATGTGGAAGCTCCGCCAGCTCCCGACCATCTCCAGCCGGTCCGCCGCCGGATCCCGCACAGCCCAGACTGTCCCGCCGGTGGGGCCCAGGAGAAGGGTGCCTTCGCGGATCGGGGCCTTCGTGAGAGCCCCGGCGGGGGCCCCTGAGCGCGCGATGATCATCCGGGGACCGTCCGGAAGCATCGCCTGGCCGGACCACGTTTCCGCCTGTGCCCACCACTGCAACGAAGCGGGAAGAGGGGAAACCCTGCAGCCGGACTCCGTGTCGGGCAGCTCCGTGGCCCCATTCAGCGCGACCTCCAGCCAAGGTAGCCGCTCCGTCAACCAGCCCGGCACCATGTTGCGACGCACGGAGATCCCCTGTGCCTGTGCCCGTTGCAACACCGCCATCAGAACCTCGACCACGGGCGTCCGCCGTTGCGCCGCCGTCAGCGCTTCGAACAGGCGCGTCGCCCGGATCTCGAGGAAGGCCGGATCGAGCGGGGTGTCCGGGTCGGCGGGCGCGATCACGTATCCTGGCACCCAATCCAGCAGCTGCAGGAGCCGATCCGGCAGGAGCAGGGGCAAATCACGATCGACCGCCTCGAGGACGGCGGGCGTGGCTCGGGCAACGGAGAGGTCGTCACGCTCCGCATCCACGAGCCTTGTAAAGAGCTCTTCCGTGGAGGTGCAGCATCCGGTCAGGATCGCCTCATGCACGGAGGTATCAAAGCGCTCGACCTGTTGAAGGAAGAGCTCGAGGGCCGCGCGGGCATCGGCATCGGCCGTGTGATCCCCCCCAAGCGCATGAGACAGGGCTTGGGGCTCGAGCAGGAAGGCGACAAGGAGTGTGTCCCAGACTGGGGTTCCGGGAAGGGAGGGCACGGCACGCGACAGGATGGGCCAGTCCCAGCCAATGGCGTTGTGTCCGACCGCCAGCCGGACCTGCGCCAAGGCACTTACCAAGTCGGGCAGACCCTGTTGCAGGCTCCCGACCAGGCTGCTGCCCTCGAGGCGCGTGCTGCCGCGGTGATCGGCTTGTCCGAGCTGATGGATCCGCGCCCCGTCCGTCTCGAGATCGACTGCCAGCACGGTGGTCTCCAGCAACCGTCTCGCCAGCGCGGGATTATCCTTCAGCGCCAACCCAATCGCCGAGGGATCGTGCGCCCAGCTCGCCTGGAGGCGTTCCTGATCCTCGTCAGAGAGCGTATGATACAGGACGACGCCCGCATGCGCATCCCGGAACGCGAGGTCACGCAGATCGCCGATCTGCAGCAGATCCTTTTCCAGCAAGGTCATCAGCCAGGACAACAGCGGCCGGGGCACTGTCTCTCCGGAGGCCAGCCATTGCCGCGCGAAAGTCGCCTCGTGCGCCCCGTCGCCCTTCAGCCATGTGGCCCGGAAGCTCTTGGGGTCACCGGCGCTGCTCAGCGCGGCCCAATCGAGCAGGGCAACCTTGTGATCCTCGGACAAGCGCCCGGCCTTGCCTCGATGTCCCGAGACTTGTGCCCACTCCGCCCGGGGCGCGCAAACCGCCGCGAGCTGACTTGGCACGAAGGTCGCCAGCAGGGCGTGGAGGTCTGCGGCATCCGACATCGGATCGAGGGCCGCCACAAAGGCAAAAGGGCAGTTTTGCGCTGCATCGAGGCAGCTGGAAAAATCGCCGGGACTCAGTGCAGCCAGTTCTGTTGCGTAGACCTGCTGAAGGACCGAATCCTCCAGATCGGCGGGTGGGCTTTCCTTCCACTTGCGGCGATACCAGCCTGCCTTAAGGATACGACCGATCTCCTCCATGCCGATCTTCTCGAAGAGATAGCGCCGGATCCGGTCCAGCTCCGTCTGACTTTCCGGTTTGCCCGTGCTCGTCCAGTCCCGCCCGGCGACCACGGTCCAGAGCACTGCAGCGGGGTTGGACGGTTCTCGAAGCGTACTGCCAATCTGGCACAGCAGCCTGTCTCCCTCCTTCAGTGTCAGGAACAGGTCCTGATCGTTCGACAAGGCAGCCGTGGCGTGAAAGAAGATATTATCCTTGCCGCCCTCGATCCTCAGGAACCCAAAGCCCCGCCCCGAGACGACCGTTTCGACCGTGGCGAGGAAGGGCATCTTCAGAAGCGCCTTCGGGGAAATGGAGGGCAGGGTCGGTTGCTCGGTCTGAGCGGCAAGTTTGGAGGGTGACAATGCAGAGAACTTTGGCGACATTTCATTTATTTTTGCAGAGTTGCAGTTGATACTCTGAACTGCAACAATAAAATGCTTATTTCAGCATCCATAACCCATGTCTTAATACGGACTGGAATTGGCGCTTGAAGCTGTTGAAACAATCGCGCCAGCGTCGATACTCTGCCCAGCTCGCACCAGTTCTTGAAATCTACCGAGTTCTTACCAGGGTTGAAGGCAAGACGGGATTTCTGAGGTGTTGATCTACAGGAGACAGCCCTTCTGTCGATCGCGACGGTCTGGCGGCTTGAGCCCGCTGGCATGCCGGCTTCTGAATTGAAGGACAGACGGCTTTGGATGCGAGGGAAAGTCCGGTTTCCGCCCTCCGCGCCGATGACAGACGTTATGATGCGCTTGGCAGGACCATATGAATTGGTCTGGGTCCGGCCATCGGCCACGTCGGGCACGAATTTCGGCCGCGGTTCTGTCGCGTCATCGTGTCATGCCTGAGAGGCCGCGCCTTTTGCCGCAGCGCCGCTTGCGTCAAGACGCGGGGAAATCAAGAGAATCCTCAATCCGCTTGAAAGAGCCGCAAAGTGGCATATTCAGGTCGGTTTTTTCGGTCTCGGGCGGGCCGATCAAAGAAAAACCGTCCGGATGCTTTTTCCTCGGTCGCAAACGCTCCATTTCTTTGTTGTGTCGGGTACTACTCGACGGGAACCGTGAAAGTGAAGGCTTTGCGGCGCGCAGCGGGGTCCATTGCCGGAAGGGAACCTGGCGGGATTGATCATGGCACAGGCTCGCAGACGTGCGGGCAAAAAAGCTTGCGTCTCTTTGCGCGAGAAGCAGATAGGCCCACAGAGGCAAATATGGCGAGTTTCGTGCGTCCCGAAATTTCATGGAGGCGGAAAACCGGCCGCGAGGGTTCTTCACTGTACACCGTCGAGACGGTCGTGAGGCACTCTTTTGGGAGGGCATGAACCCAGTTTTTCCGTGTAAAGAAATCGACTTGCCCGGCTTTTGTGGAGAGTGTTTAGCTCACTTCCGTGTCCTTTCGCTCGAAGGCGATGGGGCTTTGGAAGCCGAGCGATGAATGTTGCCTGACGGGGTTATAGAACCCGTCGATGTATCTGGCGATGGCGTTTTCGGCCTGCTGGTGGGATTGCCATGCGACCGGCCAGATCAGCTCCGACTTGATGGTCTTGAAGAACGTTTCGAGCATCGCGTTGTCGTAGCAGTTCCCGCGCCCACTCATCGAGATCAGGATGCCCCTTTTTCGGAGCAGGGCCTGATAGTTGACAGAGCAATATTGCGATCCGCGGTCGGAATGGTGAACCAGTCCCGACGCAGGGTTGCGAGCCATCAGAGCGCGTCGCAGGGCTTCTACAGCGAGATCACGCTTCAGGCGATCACTCGTGGCCCAACCGACGACGCGCCGGGAGAAGAGATCCAGTACGACCGCGAGGTAAAGCCAGCCTTCTGCCGTCCAGATGTAGGAGATGTCCGCACCCCACTTCTGGTCCGGGCCGTCCGCCGTGAAGTCCTGCGCGATCAGGTTGGGCGCGACAGGCCAGGAATGTTCGCTGTCTGTTGTCCGTTTGAATCGCCGTTTTGCCGCGCGATCAATTGGTTCTCGCGCATTAGACGTGCCGTGCGGCGCCGCCCGATCTCGTGCCCTTCATCCGCGAGGTCGCGCTGCATGCGGGGACTACCATAGGTGCCGTTCGACAGGGCGAAGGCCGTCCGGATATGGGCCAGATAGACCATGTCCTGTTGCTGGCGACGACAAGCCGGACGGTCCTGCCAAGCAAAGAAGCCGCTCTGGCTGACCCCAAAAACACGGCACATCTGGCTGATCGGGACGCTGGCCTTCTCCGCCTTGATGAAGCCGAAGGTCATCGACTTCCCTCTTTCGCGAAGAAGGCCGCGGCTTTTTTTAGGATGTCGCGCTCCTGCTTCAGGACCGCATTCTCACGCCGCAACCGCTTCAATTCGGCGTGCAGATCGGCAGAAACCTCGTTCCGTGCATCGACATCACGTTCTTGGCTCAGCCATCGCGTTAAAGTCGACAGGCCAATGCCCAGATCCTCCGCGATCTCTCGTCGCGTCCGACCGCTGGTCAGTGCCAGCCGCACCGCTTCACGCCGAAACTCCGGCGTCGGTCTGTTCCCGTTTCCCATAGAACACCTCCTGGTTCATCAGTTGGTGCTCTCCACATTTTCCGGGCAAGTCCAGCTGCCAGGCATAGAGCGAGTGCGTGCCCACACCCAGCCGAGCCGAAACCTCCGTCGCCGGATAGCCCAGTTCCGTGATCTGCGCCACCGCATCACGCTTGATATCGTCGCTGAAATTGCCTGTGCTCATCATGGCCTCTTTACCTCAAAGTTAGCGAAGAAGGCGTCCACGAAACATGGTGCTATTCAAACGGCAGAAACAGACCTTACCTCTTTATCCACTTCCTTCTTTTCATCCGCCTCCGCCAGCGCCAACGCATCTCGCGTAGCCTTGTCGATGTTCGACAAATGCCCCCGGCTGGCGATCAGAAAAGCTGCACCCCGGCCACGACATACAACCCGACGACCGTGGTTCACTTCGGCCTGGGTAAATCGATCGCGCCCGAGGGTCTCCTTCATCAGGCGATAGGCGGGTGCGTTGGGGCCTTCCGTGGGAGGCGCTTCGAAGCCCTGAACCAGCAGACCGACGTTCGTGTCACACTTCTCGATCTCGCCTTCGGTCCGACCCTCCGCGCGCATTTCTTCTCGGTCCATGTCCAGAATGGGAGCAGCCGCGGCACCGCGATGACTGACGATGTCATAGGCCTTTCCCATCGCCCAATCCTTGGAAAGGGTATTCTGCCAAACGTGCATCTCAGGGCTGTCGGGGATGTTCATACGGATGATCTCGATCTGGCCGAGGGCGCGCATAATTGCCGCTTCCAGCAGCTTGCGGGCGTCGTCCCGGCTCAGTCGGTTCTGTATCATGGCGTCGAAGATCCCGTAGCTTTCGGCACTTACCATCAAGGCGACGCGTCTCGCGATCAAGGGATCATTGGTTCGCAAGCTGACCTGCATCAGCTTGCCACCCTGCGAGGCGGGCACGCGCCTGCGCCAGACATACGTCGCGCCGCGTCGGAATACATGCAATTGAAGCCCCATGGGCCGTGCCTCCGGTTGGAGACCACATCACCCGCCGTGGTGCCTTGAGGTGCCATACGTATGGCACATACATGCTGCAGGGTCCCCGAAGGGAGAAATCACTCAGCAGATTCAGGTAGCTTGGGAATTTTTGGCTCCGGCGGTAGGGATCGAACCTACGACCAATTGATTAACAGTCAACTGCTCTACCGCTGAGCTACGCCGGAACACGAGGCGTGTATTAGCTAGGTGTTTCGGGGGTGTCCAGAGGCTTTTTCGAGATTTCTTGCAAGGATGACGATTTTTTCGCATCTCCCTCATCGGAAAGGCGAAAAACGCCAGTGGGGCAGGCGTATATGCGGCCCGTGTCCTGCAGGGCGATCAGATGGGCCTCGATGTTCCGCCGGGCGGCGGGGCGCAGGTCGGGGCGCTGGCGGGGATAGATGCCGCTCACCAGATCGTCGATGTCGCGGGGCCGTTCGTGCAGAAGGGCGAGGATGGATTGTTCGCGCACCAGCCGCTGGCGTTTCAGTTGCGCGATCCGCTGGGCCGGATTCTCCATCGGATCGCCATGCGAGGAGAGGAATCGCCGCCAAGGTCGCGCCGCCAGCAGATCGAGCGAGGCGAGATACTGATCAAGCCGCCCGCGCGGGGAGATGATGGCGCTGCTGGCCCAGCCCATGATGTGATCGCCCGTCAGGCACAGATCGCCCATCGCAAAGCACAGATGATCGTCGGTATGGCCGGGGGTGTGGATCGCCTCCAGTTCCCACCCATCGCCCGCCAGTCGGTCGCCATCGCGCAGAACGTGGTCGGGCGCGAAAAGGCTGGCCGGGGTGGTGAAGGCGAAGGTCGGCGCGTTCACGGCCTGCCGAAGGCGGGGGACCAGCGCGATGTGGTCCTTGTGATCGTGGGTCAACACGATCCGCTCCACCCGCGCGGTGCCGACGGCGGCAAGGATCGCCGCGAGGTGCCGGTCGTCGTCCGGGCCGGGATCGAGGATCGTCAGGCGCTCATGCCCGATGATGTAGGTGTTCGTGCCACGGAAGGTCATGGCCGACGGGTTGGGCGCGAGGATGCAACGGATGGCCGGCTCCAGCCGGAGGGCGCTGCCATAGGGCGGTTCTGTCATGGGGCGAATCCTAGCGCATCGCGGGGCGGGATAAAACGTTGCGTGCGCCGGACTTGCGGATAATGATGCGGGCATGATCAGGTTTCGCCCATCCTTGCCTCGCAGCCTCTCCGGTCGGGCGGCTCTCATCCTCATCGTGCCGATCCTGACGATCCAGCTCGTCTTTTCGTTGCAATTCATCCAGCGCCATTACGAAGGGGTGACGGAGCAGATGGCCCGCTCGCTTGAGATCGAGCTGAGTTATCTGTTGGAGGCGATCGAGGACGATCCGAACGGCGCGCAGGACATCGCCCGCGCGTTGCAGTTCAAGCTGGTGATGCCCGCGACATGGGATTTCACCACCGACCGGCGCGATTTCTGGGATGTGTCGGGCCGGGCGATCATCCGCACCCTGCGCGACGGTCTGCCGCTGACGGCGGTGGACCTGCAATACGACAATGGCGAGGTGCGGCTGCTGCTGCAAACCTCTCGCGGGCCGGTGAACGTGCAGCTCGATCGGCGGCGTGTGTCGGCATCCAACCCGCATCAGCTTCTGGTGCTGATGATCGTCACCTCCATCCTGATGACGGTGATCGCCTTCCTGTTCCTGACGAACCAGTTGCGCCCGATCGCGCGGCTGGCGCAGGCGGCCGAAGCCTTCGGCAAGGGGCAGACCATTCCCTACCGCCCCCGCGGCGCGACCGAGGTGCGGGCGGCGGGCAATGCCTTTCTGGAAATGCGCGGCCGGATCGAACGGCAGATCGAGCAGCGGACCTTGATGCTGTCGGGGATCAGCCACGATCTACGCACGCCGCTAACGCGCATGAAGCTCGATCTGGCCATGATGGACGAGGAGGACACCGCCGACCTTCTGCGGGATGTGGAGCAGATGGAGCGGCTGGTGGACGAGTTCCTGTCCTTCACCCGCGGCGATGCGGTGGAGGATGTGGAGATGGTCGATGTCGCCGCGCTGGCCCATGCGGTGGCCGAGAATGCGCAGCGCATGGGGCAGGATGTGACGCTGGGCCGGGTGGACCCGGTGACGATGCCGCTGCGCCCGCAGGCCGTGACGCGCGCGCTTGAAAACCTCGTGGGCAATGCCGTGCGTTATGGCACGCGGGCCGTCATCTCGGTGACGGCGGGGGTGCGGGTCGTCCGGTTGGGGGTGGAGGATGACGGCCCCGGCATTCCGGCCGCGCGCCGGGACGAGGCGCTGCACCCCTTCACCCGCCTTCAGGCCGAACGCGACCCCAATCGCGGCGGCGGCGTCGGGCTCGGCCTGTCGATCGCCGCCGACATCGCGCGCAGCCATGGCGGGCACCTGCGCCTTGGCGAAAGTGCCGCATTGGGCGGACTTGCGGCCGAGATCACGCTCGCCCGCTGAGGTGGTGCCCTTGCGGGCGCGGGCGGGCATGACTAAGACTCCTACCGGATCGCGGGACGATCCGCGAACCACGCGAAGGGCAGGGCGAATGAAAGATCCGATCGATACCTACATGAACACGCTCGTTCCCATGGTGGTCGAACAGACCAGCCGCGGCGAACGCGCCTATGACATCTTCTCGCGCATGCTCAAGGAACGGATCATCTTCATGTCCGGGCCCGTCCATGACGGCATGTCCAGCCTGATCTGCGCCCAGCTGCTGTTCCTCGAGGCGGAAAACCCGTCCAAGGAAATCTCCATGTACATCAACAGCCCCGGCGGTGTGGTAACGAGCGGCCTGTCGATCTACGACACGATGCAGTACATCAAACCCAAGGTCTCCACGCTGGTGATCGGGCAGGCGGCGTCGATGGGCAGCCTTCTGCTGACCGCCGGCGAAAAGGGGATGCGCTATTCGCTGCCCAACAGCCGCGTCATGGTGCACCAGCCCTCGGGCGGGTATCAGGGGCAGGCGACGGACATCATGATCCACGCCCGCGAGACGGAAAAGCTGAAGCGCCGCCTGAACGAGATCTACGTTCGCCACACCGGCAACGACTACGACACCGTCGAAGCCGCGCTGGAGCGTGACAACTTTATGTCCGCCGAAGATGCGAAGGCATGGGGCCTGATCGACGAGATCGTGGAGAACCGCGGCAAGGTCGAAGAGGCGAAATAGGCTTTTTACGATTGTGAAGGCCGGGTGACTGGCCTACATTTGACCCCTAATGCTCCGGCCTTCCCCAGGGCCGGTGACTTCCCCAGAGGACGACGATGGCGAACACGACCGGCGGCGACAGCAAGAACACCCTCTACTGCTCGTTCTGCGGAAAGAGCCAGCACGAGGTTCGCAAGCTCATTGCGGGGCCGACCGTATTCATCTGCGATGAATGCGTCGAGCTTTGCATGGATATCATCCGCGAAGAAACGAAGACGGCGGGCCTGAAGACGGCCGGCGGTGTGCCCACACCGCTGGAGATCTGCAAGGTTCTGGACGATTATGTGATCGGTCAGATGCATGCGAAACGGGTTCTCTCGGTCGCGGTGCACAACCACTACAAACGTCTGAACCATTCTTCGAAGACGGATATCGAGCTGTCGAAATCCAACATCCTGCTGATCGGTCCGACCGGCTGCGGCAAGACGCTTCTGGCCCAGACGCTGGCGCGCATCCTCGATGTGCCCTTCACGATGGCCGATGCGACCACGCTGACCGAAGCCGGTTATGTCGGCGAGGATGTGGAGAACATCATCCTCAAGCTGCTTCAGGCTTCCGAATACAACGTGGAGCGGGCGCAGCGCGGCATCGTCTATATCGACGAGGTCGACAAGATCACGCGCAAATCCGACAACCCCTCGATCACGCGCGACGTGTCGGGCGAGGGGGTGCAGCAGGCGCTTCTGAAGATCATGGAGGGCACCGTCGCCTCCGTTCCGCCGCAGGGCGGGCGCAAGCATCCCCAGCAGGAGTTCCTGCAGGTGGATACGACGAACATCCTGTTCATCTGCGGCGGGGCGTTCGCGGGGCTCGATAAGATCATCGCGCAGCGTGGCAAAGGTTCGGGCATCGGCTTTGGCGCCGATGTGAAGGACCCGGATGCCCGCGGCGTGGGCGAACTCTTCGCCGAGCTGGAGCCGGAAGATCTGCTGAAATTCGGTCTGATCCCGGAATTCGTCGGCCGTCTGCCGGTGATCGCCACGCTGACCGACCTCGACGAAGAAGCGCTGGTGACGATCCTGACCGCGCCGAAGAACGCCTTGGTCAAACAGTACCAGCGGCTGTTCGATATCGAAGGCACGCAGCTGACCTTCACCGACGAGGCGTTGAGCGCCATTGCCAAACGCGCGATCCGCCGCAAGACCGGCGCCCGCGGCCTGCGGTCGATCATGGAAGACATCCTGCTGGATACCATGTTCGAACTTCCGGGCATGGACGGCGTCGCCGAGGTGGTGGTGAACGATGATTCGGTGACGAAGGGCAAGAAGCCGCTGATCGTTCATAGCGAAAAGAAGAAAGAGCCGGCATCCGCCAGCTGACCTGATGCGGCGCGGGCCACCTGCGCCGCATTCTGCATGGACATTCGGTGAGGCGTGGAATGAACTTCCTCAAGAGGATCCCGACCTGGTGGAACAGCCAGACGATCGGAACGCAATTCTGGACCTGGCGCTTCGGCGAGAAGGTGGGGGAGGATGCGCAGGGCAACGTCTTCTTCCAAACCAAGGACGGCAAGCGTCGCTGGGTCATCTATAACGGTGAGGCCGAGGCGAGCCGGGTCGATCCCGACTGGCATGGCTGGCTGCACCATACATGGAACGATCCGCCGACGACGCGCCCGCTGACCCACAAAGCGTGGGAAAAGCCGCATCAGGAAAACCTTACCGGAACGCCCGCGGCCTATGCGCCCGCAGGCTCCCTTCGCCGCGTGGAGCCTGTCGCGCGTCGTGATTACGAGGCATGGCAGCCCGAATAATGTCCCAGAATACAACCGAAGTCATCACGGGCGGCGTCGTCCTTGCCGCAGCAGTGGCATTCCTCTTCTATGCCGGCCAAGTGGCGGGCCTTGGCGGGGGCGGCGACAGCTATACCCTGCGCGGCAGCTTCCGCACGGCGGATGGGATCGGCGTCGGCACGGATGTGCGGCTGGCGGGCGTGAAGATCGGTACGGTCACCTCGCTCACGCTGAACCCCACGACCTATTTCGCGGATGCCACGATCAGCGTTCCGGATGCGGTGCAGGTTCCGGCGGATTCGTCGCTTCTGATTTCGTCGGAGGGGCTGCTTGGCGGCAACTTCGTGGAGATCCAGCCCGGCGGCGCGCTTGAAAACCTCGGCCCCGGCGAGGAGATCGAGGATACCCAAGGCTCCGTCAGCCTGATCTCGCTGCTGCTGGCCTTCGTCAGCGGGCGCGGGGACAGCGACGACGCATCTTCGGATACGGCGGCACCATGAAGGCGCTGGTTGCGGCCGTTCTGATCGCCGCTGCCCCCGCCGCCTATGCGCAGGAAGCCGCGACCGCACCCGGCGCGACCCTGCGCTGGCTCGATAAGACGACCGGCCAGACGGACGATTTCTCGCTCTCGCGCGGGCAGAGCGTCACACGCGGCTTCATTACGATTCGTCTGGACGAATGCCGCTATCCGGCGGCGGACCCGTCTTCGGACGCCTATGCCCATCTGACGATCATGGACACCCGCGCCAGCACGCCGGTGTTTTCGGGATGGATGATCTCCTCCAGCCCCGCACTCTCGGCGCTAGATCACCCGCGCTATGACGTATGGGTGCTGGAATGCGAAACCTGATCGGCTGAGGGCGCATAGCCTGCGGGGTGGAAGTCGCCCCGCTGGCCAAGCGCCAGACGCAGCCTGCGCTGATATTCCGCCCGCGGAATTTCCACCGCGCCCAAGGTGGCGAGATGGGCCGTCAGGAATTGCGTGTCGAACAGCACGAAACCCCCGGCCCGCAGTCGATGCACGAGCCATGCCAGCGCGATCTTCGATGCATTCGCGCGGCGTGAGAACATGCTTTCCCCAAAGAACGCCCCGCCAAGTGTCACGCCATATGTGCCACCAACCAAAGCGCCATTCGCCCAAACCTCCAGCGAATGGGCATGGCCCATCGCGTGCAGATTGCCATAAAGTCGGATGATCTCGTCGTTGATCCACGTCTCGGGGCGGTCGGCGCAGGCGTTCATCACGGCGGTAAAACCGTGGTTCACCCGGATTTCATAATCTGCCCGCCGTATCGCCTTGGAGAGGGAGCGAGAGATGTGAAAGCCGTCCAGCGGGAAGATGCCGCGATGAAACGGCTCCACCCATGTGATGTCCTGCGAGGAACGGCTTTCCGCCATGGGGAAGGCCCCCATGGCATAGGCGCGCAGAAGAATGCCCGCCGTCAGCATCCTATTTGCCGAAGGTGGCCTCCAGCCACTTCTCCAGCCAATGGATGTTGTAATCGCCGCTGCGGATGTCCGGGTTTTCCAGCAGAGCGTGGAACAGCGGCACCGTGGTATCGACGCCGTCCACGATCAGTTCCGCCAAGGCGCGGTCAAGACGCGCCAGCGCCTCGGCCCGGTCACGGCCATGCACGATCAGCTTGCCGATCAGGCTGTCGTAATAGGGCGGGATCGAATAGCCGCTATAGAGCGCCGAATCCATCCGCACGCCCAAACCGCCGGGCGCGTGATAGACGTTCACGCGGCCCGGGCAGGGCGCGAAGTTCGGCAGCCGCTCGGCGTTGATGCGCACTTCGATGGCATGGCCGTTGATGACCAGATCATCCTGCGTGAAGGACAGCGGCAGGCCGGCGGCAACGCGGATCTGCTCGCGGACGAGGTCGACGCCAAAGATCGCTTCGGTGACCGGATGTTCCACCTGCAGGCGGGTGTTCATCTCGATGAAGTAGAACTCGCCATCCTCGTAGAGGAACTCGATCGTGCCGGCACCGATATAGTTGATCTGTGCAACGGCATCGGCGCAGACCTTGCCGATCTTCGCCCGCAGTTCGGGGTCGATGGCGGGGCCGGGGGCTTCCTCGAACACCTTCTGGTGACGGCGCTGAAGCGAGCAGTCCCGTTCCCCCAGATGGACCGCTTGGCCCTTGCCGTCGCCGAAGACTTGAATCTCGATATGGCGCGGCTTTTGAAGGTACTTCTCGATATAGACTTCGTCATTGCCGAAGGCGGCCTTCGCCTCGGAGCGCGCGGTGCGGAACGCAATCTCCAGCTCGGCCGGGTTGCGTGCCACTTTCATGCCGCGACCGCCGCCGCCCGCCGTCGCCTTGATGATGACCGGGAAACCGATCGCCTCGGCGACGCCGATGGCCGTCTCGTAATCCGGAACGCCACCGTCCGAGCCCGGAACGACCGGAATCCCAAGGGCCTTTGCCGTTTCCTTCGCCGTGATCTTGTCGCCCATCACACGGATGTGTTCGGCGGTCGGCCCGATGAAGGTGATGCCGTGATCGGCCAGCGCTTGGGCAAAGCCTTCGTTCTCGGAGAGGAAGCCATAGCCGGGATGGACCGCTTCGGCGCCCGAAATCTCACAGGCCGAGATGATCGCGGCCTTCTTGAGATAGCTTTCCGACGAGGAAGCCGGGCCGATGCAGACGGATTCGTCTGCCATGCGCACATGCATCGCGTCGCTGTCCGCCGTGGAGTGGACGGCGACCGAGGTTATGCCCATCTCGCGGCAAGCACGGATGACACGAAGCGCGATCTCGCCCCGGTTGGCGATGAGGATCTTGGAGAACATCCGTGCCTCACTCGATGATCATGAGGGGCGCACCGAATTCGACCGGGGTGCCGTCCGAGACGAGAACGCGCTTCACCGTACCGGATTTCGGGGCGGGGATGTGGTTCATCGTCTTCATGGCTTCGATGATCAGCAGCGTCTGGCCTTCGGTGACCGTCGCCCCGACCGCCACGAAGGGCGCAGCGCCCGGCTCGGCGGCGATATAGGCGGTGCCGACCATGGGCGAGGTGACGGCGCCCGGATGCTGGGCCGGATCCTCGACCACGGCGGGCGCGGCAGTGGCGGCGGCCGGCGCGGCGGGGGCGATCGCGGTCGCCGCAGCCGGGGCCGCGACGGTCGTCGTGACCACGTTCACCTGCTTGACCACCCGAACCTCAAGGCTGTCGTCATCGCCGTATTCACGCTTGACCGACAGTTCCGTCAGATCGTTCGCGTTCAGCAGTTCGGCCAGTGCCTTGATGAAATCGACATCCTGTTCGGGGGATTGCTTGCTCATGCCGTCCTCGGAGTTTGGCCATTCGGCCTTCATGTTGCAAATTAGCGCCTCGGGCGCGCGATTGCCCGGGTTATACGCGAGCATGTTCCCAAGGGAAAGCGCCCTTATCTCGCTTGCCCGCCCGCATCCCGCACCGTAGAACGTGCCCATCCGAGGGCGGGAGGCGGCGTGGACACCCTGATCGACAATGTGATCGCCTTCGTCGAGGCGCATCGGGACTGGGCGTTCTGGATCGCGCTGCTCTTCGCGCTGGCCGAGACGATGCCCGTCATCTCCATCCTCATCCCCTCCACCGCGATCCTCGTCGGGGTCGGCGCATTGGTGGCGACGGGCGGTGTGGATCTTGGACCGATCTGGGCGGGGGCGTCGATCGGGGCGATCCTCGGGTCCTGCTTCAGCTGGGCCCTCGGGCAGCGATACGGCGGCTGGGTGCTGGGCCGCTGGCCGATGTCGCGCGATCCGATGATGGCCGAACGGGGCCGGGCGGCCTTTGCCCGCTGGGGCGGCGCGGCCTTGCTGGTCGGGCATTTCTTCGGCCCGCTCCGCGCCGTCGTCTTTCTGATGGCGGGCATTTCGCGCATGCCGTTCCACCGCTTCATCCCGTGGGACATCGCGGGCGCGTTGGCTTGGGCCTTCGTGATCCCCAAATCCGGAGAGATCGGCGGCAACGTCCTCGGCTGGCTCTGGACGCTCGTAACCGGCTGACCCTTCTTCCTGCGTGCTTCGTCCTTATATGAGGCGCAAAAGGAGGCTGTGATGCAGCACTATTCCATTCTCGATCTGGCCCCGGTGCCGGAGGGCCTGACCCAAGGCGAGGCACTGGCCCAGACCGTCGATCTTGCGCGCCATGCCGAAACGCTGGGCTTTCACCGCTTCTGGCTGGCAGAGCATCACAACATGCCGGGCATCGCCTCGGCCGCGACGGCGGTCGTGATCGGGCATGTGGCGGGGGCGACATCGCGCATCCGGGTGGGGGCGGGGGGCATCATGCTTCCGAATCACGCGCCGCTCGTGATCGCCGAACAGTTCGGCACCCTTGCCACGCTCTATCCGGACCGGATCGATCTGGGCCTTGGCCGGGCGCCGGGAACGGATATGGCGACGGCGCGGGCGCTGCGGCGCAACATGGATGCGGGCGATGCCTTCCCGCAGGACGTGGTGGAAGTGCTGAACTATCTTGGCGATGCGCCGCTCGATGCCCAGATCCGCGCGATGCCCGGCGAGGGGACGCATGTACCCGTCTGGATCCTCGGCTCCAGCCTGTTCGGCGCGCAACTGGCGGCGTATCTCGGGCTGCCCTATGCCTTCGCTTCGCACTTCGCGCCGGCCGCGCTGGAGGATGCGATCGTGACCTACCGGCAGAACTTCCGCGCCTCGGCCTTCCTCGATCGGCCGTATTTCATGCTGGCGGCGGGCGTCTTCGGGGCCGATACGCGCGATGAGGCGCGGGCGATCCGTTCGTCGCAGCAGCAGGCCTTCGCCAATCTGCGCATGGGGCGGCCCGGCAAGCTGCCGCGCCCGGTTGCGAATGTGGAGGATGTGGTGCCCGCACCTTTCCTCGCCTCGGCGAATGAGGCGCTGGCCATCTCGGCCACGGGCACGCCCGAGGATGTGCGCCATCAGCTCGGCGCGCTGATCGACCGCTATCGCCCGGATGAGGTGATGGTGACGGCGATGATCCATGACCATGAGGCCCGCAAGCGCAGCATCTCCATCGCGGCCGAAGCCTTGGAGGCGCTGCGCGAGCCGGTCGGCGCGGTCTGACCGCGCCGCCGAGTGTCAGTGCTGGCGGAGGTAGGCAATCTGCTGCGGGTGGATCTGGCCAAGCCATGTCTCCGTCAGCGGCTGACCGTCCTTCGCCGACAGGAATGCCCGCATGTCCAGCGTATCGGCGCTGCTCTGCACATCGAAGGTCAGGCGCATGGTGCCATCCTTGCCGACAACGTTGACGACGCCCGGCTCGATCGCTTCCACGCCGTCGGGCAGGTCGATATGCGCCTCCACATCGTCGCCGCCAAGGCCCTTGAGGATGTCGCCGGTGAACTCGATCTGCATCTTCACCTGATCGGTGGGACGCGGATTGCCGGGATAGCCGCCTTCGCCGATGCGCGTGGCCGTGGTCCGCGCCACCGTGGTCGTGACCGGGGCGTCCTTGGCCCATGTCATGCGATAGCTGTAATCCATCTCCTGACCCGGTTCCGGCATCTGTGCGGGATTCCAGAAGGCGACGATGTTGTCGTAAACCTCGTCATTGGTCGGAAGCTCCACCAGCGTGACGGCGCCTTGGCCCCAGTCCGATGTCGGCTCGATCCAGACCGAGGGACGCTTGTCGTAGAAGATGCCGTCGTCCTGATAGTTCTCGAAGTTGCGATCGCGCTGCATCAAGCCGAAACCGCGCGGATTGGTATCGGCGAAGCTGGAGGTGACGACGCGGTCGGGGTTGTTCAGCGGGCGCCAGATCTCCTCGCCCGTGCCGGTCAGCATCATCAAACCGTCCGTGTCATGCACCTCCGGACGCCAATCGGCCGAGGCGAAGCGGTTGCTTTCCGAGAACCAGAACATCGAGGTCAGCGGCGCGATCCCCAGCCGGTCCACGCCGTCGCGGAAGAAGAGGCGGCTGTCCACGTCGATCACCTGCCCAAGCCCGTTCCGGTTGGACATCGCCATCCGATACGCGCCCGAAACGCTGGGACTGTCGAGCAGGGCATAGACCACGAGATCGACGCCCGGCTCCTTGGAATCCTCGAGGTAGAATTCGGTGAAGCGGGGGAATTCCTCAGCCTGCGCCATGCCGGTGTCGATCGCAAGGCCACGCGCCGAAAGCCCGTATTGGCGAGCGAAGCCATCGGTGCGGAAATAGGACCCGCCAAGGAAGGAAATCCAGTCGGTCTTCAGATCCGGGCGCATGACGCGGAACCCGGCAAAGCCCATGTCGTCGCCCATCTGGCGCGCGGGGCTGTCATCGGGCATCTCGAAATAGTCGCGGTGATAGAGGATCTCGCGCGAGGCGCCGTCCTCCACGTCGAAGATGCGGACCGGCTGGCGGAAATAGGTGCCGAGGTGGAAGAACTGGGCCGGTGCATCGCCGATCTTCACCGTCTCGTCGTTCTTGAACCGGATCTTCCAATGCGCGGTGAAGTCGATCTGATCGAGGATGTCGGGGTGGCGCACCTCCGGCTCGGAATAGGGCCGTGCCGCCAGATCGCGCGCCTTCGCGGCCAATGCATCGAAGCTGAAGGGCTGCGCATCGCCGAAGCGGTCGGCGGCGGCGGCGACAGTGGGGGCTGCCGCATCCTGCGCGTGAAGGGGCGGCGCAAGGAAGGCGCAGGACAAAGCCGTCGCACCCAGAAGGCGGAACATGAGGGCGTGCAAGGATGAACCTCTTCAAAGGAACGTATCTGCGAATGAGTGGCGCGCGAACCCATGCAAATCAAGGGGCGATCGGTCGCAGGAAGCTCTGGGGCAAGGTTTCGCCGATCCGTGAACCTTTGGTTAAGGAACATCGGGGAACATCGGGGGGACGGAATGGAGGTCTCGGTGACGGTTCTTCGCAAGCTCACGGCCCGCAGGCCGGAGGAGGATGGCGTGCTGCGCGATGCGGTGATGCAGGCGGCGCAGGCGCTGCGTCTGGACCTGCGCATCGACGCCGCCGCCTGTCGCGACATCTCGGCCGAGGAGCTTGAGACGGGGGAGGGCGATCTGCTGATCCCGTTGCGGGGGCCGACCGGCGCCGGAGCCTTGCGCCTTGGTCAGGATCTGGTCGCGGCGCTGGTGGAACTGCGGATCAAGGGGCGCTGCGCGGCGCAGCCCGCCCCCGGCCGCACGCCTACGCGCACCGATGTGCTGCTGGCCAGCGACTTCATCGCCGCCCTTCTGGAAGGGATGGGCGAGGGCGCGGCCCATGCGGGCGATCATCTGGACGGGGTGCCCCTGTCGGCGCATCTGGGCACGGGCCGCTTGCAGCTTCGGCAGGTGACGGTGAGTTTCGCGGGCGGCGCGCGATCGTCGGAGGTGGGCATCGCGCTGCCCGAAGGCACCCGCGCCGGCCAAGAGGATTTTGCCGAACGCCTCTCCGCGCGGGTTCTGGACAGCGACGTGCCCCTGACGGCGGTGCTGCACCGCATGACGCTGCCGCTTTCGGCGGTGCTGCGGCTGGAGCGGGATCAGGTGCTGCCCCTGTCGGATGCCGGGACCGACCGCATCGGCCTCGATGCGGGCGGGCGCACGGTGGGACAGGGGCAGTTGGGGCAGCAGCGCGGGATGCGCGCTGTCCGCCTTGCCGGGGGTTAGCGGTCCAGCATGGGGCGCAGATGCGCCAATTGGTAGCCGTATTGGGCCGGACGTTCGATCAGCTCATCGGCCGGGATCTCTCCGGCATGGGCCAGCGCCCAGACGACCGAGCTGCGGTTGCCCGACGCGCAATAGGCCAGCACCGGCCCTTCGGCCGCGTCGATCGCCGTGCGCTGCGCGTCCACATTGCCTTCGGTCAGCGCGCCGCCGATCACCGGATTGTCGATGAAGGTCAGGCCGGCCTCTTCGGCCGCCTTGCGCATCGCCTGGCTCTGAAGCTCGTCCGGGATTTCACCGTCGGGGCGGTTGTTGATGACGGTCGTGTACCCGGCCGCGCGGATGGCGGCGAAATCTTCCGGCTCGATCTGCGGAGAGACGGCATAGCTGTCTGTAAGCGGGCGGATGTCCATGAAGCGTCCTCTTGCTGTGCCGATCCGTCATCGACCCGGCGGGCGCGGAAATCAAGCCAGAAGCAGGCCCGTGATCACCATCATCAGCCCAAGCGCCGAAATGCCCAAGGCGATGGTGTTGCCAAGGGTCAATCGGCGGAACCGCGCCTGCAGCGCCTCGCCCTCCAGCCCCTCGCGCCGGGCGGCCAGCGCCAGTTGCACGCAGCGCAGCAGCCCGCCCACGCCCAGCAGCGTCACGATCGCCCCGATGATCACCAGCCAGTGCATCCGTGCCCCTTCCATTTCCGTGGCCAACCGCGTAACCGAGCGCGACAGCCCTGGCAACCGGCAATGGACGCACTGACGGGCGAGCGAACGTGGATGAAGAGGTGAGCAATGATGGATGAGAGCGTCGATGCGACGGCGGCCGAACTGCGGCAGTTCGTGGAGCGGATCGAACATCTGGAGGCCGAGAAGCGCGACCTCGCCGAGCAGATCAAGGAAGTCTATGCCGAGCTGAAAGGCCGCGGCTACCAATCTTCGGTGATCCGCAAGATCGTGACCATGCGCAAACGCGACAAGGACGATCTGGCCGAAGAGGAAGCGATTCTCGAGCTTTACAAGCAAGCGCTCGGCATGGCCTGAGCCTTGGGGCCGGGGCGTTCGCGCCCCGATCCCGTCACGGGCGCAGCAGCGTCACGCCCGGCAGCGCCCCGATGCGGGCGACATCCGCCTCGTACAGTGCGGAAAGGTGATCCACCGTCATCTGGTCCCAGCCCGGCGCCTCGAACGTCATGTTGAAGGCATCGGGCAGGCCATGCGCCTCCAGCAGGGCCGAGATCGCGGCCTCCCGCTCCTCCATCGGCAATGCGGCGACCGCGCCGAGGTTCTTCAGCCCATGCGGATCGAGCAGCGGCGCATAGAAATCCGTCCATCCCGTCAGCGAGGTGCCATCCTCCACCCCGCCGATGCTGGCTAGGATCCGGGGCCACAGGATCGGCGCATCTTCGTCGCACCACAGCGTCACGCGGATATTGTCCGAACAGGTGACCATATCCTCCACCATATCGGACCAGCGCAGCTTTTCGATCGGCAGGCCGGAGACGAGTTCGCGGAAGTTCTTGCCCTTTTGGCGGGCGTGCAGGTCGGGCAGCCATGTCGCCGGATTGCGGACGGCAAGGCGGAAGGTCACCTCTTCGTTCGGGAACATCCGGGCAAGGTTCAGAACGCGCGTCCCCGCCGACGGATAGAACCGCCCGCGAACCGCCCATTGCGGGAAGGACAGCAAGTTGTCCCAAGCCAGCACCAGCCGGCTCGGGTCATCGTCATGCCCGTCGAGGAGTTGGTCGAGAAGGATGTCCTGCGCCTCTTCGCTGAGGCTGCCCGTTTCCAGCGCCGTCGCGGTATCGCGCAGCAGCGAACGGTACTTGGCGGGGTCCGGTACGACGATGCCCTGCGCCGCAAGGCTTTCGCTGTTCTGGCGCAGACAGCGCAGAACCTGTTCCTCGTCGGTACAATGGACCCCAAGGTGGAAGATGATCTTCATGCTGTCCGCCCCACTTTGCCGCACTTATAAGGTGTCGTGCGGCAAAGGCAAATCGTCGGTGCGGCCACTCGGGCCGACGGCTCAGGCGCTCGGGGCGGCCTTGGGCTGGGGCGGGATCGCCGGCTGGGCTTGCGGGGCGGCGATCGCCTTCTTGCCCTGCTGCAGCGGGTCGTCCTGACGCTGGACGGAACCTTCGAAATGCGCACCCGATTCGATGGCGATGGTCTTGTGGATGATGTCACCCTCGACACGGGCGGTGGAGGTGAGGCGCACCTTCAGGCCGCGCACGCGGCCGATGACGCGGCCGTTCACGACGATGTCGTCGGCCACGATCTCGCCGCGGATGGTGGCGCTTTCGCCGACCGTCAGCAGATGGGCGCGAATGTCGCCTTCCACGGTGCCTTCGACCTGGATGTCACCGGTCGTCTTCAGATTCCCGACCACCGTCAGGTCCGAGGACAGGATCGAGGCCGCAGCCTTGCCGCGCGGTGCGGGGGAGTCGCTGTTGGGCATGTCCGTCCAGGATTTGTTGTCGCCATCCGCCTGTTTCGGGCCAGGCTCGTTAACTCTGCTTTTAGAAAACATCTTTTCCCGCCTTGATGAAGGTCATGGGGTTGACCACCTTGTCCCCGACGCGCACCTCGTAATGCAGATGGCTACCGGTGGATCGGCCTGTCGATCCCATATCACCGATCTGATCGCCACGCGACACCTTATCGCCGGCTTTCACACGGATTTTCGACATATGGCCATAGCGGGTTTCGATCCCGAAATTGTGCCGGATCTCCACCATGTTGCCATAGCCGTTGACCCAACCGGCGCGGATCACCGTGCCGTCGCCCGTCGCGAGAATCGGCGTGCCGATCGGGGCGGCCATGTCGACACCGGCGTGGAAGCGGCGACCGGCCCCCTTTGGATCGTTCCGATACCCGAAGGGCGAGGAATAGCGGAACCGCGCCTCCAGCGGCATCGACAGCGGCGCCCGCATCGCGGCGATGCGGTAGATGTCCATGTCCTGAAGCCCCTTCAGGATGGCATTGGCCCGCTCTTCCTCGGGGGAGGAGGTCGCGCTCATCGTGGACATGCTGATCGACGAAAGCGGCCCACCCGCGCCGGAATAGCCCTTGCGGACCTCGCGCAGCAGATCGTCCGTATCCAGCCCCGCCGCGCGGAACATCCGGTCCAGCGGCTCCATCGAGGTAGACACGGCTTCTTCCAGCTGGGTGAAGATGGCGTCGTTGCGGGCCTGCATGGCGGCGCGCTGCTCGGACAGCTCATCCGTTTCGGCGCTGGCGATCATCGCCGTTTCGGCAGCCGCGTCGCGTTCGCGCGTCGTGTCGGCCAGCGCATCGGTCATCGCGGTCAGCAGGGCCCCGGCCTCGGCGGCGTCGCCATCGGTGCGGTCGGCGAGGGCCACCTTCAACTGGCGCGCATCGTCGCGGGCGGCGTCGCGTTCGTCCACCGTGGTGCGCAGCATGCCTTGCACCGCCTCCAGCCCGGCCTGAAGCTCGCGCCGGCGATCCTCGGCCAGAAGCAGGCGAGACTGCATCTGCGACACCTCGTCGAGGGCGGCGTTGAACCGGCGCTGCGCCTGCGCGGCCTCGTCGGCGCGCATGTCGCGTTCGTCCGAGATGGCGTTCAGATGCTGCTCATAGATCGCCTGCTGGCGGGCAGCGGCCATCTTCCCGGACCCGGTGGACACCCCATCCATCAGCACGATCGCCGAGGCGACCATTCCCCAGCCCACGAAGGCGACGCTTCCGCTGAGCGCGGCCAGCTGTGTCAGCGGCCGGATGCGGATGAAGCGCGTCTGGGTGTCCGATTTCAGATACAGACGCTGTTCCGGAAGGTGGCGATCCAGAGCGGTGTTGATCCGAGAGGCGAAGCGTTTCAGCACGGGTAGCATGTCCGTTTTTGTGTGTCACAGCGACGGGCGCCCGGCCGAAGGCCGCACGGTGAACGGCATGGCCCAGTGGGTGATGATGCCCTGACTCGTCCCTGTCCCGCGATGTGGATACGGGAAACCGTGGCCTTAGGGCAACCAAAATGAAAAAAGGTTCCGCGGCGGTGGCGGAACCTTGCGCATATTGGCGGAATCATGCCGATGGGCTAGCCCAAGGCACGGGCGGCCTCCAGTACCTCTTCGGCATGGCCGTTCACCTTCACCTTGCGCCATTCCCGCACGATCGCCCCAGAGGCGTCGATCAGGAAGGTCGCGCGTTCGATCCCCATGCTCTTGCGGCCATACATGTTCTTTTCGACCCATACGCCATAGGCTTCGGCCACCTCGGCGGTGTCGGAGGCGAGGGTGATCGCCAGACCGTGCCGCGTGCAGAACTTCTCATGCGAGGCCATGTCGTCCTTGGAGATGCCGATGATCCGGGTCCCGGCCTCGGCAAAGGCACCGGCGAGCCGCTGGAACTCCTGCGCCTCCAGCGTGCAGCCGGGCGTGTTGTCGCGCGGATAGAAATAGAGGACCGCCTTCTGCCCCAGCGCGGACAGCGTGATCTCTCCGTCGGTGGAGGGGAGGGTGAAATCGGGGGCTTGGCGGGTCATGGCCATTCCTTCATCTGTGGCAGGGCATCTGTGACATGGGGCCGCGTCATGTGGAACGTGTTGCCTTCGGCCGCATGTGAAGGCAAGTGCATATGACGCAACAGGGGCGGATCGTGACGGACGGGACGGGCCAGCATCGACGGCGAAGACGCAAGGGCCTGATCGCCGCGGGCGCCGTGGGGCTGCTGGTCGCGGCCGGGCCGGTGACGCTGGCCGTCACGGGGCAATCCGTGCCGCTGCCGCGCGCCGTTCTGGATATGGTGCAGCGGCAGATCGATTTCACGCTGCGCCGCGCCGGAACCGTCGGCGCGCAGGTCACGGTGGAGGGGGTGTCCTTGACCCTCAGCCCCCGTTTCCGCCCACGGGTGGAGATTGCGGGCATCGGCCTTGCCGACCGCGAAGGGCGGCCGGTCCTGCATCTGCCCGAAGCTGCGCTGACCTTCACGCGTCCGGGTTGGCGCGCGCCTCTGCCGCGCCCGCAGGCCGTTACGTTGCGCGGGGCGCAGATCGACATGCAGCGGCGGGCCGACGGCTCCTTCGATCTGGCGCTTGGGATCACGGCGGGCGACACCCCGATCGAAAGCTACGCCCAGATGATCGAGGAGATGCGCCGCGCCCTGACCGTGCCCCTGATGGCCGATCTGCGGCTGGTGGAGATCGAGGGCGTCGCCATCCGCATCCGCGATCAGCGGGCGGGCCATGTGTGGGAACTGACGGATGGCGCGCTGACCCTGCGGCGCGAGGATGCCACGCTTCACGCCGATCTGTCGGCCGGACTTGCCGGGACCGAAACGGGGCGCATCGAGCTGACGGCCCAGACGGATATCGACGCTGGTACGACCGCGCTCTCGGCCGAGGTGTCGGGCATCGCGGCCTCCGACATCGCGGCGCAGGCCGCCCCGCTGGCGCCGCTGGCGGTGCTGGACGCGCAGGTCGCGGGGCAGGTGCACACGCGGCTGGATCCGAGCGGCGACATCGCGGCGCTGGAGGCGCAGCTCGACCTCGGGACCGGGGCGCTGCGCCCGCGCCCGGACATGCGGCCGATCCCGTTCGATGCGGCCTCGCTCGCGCTGTCTTACGATCCGGCGGCGCAGAAGGTACAGCTGACGCATCTGAACCTTCAGGGGCCGACCCTGCACCTTGCCGCCGAGGGGCAGGCCTATCTGCGCGATCTGGAGGCGGGCCTGCCGCGCGAGGTGCTGGCCCAGCTCCGCCTGCGCGACATCGCGCTCGATCCTTATGGCCTCTTCACCGAGCCTGTGCGCTTTTCCTCGGGGATGATGGATGCGCGGCTGCGGCTGGATCCCTTCACGGTAGATATCGGGCAGGTCGCGCTGGTGGAGGGGGACCGCGTGCTGCGCGGGCATGGGCATGTGCGCGCCGATCCCGATGGCTGGTGGCTGGCCTTCGATCCCAGCCTGAATGCCATCCGCCGCGATCAGCTTTTGGCGCTGTGGCCGCTCGCGCTGGTGCCGCGCACCCGCGAATGGTTGGACCGCAACGTGCTGGAGGGCAATCTGCGCAACGTCCGCGCCGCGATCCGCATCGCGCCGGGGCAGGAGCCGCGCGTCTCCCTTGGCTACAGCTTTGCCGAAGGGGATGTGCAGGTGCTGCGGACCCTGCCGCCGATCGAAGGGGGCGAGGGTTATGCCTCCATCCATGCGGACCGCTATGCGATGACGCTGCGGCGCGGCCATGTCACCCCGCCCGAAGGCGGTGCGGTCACGGCGGATGGATCGACCTTGGTGGTGCCGGACCTGCGCGAACGCCCCATCCGTGCCGAGATCGACCTGCGCACCGACAGCAGCGTGACGGCGGCGCTGTCGCTGTTGGACCAGCCGCCCTTCCGTTTCCTGTCGCGCGCCGGAAAATCGGCCGATCTGGGGCAGGGCGAAGCGACGATGCGCACGCATCTGTCCCTGCCCATCATCGAAGAGATCGAGCCGGAGGATGTCGGGTTCGAGGTGGATGGCGTGATCCGCGATCTCGTCTCTGACCGGCTGGTGCCGGGCAAGACCCTGACCGCGCCGCGGATGGTGCTGCATGCGGACCCGTCGGCGCTGTCGGTCGGGGGGGCGGGCGCGCTGGGGGCGGTGCCCTTCGATGCGCGCTACCGCCTGCCGCTGAACGGAGGCGATGCGACGGTGTCCGGGACGGCCACCCTCTCGCCCGCCGCGGCGAAGGAGTTTCGGATCGACCTGCCCGACGGTCTGCTGAAGGGCGAGGCCGAAGGCAAGATCGACATCACCCTTCCGCGCGGCGCCCCGCCCGAGATGGTGCTGACCTCCGATCTGGTGGGGCTGTCGGGGCAGCTGGCGTCGATCGGCTGGTCCAAGCCCGCCGCCGAGGCGGGGGAGCTTCGGGTGCAGGCGCGCCTTGGCGATGTGCCCGAGGTGGAGGCGCTGCATCTGGCGGGCGGCGGGCTCGATGCTGCGGGCAATGTGGTGCTGACGGCGGATGGCAAGCTCGATGCCGTCAACCTGTCGCGCGTGCGGCTGAACGGCTGGCTCGATGCGCCGGTGGTGCTGACGGGCCGGGGGGAGGCGGCACCCGCGGTGGCGGTGACGGGCGGCACGGTGGACCTGCGCCGCCTGAACCTGCCGAAGGGCGCGGGCGGCGGGTCGGGGGATACGCCGGTGACGACGCGCCTCGATCGCCTGCAAGTGACCGACGATCTGGCGCTGACGGGTCTGCGCGGCGATTTCGCGACGGCGGGGGGATTTCATGGCCAATTCACCGGGCAGGTGAATGGCGGCACCGCCGTCACGGGACAGGTCGGCCCATCGGCGCATGGCACGGCGGTGAACCTGCAATCGGACGATGCCGGAGGCGTTCTGAAATCGGCGGGCTTCTTCGAAAAGGCAAGCGGCGGCGCGCTCGATCTGCGCCTTGCCCCGCGCGCGGCGGATGGGGAATATGACGGCTCCGTCGAAGCTGGGGGCGTGCGCATCACGGACCTTCCGGCGGCGGTCGGTGCGGTCAATGCGCTGTCGGGCGTGGGCGCTGCGGATCAGCTGGCCAATGGCGGTCTGCTCTTCGACCGGGTGACGGCCGCCTTCCGCTTGACCCCCGGCGCGATCGAGGTCACGAGGGGCGCGGCGACCGGCACGTCGCTGGGCGTGACGGCGGAAGGGGTGTTTCGGTTGACGGACAAGCGGTTCTTCATGCAGGGCGTCGTCTCGCCCGTCTGGTATCTGAACGGAGCCGGTTCGCAGAATGGCGAGGGGCTGTTCGGCATCACCTATACCCTGCGCGGCACGGCGGACGATCCGCAGATCGGGGTGAACCCGCTGTCGCTTCTGACGCCCGGCCCACTGCGCGATGCGCTTCAGGGCGCGGCACCAAGGCTGGCACAATGAAACTTTCCGATTTCGATTTCGACCTTCCCGACACGCTGATCGCCACGCGCCCGGCGCGGCCGCGCACCTCGGCCCGTCTGCTTCTGGCCGAGGGCGATACGATCGCGGACCGGCATGTGCGCGATCTGATCGACATCTTCCGCCCGGGCGACCGCTTGGTGCTGAACAACACCAAGGTGATCCCCGCGCGGCTGACGGGCACCCGGCGGCGCCAGACCGGGCAGGGCCAGGCCACCGCCAAGATCGAGGTCACGCTCTTGGAGCCGGCGGCCGAGGGCTGGCGCGCCTTCGCCAAGCCGCTGCGCAAGCTGGCCGAGGGGGAGGTGATCCGCTTTTCCGACCGCCTGTCGGCGACGGTCGCCGCCAAGACCGACACCGAGGTGATCCTGTCCTTCGAGACGGATGATTTCGACGCCGCCTTGGCCGAGGCCGGGGCCATGCCGCTGCCGCCCTATATCGCCGCCAAACGCGCCCCCGACGCGCAGGACGAGGACGACTACCAGACCGTCTTTGCCCGCCATTCGGGCGCGGTGGCCGCGCCGACCGCCAGCCTGCATTTCGACCTTCCGCTGCTGGAGGCGCTGCGCGCCAAGGGCGTGACCTTCACCGAAGTGACGCTGCATGTGGGCGCGGGAACCTTCCTGCCCGTCAAGGTGGAGGATGTGACCACCCACCGGATGCATGCCGAATGGGGCGAAGTGACCGCCGCCGCCGCCGAGGAGGTGAACGCCACCCGCGCCGCCGGAGGCCGCGTCATCCCCGTGGGCACGACCGCCCTGCGCCTGATCGAAAGCGCGGCCCGCTCCGGCCGGTTGGAACCGTGGCGCGGCGAAACCGACATCTTCATCTATCCCGGCTTCCGTTTTCAGGTGACGGATGCGCTGATGACGAACTTCCATCTGCCGAAATCGACCCTGCTGATGCTGGTCTCGGCGCTGATGGGCGAAGCGGCGATCCGCCGCATCTATGGTCATGCCGTCGCCGAGGGCTACCGTTTCTTCTCATACGGGGACGCGTCCCTGCTCATCCCTGCACGCTGAGGTCCGCATGCTGTCCGTTCTGAACTCCGCATGGCCGCTTCTGGTCGGTGTCATGCTGCTGCTGGTCGGGAACGGCATGCAAAGCTCGCTGCTGGGGATCCGGGGCGGGATCGAGGGCTTTTCCACGCTGCAGATGTCGGTCGTGATGTCGGCCTATTACCTCGGCTTCATGATCGGCTCGCGCTTCGTGCCGGAGATGATCCAGCGCGTCGGGCATGTGCGGGTCTTTGCGGCACTGGGATCGGTCATCTCGGCGATCCTCGTCTGCTTCCCGGTGCTGCCGGACTGGTTCGTCTGGTCGATGATGCGCGTGCTGATCGGGTTCAGCTTCTCGGGCGTGTACATCACGGCGGAAAGCTGGCTGAACAACACCTCCACCAACGAAAACCGCGGTCAGGCGCTGTCGCTCTATATGATCGTGCAGATGATCGGGATCATCAGCA
This sequence comes from Falsirhodobacter algicola, assembly GCF_018279165.1. Lineage (GTDB taxonomy): Bacteria > Pseudomonadota > Alphaproteobacteria > Rhodobacterales > Rhodobacteraceae > Falsirhodobacter > Falsirhodobacter algicola. The sequence continues at coordinate 816,912 of NZ_CP047289.1, read as the reverse complement.
GCCAGATGCTGCTGAACCTCGGCGATCCGGCGGGCTTTGCGATGTTCGTGCTGCCTTCGGTGCTGGTGTCCGTCGCCTTCCTGCCGATCCTTCTCAGCGTGTCGCAGGCCCCGACCTTCGAGACGACGGAACGGCTCAGCTTCCGCCGCCTCTATGAGGTGTCGCCGCTGGGCGTGGTGGGGATGTTCCTGTCGGGGGGCATCTTCTCGTCGATGTTCGGCATGGCCTCGGTCTGGGGAACGGTGGCGGGCCTTTCGGTGGCCGAGATTTCGCTGTTCATCGCCGCGATCTATGCCGGGGGCCTCGTGCTGCAATATCCGATCGGCTGGCTGTCGGACCGGATGGATCGCCGCCTCGTCATCTGCGGCAGTGCGGCGGCGGGGGCGGTCGCGATGTTCGTGACGATCTTCCTGCCGGTCGATCTGGTTTATCTGATCCCGGCGGCGGTGATCCTCGGCGGCGTGTCGAACCCGCTCTATGCGCTCTTCATCGCCCATACCAACGACTTCCTCGCCAAGGAGCAGATGGCCGCCGCCAGCGCGGGCCTTTTGTTCATGAACGGCCTCGGCGCGGTGGCGGGTCCGCCGATCACCGGCTGGATGATGAACCGCGTGGGGCAGTCGGGCTTCTTCGTGTTCATCTTCGTGCTGATGGTCCTGATCGCCGCCTATGCCGCCTACCGCATGACGCAGCGCGCCGCGCCGCGCCCGGAAGAGACCGGCTCCTTCGCGGCGGTCGCCCCGCTTGCGGCGCCGGTCGCCGTCGGTGGTCTGATGGAAGAGGCGGGTCAGGACACCGCCGCCACGGTCGAGACGCGCTAGTTGCCTTGACCGGATATGTCTGACAGGTTGCGCCTAGGAGGTATCTCATGGACGATCCGCAAAGCGTGCTCGAATTCTGGCTGGGCGAGGTGTCGCCCGAGGCGTGGTATGTGGCCGACCCGGATCTGGACGACGAGGTGCGCGAGCGTTTCGGCGATCTTTGGGAGGCCGCATTGCAGGGCGGGCTGGAGCATTGGCCGAACGGAACGGTCGGCACGCTGGCCTATCTGATCGTCTGCGATCAGTTCTCGCGTAATATCTGGCGGGGCCGAGCGCGGGCCTTCGCGACCGATCCGCAGGCGCGCGCCGCCGCGCGCCGCGCGCTCGATCACGGCTGGGACATGGCCGCGCCGGAGCCGGAGCGGGGGTTCTTCTATCTGCCGTTCGAACATTCCGAATATCCCGACGATCAGGCGCTGTCGGTGCATTTGTTCCGCGAGCGTATGCCCGAAACCGGGGCCGAAAGCCTGCTGCATGCCGAAGCGCATGAGGCGATCATCCATCGGTTCGGTCGTTTCCCCTTCCGCAACGCCGCCCTTGGCCGCGACATGACCCTGGAAGAGCAGGAATTCATGGATCAAGGCGGCTATGCCGGCTTCGTTGAACGCTTCCGCACGACCCCTACATTGCGTGTCGTGGATTGATAGTTTAATACTAAACCAGTTTTACTGGAGGGGCTGATGGCCGACAATTTCGACATGATCGTCATCGGGGCCGGGCCGGGCGGCTATGTCGCCGCGATCCGCGGCGCACAGCTTGGCCTGAAGGTCGCCATCGTGGAGCGCGAGAACCTCGGCGGTATCTGCCTGAACTGGGGCTGCATTCCGACGAAGGCGCTGCTGCGCTCGGCCGAGGTGTTCCACCTGATGCACCGGGCCAAGGAATTCGGGCTGAAGGCCGAAGGTCTCGGCTATGACCTCGACGCCGTGGTCACGCGGTCGCGCGGGGTGGCCAAGCAGCTGTCCTCCGGGATCGGCCACTTGATGAAGAAGAACAAGATCACCGTCGTCATGGGCGAGGCGACGCTGCCCGCCAAGGGCAAGGTTTCGGTCAAGACCGACAAGGGCACGCAAGAGCTGACGGCGAAATCCATCGTGCTGGCGACCGGCGCGCGTGCGCGCACGCTGCCGGGCCTTGAAGCGGATGGCGATCTCGTCTGGACCTACCGCCACGCGCTGCAGCCTAAGCGGATGCCGAAGAAGCTGCTGGTGATCGGTTCGGGCGCCATCGGCATCGAATTCGCGAGCTTCTTCAACACGCTCGGCGCCGATACGACCGTGGTCGAGGTGATGGACCGCGTCCTTCCGGTCGAGGATGCCGAGGTTTCGGCCTTCGCCAAGAAGGCGTTCGAGAAGCAGGGGATGAAGATCCTCGAAAAGACGACCGTGAAGAAGCTGGACAAGGCCAATGGCCGTGTCACCGCGCATCTGGAAGCGGGCGGCAAGACCACGACCGCGGAATTCGACACCGTCATCTCTGCGGTGGGCATCGTCGGTAACGTCGAAGGGCTCGGCCTCGAAGAGTTGGGCGTGAAGATCGACCGCACCCATGTCGTGGTGAACGAATACTGCCAGACGGGCGTGGACGGCCTCTATGCCATCGGCGACATCGCCGGTGCGCCGTGGCTTGCCCACAAAGCCAGCCATGAAGGCGTGATGGTGGCCGAACTGATCGCGGGCGAGCACGCGCATCCGATCAAGCCGGGCACGATTGCCGGCTGCACCTACTGCAACCCGCAGGTCGCGTCCGTCGGCATGACCGAGGCGCGTGCCAAGGAAGCCGGCTATGACGTGAAGGTCGGCAAGTTCCCCTTCATCGGCAATGGCAAGGCCATCGCGCTTGGCGAGGCGGAAGGCTTCGTGAAGACGGTGTTCGACGCCAAGACGGGCGAGCTTCTGGGCGCGCATATGATCGGGGCCGAGGTGACGGAACTGATCCAAGGCTATGTCATCGGTCGGACGCTGGAGACGACCGAGGAAGACCTGATGCAGACGGTCTTCCCGCACCCGACGCTGTCGGAGATGATGCACGAATCCGTGCTGGATGCGTGGAAACGCGCGATCCACTTCTGATCTTGTGCAAAAGGGCATCCGCATCGGATGCCCTTTTTCTTATCAGACCAGCTTGGCCACGTCCTTACGGGTGAAGCCGCGCATCGCTTCGGAATGTTCGGCAAGGAAGCTGCGCAGACGGTCCGGGTCATGGCGCGACAGATCCCGCAGCCATGCCGCGATCGCCTTTTGGACATGCCAGTCGCGATCTTGAAGCAGATCCACGATCCAATCCAGAACCTCGTCCCGCGCTGCATTCTCGGCGGGTTTGGGGTGGTTCTTCTTGGCCAAGGGGGCCGTCGCCATCAAGGCGCAGCGCCGCATCCACGGATTTTCGGACAGGGTCCAATCCTTCACCGTCTCCAGCCGGTCCAGATCGGCCATCACTCGCTTTTCGGCGGCTTTGCCCACGGCATCGGCAATCGCCCAGACATCCAGATCCGGCAGCCAAGCCTGCACCAGACGCCATGCCGGTTCGTCCGGGCGCATCCGGGCCTGAAGCAGAAGGCGGGCAGCCGCGATCCGCGCCTCATGCACGTCCGAATGCCAGAGGGAGCTGGCAAGGGCCACGCGCTCCTCCACCGACAGATCGGCGCGCCATTCGGCCACCAAAGCGTCGATCGCGGCGTTGGGCGTGCCAAGGTAGGTCCGTTCCCCCCCATGACGTTCGGCCGCGGCTGCGGCCAGATCTTCGTTTCCCTGCGCGCGCAGGGCCTCCACCGCGTTCATTCCACTGTCACCGATTTTGCTAGATTTCTGGGTTGGTCCACGTCCGTGCCTTTGGCGATCGCCGTGTGATAGGCAAGGAGTTGGGCCGGGATGGCATAAAGAAGGGGGGCCAGCAGGGCCGGCACCTCGGGCATGCGGATGGTGCGCCAGCAATCGGCGCCCGCCTCGCGGATCCCACGTTCGTCGGAAATGAGGAGGACGCGGCCGTGGCGGGCCATCACCTCCTGCATGTTGGAGACGGTCTTTTCGAACAGCGCGTCGCGCGGCGCAAGGACGATCACCGGCACATGCGCGTCGATCAGCGCGATCGGGCCATGCTTCAGTTCGCCCGATGCATAACCTTCGGCATGTATGTAACTGAGTTCCTTGAGTTTCAGCGCGCCTTCGAGGGCCAGCGGATAGATCGGCCCGCGACCGAGGAAGAGGATATCCTGCGCCTCGGCCAGATCGTCGGCAAGGGCGGCGACGGGCTGTGCCACGGTCATCGCTTGATTCATCAGTCCGGGCAGCGCGCGGATATCGGCCAGATGCGCGGCCAGCGCCGCATCGTCCAGAACGCCTCGATCATGCGCCGCCTTCAGCGCCATCACCAGAAGCACCATCAACTGGCAGGAGAAGGCCTTGGTCGAGGCCACGCCCACCTCCACCCCGGCAAGGATCGGCAGGGCTACATCCACATCCCGCGCGATGGAGGATGTGGCGACATTGACGACGGCCACCGTCTTGCCGACCTTGCCCGAAGCGTGGCGCAGCGCGGCGAGGGTGTCGGCCGTCTCGCCGGATTGACTGACGAAGACCGCCCATTGGCGCGGGCTCAGCACCGGATCGCGGTAGCGGAACTCCGAGGCGATGTCGATTTCGACGGGGAGGCGGGCGATCTGCTCGAACCAGTATTTCGCGACATGGCAGGCGTAATGTGCGGTGCCGCAGGCCACCAGCGTCAGCCGATCCACGTCCGAGAAATCGAGCGGCAGGTGCAGGCCATCCGGAAGGTAATGGGCGATGGCATCGGCCAGAACGGCGGGCTGCTCGGCGATCTCCTTCGCCATGAAATGCCGGAAACCGCCCTTGTCGAGCAGCGTGGCCCCTACGTCGATCCGCGCCATGGCACGGTTCGCGCGCCGCCCCGATGCGTCGAGGATTTCGGCCCCCTCGCGGCGCAGGATCACGCGGTCGCCTTCCTCCAGATAGGTGATGCGGTTGGTGAACGGGGCGAGGGCGATGGCATCCGATCCGAGGAACATCTCCCCGTCGCCATGCCCGATCGCCAAGGGCGAGCCCTTGCGCGCGCCGATCATCAGGTCCGGCTCCGCATCGAAGAGAAAGCCAAGGGCGAAGGCGCCTTCCAGCCGGTCGATCGCGCTCAGCGCCGCATCGCGCGGAGAGGCGCCGCGATCCAACTCACGCGCCGTCAGCAGGGCGACGACCTCGGTATCGGTCTGGCTCTGGGGGTGATACCCGTCGGCCGCAAGCTCTTCGCGCAGTTCGCGGAAGTTCTCGACGATGCCGTTATGCACTACGGCCACGCCGCCCGCGCGGTGCGGGTGGGCGTTGTCGCAGGTGGGCGCGCCATGCGTGGCCCAGCGGGTATGGCCGATGCCCGCCTTGCCGCGCAATGGATCGTGCACCAGCAGATCCGACAGATTCACGAGCTTGCCGACCGCCCGCCGCCGATCAAGGCGCATGCCATCCACCGTCGCGATCCCGGCGGAATCATAGCCGCGATATTCAAGCCGCCGCAGCGCCTCCACCAATTGGGGAGCGACCTCGTTCTTGCCAAGAATCCCAATGATACCGCACATATGTCAGGCTTTCTTCTTCTTGGACATGAACAGGTCCATCAAGCGGACGGCCATGCCGAGTTTCGTGACCTGACGCGCGCGGCCGATGGCCAGCGCCTCCGCCGGAACGTCCTCGGTGATGACGGAGCCGGAGCCAGTCATCGCATCGCGCCCGATGCTGACCGGCGCGACGAGCATGGTGTTGGAGCCGACGAAGACGCGGGGGCCGATCTCGGTCCGGTGCTTGTTCACGCCGTCATAGTTGCAGGTGATGGTGCCGGCGCCGATATTCGTCTTCTCGCCGATATGCGCATCGCCGAGATAGGTGAGATGGCCGACCTTCACGCCCTCATCAAGGACGGCGTTCTTGATCTCCACGAAGTTGCCGACATGCACATCTTCGGCCAGTTCCGCGCCGGGACGCAAGCGGGCGAAGGGGCCGACGGTGGCCCCGCGCGAGATGTGGCACCCCTCCAGATGGCAGAAGGCGCGGATTTCGGCGCCGCTTTCCACCGTGACACCGGGCCCGAAGACGACGCTAGGCCCGATGATGGCATCGCGGCCGATAACGGTGTCGAGGGCGAAGAACACGGTCTCCGGCGCGGTCAACGTTACGCCGTTCTCCAAGGCATCGGCGCGGGCGCGGGCTTGGAACATGGCCTCCGCTTCGGCGAGTTCGGCGCGGGTATTGATGCCGACCGTCTCGCGGCTGTCGCAGATCACGGCCCCGCAGGAAAGGCCGCGGCTGCGGGCGATGGCCACGATGTCCGTCAGGTAATATTCCCCGGCGGCGTTGTCGGCGCGCAGTTCATTCAGCAGGTCGGCCAGAAGGGAGGTATCGACGCACATAACGCCCGAATTGCAGAGGCTTATGCTGCGTTCTTCGTCCGTTGCATCCTTGTATTCGACGATCCGATCCAGTTCCGGCCCGCGCATCACGAGGCGGCCATAACGCCCCGCGCCTTCGAAGCCGAGGACGACGACCGCATGCTGTGCGCGCGCCTCGCGCATCCGCTCCAGCGTGTCGGGCTGGATGAGGGGGGTATCGCCGAACAGCACCACCGCATCGCCGGTCAGTCCGGCGAGCAGCGGCATCGCCTGCTGCACGGCATGGCCCGTGCCGAGCTGCTCGGCCTGAAGGACGGTGTCGATGTCGGGGTCGAAACGGCGAGCGGCAGCCTCCACCTCGGCGGCGCCATGGCCGGTCACGATCACCGTTCGCTCGGGCTGCAGGGCGCGGCCTGCCTGCATCGCATGGTGCAACAGCGGCGCCCCGGCCAGCGGGTGCAGGACCTTCGGCAGGTCCGAATTCATGCGCGAGCCCATGCCCGCCGCAAGGATGATGAGCGAAGTGGCTGCCATATGTCCCTCTGGTCTTCTTGTCGTGCAGCTTTTACCCCTTGGGCCGGACGCCGCAAGGGGCGGGTCGGTCACATCCTTTTACCGGAGGTTTCAATGCGCACGGTGGTTTTCGATCTGGACGGGACGCTGGCGGACACGGTGGCCGACCTCATCGCCTCGGCCAATGCCTGCTTCCGCGCGCTCGGTCATGGGGATCGGCTGCACCCCGACGCGGATGGCGCGGTGGCGGTGCGGGGCGCACGGGCGATGCTGCGCCTCGGGTTCGAACGGGTGGGCGGCGCGTGGTCGGAGGCGGATGTGAACGGGCAGTATCCGCTGCTGCTCGACTATTACGGGCAGGCGGTGGCGGTGCACAGCCGCCTCTATCCCGGTGCAGCCGATGCGCTGCGCTGCCTGAAGGCCGAGGGTTTCGCCCTTGCGATCTGCACCAACAAGCCCGAGGGGCTGGCCCGCGCGCTGCTGACGGACCTGAAGGTGCTGGATCTGTTCGATGCGCTGATCGGAGCGGACACGCTTCCCGTCCGCAAGCCCCATGCCGATCCGTACCGCGAGGCGGTGCGCCGCGCCGGGGGCGAGGTGGAGCGGTCCTTCCTCGTGGGCGATACCGAAACCGACCTTCTGACGGCCGCTGCGGCCCATGTGCCCTGCCTTCTGGTCACCTTCGGCCCGGCCGGTTCCACCGTGGAGGATCTGCGCCCCGATCATCTGCTGCACGATTACGCCGATCTGCCTGATCTTGCCCGCAGATTGCTGGGTTGAGGTATGCCGTGGGATACCACCGGATGCCGATGTTTATTTTTCTCGGCCCCATCGCCGTGCAGCCTTGTTTTGCTGACCGACATTCTGGCGCTGTCGCATTGACCCCGGCCGCGCACCCTTATACATGAGCATCAGCAACTTTTTGCGGACATCGGGTTTTCCGCAAATGGAAGGAGCCAATCGTGGACGCACTTCTCCGAGAGTATTTCCCGATCATCGTTTTTCTCGTGATCGTGCTCGGCCTGGGGCTTGTGCTCCTGGCATCGGCCGTCATCCTCGCGGTGCGAAATCCCGACCCTGAAAAGGTCTCCGCCTACGAGTGTGGCTTCAACGCCTTCGACGACGCTCGCATGAAATTCGATGTGCGGTTCTACCTCGTCTCCATCCTGTTCATCATCTTCGATCTGGAAGTGGCCTTCCTGTTCCCGTGGGCCGTGGCCTTCGGCGGGCTGTCGATGGCGGCTTTCTGGTCGATGATCGTGTTCCTTGGGGTGCTGACGATCGGCTTCATCTACGAATGGAAGAAGGGGGCTCTGGAATGGGCGTGAGCACTTCGGCGAACGTCGCGGGCGCGGACCGCGAGGTCGCGACTCAGACCCTCAATGCGCAGTTGCAGGACAAGGGTTTCCTGCTGACCTCGACCGAGGATGTGATCAACTGGGCGCGCACCGGCTCGCTTCACTGGATGACCTTCGGTCTGGCCTGCTGCGCTGTGGAGATGATGCAGACCTCCATGCCGCGCTACGATATCGAGCGTTTCGGCACCGCGCCGCGCGCCAGTCCGCGCCAGTCGGACCTGATGATCGTGGCGGGCACGCTGACCAACAAGATGGCCCCCGCGCTGCGCAAGGTCTATGACCAGATGCCGGAGCCGCGTTACGTCATCTCCATGGGCAGCTGCGCCAATGGCGGCGGTTACTATCACTACAGCTATTCGGTCGTGCGCGGCTGCGACCGGATCGTGCCGGTCGATGTCTATGTCCCCGGCTGCCCGCCCACGGCGGAGGCGCTGCTTTATGGGATCCTGCAACTTCAACGCAAGATCCGCCGCACCGGCACCCTGACGCGGTAAGGAGAGAGCCACGATGTCCGAAGCCCTCGCTGAACTTGCCGCGACGATCCGCCTGAAGATGGCCGATGTCGTGCTGGACGAAACCATCGCGCATGGCGAGCTGACGCTGCGCGTTCCGCTGTCCGAGATCGTGCGGATCGTGGAGTTTCTGAAGCTGGACGGCGCCTGCCGCTTCACCTCGCTGGTGGACATCACGGCGATCGACTATCCCGAACGCCCCGAGCGGTTCGATCTCGTTTATCACTTCCTGTCGATGCAGCAGAACCACCGCATCCGCCTGAAGGCCGCCGTGAACGAGGATGAGCTGGCTCCGTCCATCACCTCGGTCCACCCCTCGGCCAACTGGTTCGAGCGGGAGGTGTTCGACATGTTCGGCATCCTCTTCTCCGGGCATCCGGACCTGCGCCGCATCCTGACCGATTACGGCTTCCGCGGCTATCCGCTGCGCAAGGATTTCCCGACGACCGGCTATACCGAGGTGCGCTACGACGAAACGCAGAAGCGCGTCGTCTACGAACCCGTGCGGCTGACGCAGGAATACCGGCAGTTCGATTTCATGAGCCCGTGGGAAGGTGCGGATTACATCCTTCCGGGCGATGACAAGGCCAGCACGTGACGCGGCAACCGACCATACTTTTGGGTGTCGGTGCAACGAAATCCGGCACGACGTGGCTGTTCGATCAGCTTGCGTCGCACCCGGATTGCCATCTGCGCGCCATCAAGGAGCTGCACTATTTCGACACCTTCGCGGGTGGGCGCTGGAAACGCCAGCTTCCGAAGCTGGAGGCGCGCGCCGCTAAGGCCGGTGGCCGGCTGCGCGATGATCTGCAGCAGTGGATCGGGGTGATGCGCCGCGGCCGTCTGTGCCTGCGCGACTATCTCGGCTATCTGTCCGAGGGGCGGGGCGATCGCGGGCTGATCGGGGACATCACGCCCTCCTACAGCCTGCTTCCGGCGCGGATCCTGCGGCGTGTGGCCTCGATGGGGGATGTGCGCGTCCTGTATCTGATGCGCGATCCCGTGGCCCGGTTGTGGAGCCAGGTTCGGATGGACGCCAAACGTGCCGCGACGCACCGCACCGAGATTGCGGGCCTTGCGCAGCAGATGCTCGATCGGGCATTGGCCGGGCAGGGCGGCGCGTGGATGCGCAGCGATTATGCCGGGGCGCTGAAGCGGCTGGATGCGGCGGTCGATCCGCGCAAGCTTTGCGTGGCGTTCTATGAGACGCTGATGACGCCGCAGGGGTTCGACCGTATCACGTCCTTCCTCGGCATCGCGCCGCATCGCCCTGATTTCGCCAAGCGCGTGCATGGCGGGGTGGACGTAACTCTTTCGCAGGCGGACCGCGCACGCGCGCTGACCGCGCTGCGCCCGCAATATGACGCCGTGGCCCGTCGGGCCGGCGAACTTCCCGCCGCCTGGCAGGCGAGTTTGGCAGGAGTGTAGGATGATGGACGGCAGCAGCGACATGAACGGTGGCGGCCAACCCGGCGAATACCGGATCCGCAACTTCAACATGAACTTTGGGCCTCAGCACCCGGCAACCCACGGCGTTCTGCGTCTGGTGCTGGAGCTGGACGGCGAGGTGGTGGAACGCGTCGATCCGCATATCGGTCTGCTGCATCGCGGCACCGAAAAGCTGATGGAAAGCCGCACCTACCTTCAGAACCTGCCCTATTTCGATCGGCTGGATTACGTCTCGCCGATGAACCAAGAGCATGCTTGGTGCCTTGCGATCGAGCGGTTGACGGGCACGGCGATTTCGCGCCGCGCGTCGCTGATCCGGGTGCTGTTCTGCGAGATCGGCCGCCTGCTGAACCACCTGATGAACGTGACGACCGGCGCGATGGATGTCGGCGCGCTGACGCCGCCGCTTTGGGGGTTCACGGCCCGCGAAGAGCTGATGGTCTTTTATGAAAAGGCCAGCGGCGCCCGCCTGCACGCCGCTTATTTCCGCCCCGGCGGCGTCCATCAGGACCTGCCCCCGGGCCTTCTGGACGAAATCGATGCGTGGTGCGACACCTTCCCCAAGCTGATCGACCTTCTGTCGGACCTGCTGATGGAGAACCGCATCTTCAAGCAGCGCACGGTGGATATTGCTATCGTAACGCCCGAACAGGTGCTGGACGGCGGTTTCTCGGGCGTCATGGCCCGCGGGTCGGGCATGCCGTGGGATCTGCGCCGCGCGCAACCCTACGAGCTTTACGACGAGTTCGATTTCCAGATCCCCGTGGGGCGCAATGGCGACTGCTATGACCGCTTCCTCTGCCGGATGGCCGAGATGCGGGAATCGACCAAGATCATCAAGCAGGCCTGTGCCAAGCTGCGCGAGGAGCCTGCGGGCGACGTGCTGGCGCGCGGGAAGATCACGCCGCCGAAGCGCAGCGACATGAAACGCTCGATGGAAGCGCTGATCCACCACTTCAAGCTCTATACCGAGGGCTTCCACGTCCCCGCCGGCGAGATCTATGCCGCGGTAGAGGCGCCGAAGGGTGAATTCGGCGTCTATCTCGTGGCGGACGGCACCAACAAACCGTACCGCGCCAAGATCCGGGCCCCCGGATTCCCCCATCTTCAGGCGATGGACGAGATGTCGAAGGGCTATCAGCTTGCCGACGTTTCTGCCATCATCGCAACGCTCGACATCGTGTTCGGGGAGGTCGACCGCTAATGCTCCGCCGTTTGCATCACACGCAGCCCGCCGGGTTCGAGTTCACGCCCGCCAACCTCGCATGGGCGCGCGGCCAGATGACGAAGTACCCGGAGGGGCGTCAGGCCTCGGCCGTCATCCCGCTGCTGTTCCGCGCGCAGGAGCAGGAGGGCTGGCTCAGCCGTCCGGCGATCGAATATGTCGCCGACCTTCTGGGGATGGCGCGGATTCGCGCACTCGAGGTTGCGACCTTCTATTTCATGTTCCAACTCTCGCCCGTGGGCAGCGTGGCGCATATCCAGATCTGCGGCACGACGACCTGTATGATCTGCGGGGCCGAGGAACTGATCGCCGTCTGCAAGGAGCTGATCACGGCCAATCCGCATCAAGTGTCGGCGGATGGCAAATTCTCGTGGGAAGAGGTGGAATGCCTCGGGGCCTGCACGAACGCGCCGATGGCGCAGATCGGCAAGGACAACTACGAGGATCTGACCCCGGACGTGCTGCGCGGGCTGATCGCGCGTTTCAGCGCCGGCGAAGTGCCGCGTCCCGGCCCGCAGAACGGTCGCTACAGCTCCGAGGCGAAGGGCGGTCCGACCGCGCTGACGGAGGGGACCGAGGACCGCGCGCCCTTCAATGCCGCCGTGCAGCGCGCGGTGGAGATCGGCGACACGATCAAGCGCATCGACGGGACCGAGGTTGCGCTGCGCACGCCGTGGCAGCGCCAGCCCGAGGTCGACGAGGCCCCGGATGCGCCCCATCCGCAGCCGGCAGCCGATCACCCGATCGACGATACCGGCATCGCGACGGAGACCGCGCCGGTGAAATCGGCGGCGCGCATGCCCGACGAAAAGACGGCCGAAGGCGGGACGGCGCAGGCCGAACCCGGGCAGCAGGTCAATGCGGATGGCCCGAAAGGGAAGGGCGATGCCTGACGAGCCGCGCCGCAGCGTCATGTGGTTGGCGGCGGTGGCCTTGTCGTGGTGTCTGGTGCAATGGCTGGGGCGGCATTTCGACTGGTCGCCGGGGCTGATGCTGGTATTTGACATCCTCGCGCTCTGCGGGTTTGTCGGCGGAATTGTTCTGACCGCGCGCGTTCTGCGTGGTCGGCAGGTGTAGGGGGGCTGAAAGATGCTCAAGGATGAAGACCGGATCTTCCGCAACATCTACGGGATGTATGATCGCACCATAGCGGGCGCGCGCAAGCGTGGGCTGTGGGACAATACCGGCGGCCTTCTGGCCAATGGGCGCGGTTGGATCATCGACCAGATCAAGGCCAGCGGTCTGCGCGGCCGCGGTGGGGCGGGTTTCCCGACCGGCCTGAAATGGTCGTTCATGCCCAAGGAATCGGATGGCCGTCCGTCCTACCTCGTGGTCAATGCCGACGAATCCGAACCCGCGACCTGCAAGGACCGCGAGATCCTGCGCCATGACCCGCACCATCTGGTGGAAGGGTGCCTGATCGCCGGTTTCGCGATGGGGGCCGTGGCCGCCTATATCTACATCCGCGGCGAATACATCCGCGAAAAGGAAAGCCTGCAGGCCGCCATCGACGAAGCGTATGACGCGGGCTATCTCGGCAAGAACGCCTGCGGCTCCGGCTATGATTTCGATGTCTATCTGCATCACGGGGCGGGCGCCTATATCTGCGGCGAAGAAACGGCGCTTCTGGAAAGCCTCGAGGGCAAGAAGGGGATGCCGCGCATGAAGCCGCCGTTCCCGGCGGGCGCGGGGCTCTATGGCTGCCCGACCACGGTGAACAACGTGGAATCGATCTCGGTCGTGCCGACGATCCTGCGGCGCGGCGCCGATTGGTATTCCAGCTTCGGGCGGCCGAACAACACGGGCGTGAAGCTCTTTGCCATGACCGGCCACGTCAACACGCCCTGCGTCGTCGAAGAGGCGATGTCGATCCCCATGCGCGAGCTGATCGAGCGGCATGGCGGCGGCGTTCGCGGCGGTTGGAAGAACCTAAAGGCGGTCATTCCGGGCGGCGCGAGCTGCCCCATCCTCCCGGCCCATCTGTGCGAAGACGCGCTGATGGATTACGATTGGATGCGGGAAAACCGGTCCTCGTTCGGGACGGCCTGCATGATCGTGATGGATCAGTCCACCGATGTCATCAAGGCGATCTGGCGGCTGTCGAAGTTCTTCAAGCACGAAAGCTGCGGGCAGTGCACGCCTTGCCGTGAAGGCACGGGCTGGATGATGCGCGTCATGGACCGGCTCGTGACTGGCGAGGCCGAGGTGGAGGAGATCGACATGCTGATCAACGTCACCAAGCAGATCGAGGGTCATACCATCTGCGCCCTCGGCGATGCGGCGGCATGGCCGATCCAAGGCCTCGTGCGGCATTTCCGCGAAGAGATCGAAGACCGCATCAAGGCCAAACGGACCGGCCGCATGGGGGCGATGGCAGCGGAATGAACGTCGCGCGTGGCATAACGGCTACGGTCCTGCTGGGGGCGCTTGGCGCCTGCGCCGGCCAGCCGCCGCGCGACCCCGCGCCAAGCCTGCAGCATGGTCCCTTCGTGTCCGTGCTGCGCCCTGCCGGCTTCGGCCATATGATTACACGCAACGGTGCCGAACCCATCGAGGGGATCACCGTCGCGATCTACAACCCGACGGACCCGCTCCGTTATGATCAGGGCAAGCTGGCGAAGGATGTCGCCGTGCGGGCCTGCACCGAACGCATGCTGCGCTTCAACCCGGCGGCCGTTGGTCGCTACGACGCACCGAACTGGATTTTTCCAGGCGCCTGCCAAACTGGAGGATCGAGCTGATGAGCAACCTCAGAAAAATCGTCATTGACGGCGAGGAGCTGGAGCTCGACGCGTCGCTGACCATACTTCAGGCCGCGGAATTCGCGGGCCTCGAAGTTCCGCGCTTCTGCTATCACGAGCGGCTGTCCATCGCGGGCAACTGCCGGATGTGCCTCGTGGAGGTCGTGGGCGGCCCGCCGAAGCCGACCGCCTCCTGCGCCATGCAGATCAAGGATCTGCGTCCCGGCCCCAACGGCGAGCCGCCGGTGGTCAAGACCAACTCGCCCATGGTCAAGAAGGCGCGCGAGGGGGTGATGGAGTTCCTGCTCATCAACCACCCGCTCGATTGCCCGATCTGCGATCAGGGGGGGGAGTGCGATCTGCAGGATCAGGCGATGGCCTATGGCGTCGACTTCTCCCGCTACCGCGAACCCAAGCGCGCCGCCGAGGAATTGAACCTCGGCCCGCTGGTAAAGACGGCGATGACGCGCTGCATCTCCTGCACGCGCTGCGTCCGCTTCACGACCGAGGTCGCGGGCATCAGCCAGATGGGCCAGACCGGTCGCGGCGAGGATGCGGAGATCACCTCCTATCTGAACCAGACGCTGGATTCGAACCTTCAGGGCAACATCATTGACCTGTGCCCGGTGGGCGCGCTGACCTCGAAGCCTTATGCCTACACCGCCCGCCCGTGGGAGTTGACCAAGACCGAGAGCGTGGACGTGATGGACGGCCTCGGCTCGAACATCCGGGTGGACACGAAGGGGCGCGAAGTGATGCGCATCCTGCCGCGCAACCATGACGGCGTGAACGAGGAGTGGATCAGCGACAAGTCCCGCTTCATCTGGGATGGTCTGCGCCGCCAGCGCCTCGACATGCCGTATATCCGCGAAGGCGGCAAGCTGCGCCGCGCCACATGGGGCGAGGCGCTGCGCGCCGCGGCCAGCGCGATGAAGGGCCGCCGCGTTGCGGGCCTCGTCGGGGATCTGGCGCCGGTGGAAGCGGCCTTCGCGCTGAAACTGCTGATCGAAGGGCAGGGCGGCAAGGTGGAATGCCGGACCGATGGTGCACGTCTGCCGGCCGGCAACCGTTCGGCCTATGTCGGCACGGCGCGCATCGAAGATCTGGACGACGCGAAACGCATCCTGCTGATCGGCACGGATCCGCGCCTCGAAGCGCCGGTTCTGAACGCGCGCATCCGCAAGGCGTGGCTGCTGGGCGCATCGGTCGGGCTGGTCGGGGCGGCCACCGATCTGACCTATGAGTACGAGCATCTGGGCGCCGGGCGCGACAGCCTGTCCCGCCTCGTGGCCAATGCCGAAGCCGAAAGCGGTGGCATCGTCATCGTCGGTCAGGGCGCATTGAACGAAGCCGATGGCGAGGCCGTCCTGTCGCAGGCCATGGCCTATTGCGCCGCGACCGGGGCAAAGCTTCTGGTGCTGCACACGGCGGCAAGCCGCGTCGGCGCGCTCGATGTGGGGGCCGTGACCGAAGGCGGGCTGTCCGCCGCGCTCGACGGGGCGGAGGTGGTCTACAACCTCGGCGCCGATGAGATCGACATCGCTCCGGGTCCGTTTGTGATCTATCAGGGCAGCCACGGCGACCGCGGCGCGCACCGCGCCGACATCATCCTGCCGGGTGCCGCCTATACCGAAGAGAACGGCCTTTTCGTGAACACCGAAGGTCGGCCGCAACTGGCGCTGCGCGCGGGCTTCCCGCCGGGCGATGCCAAGGAAAACTGGGCGATCCTGCGGGCGCTGTCCTCCGAACTGGGCGCGACGCTGCCCTTCGACACGCTGGGGCAGCTGCGGGGCAAGCTGGTGGAGGCGGTTCCGCATCTGGGCCGCATCGACGAGGTGGCCGAGAATGCTTGGCAGCCGCTCGAGCTGCGCGAGCCTGCAAAGGCCGATTTCCGTCCGGTGATCCGCGACTTCTATCTGACGAACCCGGTCGCGCGGGCGTCGGTGCTGATGGCGGAACTGTCGTCGCTGGCGGCGGCGCGGGCGGCTGCGCCGCTGGCTGCGGAATGAAGCGGGGGGTGCTCGCAATGCTCGCCTTGGCTGCCTGCGCACCGCTGCCGCGCGAGATCCCCGCCCCGACCGAGGGAGAGGATCCCGTGGCGGATCCGATCTATCTCGGCGGTACGGGCGAGGATCTGGGCGAGGGCTTCATCGCCATCACCGCGCGCATCCGTCAGCCGCGTGCCGTGACGGATATCGACACCTATACCGATTGCCTGGCCGCCGGTCAGGCCGAGGCGAAAGATCTGCCCTATGTGCAGAGAATTCGCACGACGACCTCCAAAGGGGGGCGCACCTGGACGGCGAATGCCGTATACACCGCCTCGACGGAGAAGCCGACCGGCTCCTCGGTGATCGAAGCGACCAAGACCGTCGCCGCCTGTGCGGCCCGGTCGATTCCGACGGCGTAAGGGGGCATCATGGCCGATTTTCTGCAAACCGGGCTGGGCATGACGCTTCTGGCGGCGCTGCAAGGCCTTGGCGTCATCGCCTTTGTGATGATTTCGCTGATCTTCATGGTCTATGGCGACCGCAAGATCTGGGCCGCCGTGCAGATGCGCCGCGGGCCGAACGTGGTCGGTCCTTGGGGGCTGCTCCAGACCTTCGCCGACGCGCTGAAATATGTGGTGAAGGAAGTCGTGGTGCCCGCCGGGGCGGACCGCTTCGTCTTCTTCCTCGCGCCGATCCTGTCCTTCACGCTGGCCATGCTGGCCTTCGCGGTGATCCCGTTCGAAAACACATGGGTGCTGGCCGACATCAACGTCGCCGTTCTCTTCGTGTTCGCGGCCTCCTCGCTGGAGGTGTATGGCGTCATCATGGGGGGCTGGGCGTCAAACTCCAAATACCCGTTCCTCGGCTCGCTCCGCTCGGCGGCGCAGATGATCTCCTACGAGGTGTCGCTGGGTTTGATCATCATCGGGGTGATCATCTCCACCGGCTCCATGAGCTTCGGGGCGATCGTTCGGGCGCAGGACGGTGATTTCGGCCTTCTGAACTGGTACTGGCTGCCGCATCTGCCGATGGTCGTGCTGTTCTTCATCTCGGCGCTGGCCGAGACGAACCGTCCGCCCTTCGACCTTCCGGAAGCCGAGTCCGAGCTTGTGGCCGGCTATCAGGTGGAATATTCGGCGACCGCGTTCCTGCTGTTCATGGCCGGCGAATACATCGCCATCTTCCTGATGTGCGCGCTGATCAGCCTGCTGTTCTTCGGTGGCTGGCTCTCGCCCATTCCCGGTCTGCCGGACGGTGCGCTATGGATGGTCGCAAAAATGGCGTTCTTCTTCTTCATGTTCGCCATGGTGAAGGCGATCACGCCGCGCTATCGCTACGACCAACTGATGCGGATCGGCTGGAAGGTGTTCCTTCCGATCTCGGTGGGCTGGGTCGTGCTGATCGCGTTCCTGGCAAAGTTCGAAGTGTTCGGCGGGTTCTGGGCTCGCTGGGCGATGGGAGGCTGACATGGCTCAGAGCATCGATTGGGGCCGCGCGACCCGCTATTTCCTGCTGATGGATTTCATCAAAGGCTTCGGGCTGGGGTTTAAATACTTCTTCGCCCCGAAGGAGACGATCAACTACCCGCACGAAAAGGGGCCGCTATCGCCTCGTTTCCGCGGTGAACATGCGCTGCGCCGCTATCCCAATGGCGAAGAGCGGTGCATCGCGTGCAAACTGTGCGAGGCCGTCTGCCCCGCACAGGCGATCACCATCGACGCCGAGCCGCGCGACGACGGCAGCCGCCGCACCACGCGCTACGACATCGACATGACGAAGTGCATCTATTGCGGTTTCTGCCAAGAGGCATGCCCGGTCGATGCGATCGTCGAGGGGCCGAACTTCGAATTCTCCACCGAGACGCGGGAAGAGCTGTTCTACGACAAGCAGAAGCTGCTTGATAACGGCGCCCGTTGGGAAGCCGAGATCGCCCGCAACCTCGAAATCGACGCGCCCTACAGGTAAGGAGGCCGACATGACCGTATTCGCGTTCTACGCCTTCGCCGTCGTGGCCGTCATCGCCGCGCTGTTCGTGACGATCGCCCGCAACCCGGTGCATTCGGTGCTGTGGCTGATCCTTGCCTTCCTGTCGTCGGCCGGGCTGTTCGTCCTCTTGGGCGCGGAGTTCGTGGCGATGCTGCTGATCATCGTCTATGTCGGCGCGGTGGCCGTGCTGTTCCTGTTCGTCGTCATGATGCTGGATGTCGATTTCGGCGCGCTGAAGGGCGAGATGGCGAAATACGTCCCGCTGGCCGCGCTGATCGGCGTGATCCTTCTGGCGCAACTCCTGATCGGGTTCGGCGCATGGACGCAGGCCGATGGCGCGCTGGAACTGCGCCGCAGCGTGACGCCCGACATGATGCAGATCGACAATACGCGGGCCATCGGCCTCGTGCTCTATGACCGGTATCTGCTGCTGTTCCAACTGGCGGGGCTGATCCTGATGGTGGCGATGATCGGCGCGATCGTGCTGACGCTGCGGCACCGGACCGACGTGAAGCGCCAGAACGCTCTGCAGCAGATGTGGCGCGATCCGGCCAAGTCGGTGGAGCTGAAAGACATGAAACCGGGGCAGGGCCTCTGATCCGGGAAGGATAAGAACATGGTGGGACTGGAACATTACCTCACGGTCGGCGCGGCGCTGTTCGTCGTCGGGATCTTCGGCATCTTCCTGAACCGCAGGAACGTGATCGCCATCCTGATGTCGATCGAACTGATGCTGCTGGCGGTGAACATCAACCTCGTCGCCTTCTCGAGCTATCTCGGGGACCTGACGGGGCAGATCTTCACGATGTTCGTGCTGACGGTGGCGGCGGCGGAGGCGGCGATCGGACTTGCGATCCTCGTGACCTTCTTCCGCAACAAAGGCTCCATCGACGTGGAAGACGTCAACGTGATGAAGGGCTGAGGCGATGACGACCATCATTCTTCTGGCGCCGCTGGTCGGCGCGCTGATCTGTGGCTTCTGCTGGCGCGGGATCGGGGAATTCGCGGGGCAGGTCGTCGCGACGGCTCTGGTCTTTCTGGCGGCCCTGCTCAGCTGGATCGTGTTCCTCGGCTTCGACGGCGAGACGGTTCGCATCGTCCTGATGCGCTTCGTCGAAAGCGGCAGCCTGTCGTCCGATTGGGCGATCCGGGTGGATCGCCTGACCACGGTGATGCTCGTCGTCGTGACGACCGTCTCGGCGCTCGTGCACCTCTACAGCTTCGGCTACATGGCCCATGACGAGAACTTCCGCGAGCGGGAGCATTACAAGGCCCGCTTCTTCGCCTATCTGTCGCTCTTCACCTTCGCGATGCTTGCGCTGGTGACCTCGGACAACCTCGTGCAACTGTTCTTCGGCTGGGAGGGCGTGGGCCTCGCGTCCTATCTCCTCGTTGGGTTCTATTACCGCAAGCCTTCGGCGAATGCGGCGGCTATCAAGGCGTTCGTCGTCAACCGTGTCGGCGATTTCGGCTTCATGCTGGGGATCGCAGCGCTCTTCTTCCTGACGGACTCGGTTCGGTTCGATGACATCTTCGCCTCCGATATCGGGCAGATGCGCATCGGCTTCCTCGGCATCGACTGGAGCGCGGCCAACGTCGTCGGCGTTCTGCTGTTCATCGGTGCGATGGGCAAGTCGGCGCAGCTCGGCCTGCACACCTGGCTCGCCGATGCGATGGAGGGGCCGACCCCGGTGTCGGCACTGATCCACGCAGCGACCATGGTCACCGCCGGTGTCTTCCTCGTCTGCCGCATGTCGCCGGTGTTCGAGGTCGCTCCGGCCGCACAGACGCTAGTCGTCGTGATCGGCGCGCTGACGGCCATCTTCGCCGCGACGATCGGCCTCGTGCAGACCGACATCAAACGCGTGATCGCCTATTCGACCTGCTCGCAGCTGGGCTATATGTTCGTTGCCGCGGGGACGGGCGTCTATTCGGTGGCGATGTTCCATTTGATGACGCACGCCTTCTTCAAGGCGCTGCTGTTCCTTGGGGCCGGTTCGGTCATCCATGCGATGCACCACGAACAGGATCTGCGCGCCTATGGTGGCCTGCGGCACAAGCTGCCGGTGACGTTCTGGGCGATGCTGATCGGCACCCTCGCCATCACCGGCGTCGGTATTCCGTTCACCGGCATCGGTTTCGCGGGCTTCGTGTCGAAGGATGCCGTGATCGAGGTTAGCTGGCTCGGCTCGTCCATTGACTTCTGGCTTCTGGTGATCGCGGCGGCGCTGACCTCGTTCTATTCGTGGCGTCTGATGTTCCTGACCTTCTTCGGTCAGGCGCGCGGCAAGGCCGAGGTGCATGCCCATGCCCATGAGGCCCCGCGTGTGATGTTGATCCCGCTCGTGGTCCTGTCGCTCGGCGCGATCTTCGCCGGTATGATCTGGGCCAATGCCTTCTTCGGCGAGGAAGAGACCGTCCGCGAATGGTTCGGCACCGCATTGGCACTGGCCCCCGGCAACCATGCCCTGCATGAAGCGCATGAGATCCCGGCGCTGGTGTCGCTCGCGCCCTTCATCGCGATGCTGACGGGGCTGATCGTGGCTTGGGTGATGTATGTCCGCCAGCCGCTCCTTCCCATGCGGATGGCGCGGAGCATGGCCGGCCTTTATGCCCTGCTGCTCAACAAGTGGTATGTGGACGAGCTTTACGATCGTATCTTCGTGCGTCCGGCGCGCCGGCTCGGTGACGTCTTCTGGAAGCGCGGCGATGATGGTCTGATCGATGGTTCGGTCAACGGCATCGCTACGGGCCTCATCCCGGCGCTGACGCGGATCGTGACCCGCGCGCAGACCGGTTACGTCTTCCACTATGCCTTCGCCATGGTCGTGGGTATCGCGATCCTTGTCACCTGGATGTCGCTTTCGGGAGGGGCGCGGTAAGATCATGGGCAACCTACTTTCCATCATCACCTTCATCCCGGCCATCGCGGCCTTCATCCTCGCCGTCTTCCTACGCGGCGATGACGAGGCGGCGCGGCGCAATGCCAAATGGCTGGCGATGCTGGCCACCACGGCAACGTTCCTTATCTCGCTCTTCGTCTATGCGGGCTTCGACAACGGCAATCCGGGCTTCCAGTTCTTGGAGGACCGCGCATGGATCGGCGGCCTGCGCTACAAGATGGGCGTCGACGGCATCTCGGTGCTGTTTGTTCTGCTGACGACGACGCTGATGCCGCTGGTCATTGCCTCCTGCTGGAAGGTGACGCACCGCGTGAAGGAATACATGATCGCGTTCCTCGTTCTGGAAACGCTGATCCTCGGCGTGTTCTGCGCGCTGGACCTCGTGCTGTTCTACATCTTCTTCGAAGCGACGCTGATCCCGGCCTTCATCATCATCGGCGTCTGGGGCGGGACGAACCGCACCTATGCGGCGCTGAAGTTCTTCCTCTATACGTTCCTCGGGTCGGTTCTGATGCTGGTCGCGATGGTGGCCATGTATTTCGAGGCGGGGACCACGGATGTCGTCGCGCTGATGGCGCATGACTTCTCCTCCTCGCCGATGGCGGTCATGGGCATCACCATCACGGGCGGTGTGCAGACGCTCCTGTTCCTCGGGTTCTTCGCGGCCTTTGCGGTGAAGATCCCGATGTGGCCGCTGCACACATGGCAGCCCGTCGCCTATGACGAGGCGCCGACCGCCGGCACCGTCGTCTTCTCGGCGATCCTCGTGAAGATGGGCGGCTATGGTCTTCTGCGGTTCGCGCTGCCGATGTTCCCGGTCGGGGCCGACACGATGTCGGAACTGGCCCTGTGGCTGTCGGCGATCGCGATCGTCTATGCCTCGCTCGTCGCGATGGTCCAGACCGAGATGAAGCGCCTGATCGCCTATTCGTCGATCGCGCATATGGGCTTCGTCACCATGGGCATCTTTGCCGCGAACCGTCAGGGCGTCGATGGTGCGATCTTCCAGATGATCTCGCACGGGTTCGTCTCGGCGGCGCTGTTCCTCTGTGTCGGCGCGCTGATCGAGCGGACGCGCGTCACCGAAGTCGCGGCCCTCGGCGGACTCGTGAACCGGATGCCGACCTTCGCGCTGATCTTCATGTTCTTCACCATGGCCAATGTCGGCCTGCCGGGCACTTCGGGCTTCGTCGGTGAATTCCTGACGCTGGTCGGTGTGTTCCAAGTGAACACATGGGTGGCGCTGGTGGCGACGACGGGGATCATCCTGTCGGCCTGCTACGCGCTCTATCTCTACCGCCGTGTGGTGTTCGGGGATCTGATCCGCGAAGCGCTGAAGATGATCTCCGATCTCGACCGGCGGGAACGGGCGATCTTCGCCCCGCTTGCCGCGCTGGTGCTGGTGCTCGGGTTCTATCCCGCGCTGGTGACGGATGTGACGGGCGCCGCAGTCGCGCGACTGACCCAGACTTATGAGGCCGCCCTTGCCGTGGGCGGCGACACCACGCAGGCCGCGTTGAACTGAGGGACGCCCCATGACCCAAGCCGATTTCTCAACCGCCCTGCCGGAATTCCTTCTGTCGGTCTGGGCGCTTCTGGCGCTGATGTGCGGGGCGTTCCTCGGCAAGGACCGCGCTGCGGGCGCCTTGCTGTGGACGACGGCCGCCGTCTTCGTGCTGCTGGCCTTCGGGCTGGGTGTGCGCAGCGGCACCTATGTCGCCTTCGACGGGATGCTGGTGGACGATTCCTTCGCACGGTTCACCAAGATCCTGATCCTGCTGTCGGCCGCCATCGTGCTGGTCCTCGGTCAGGATTATCTGAAACGGCGCGCGTTGATGCGCTTCGAATATCCGATCCTGATCGCGCTCGCGGTCGTGGGGATGATGGTGACGGTGTCCGCCGGGGATCTTATCACCCTCTATATGGGGCTCGAGCTGCAATCGCTGGCGCTTTATGTCGTTGCCAGCTTCCGCCGCGACAGCGCCCGTTCGTCCGAAGCGGGGATGAAGTACTTCGTGCTCGGTTCGCTCTCGTCGGGGATGTTCCTCTATGGGGCGTCGCTGACCTATGGCTATGCGGGCACGACGGATTTCGCCGGTATCCTCTCGGTAGTAGATGCGCAAATGCCGCTGGGGCTGCTGTTTGGTCTGATGTTCATGTTGGCCGGTCTTGGGTTCAAGATTTCGGCGGCTCCGTTCCACATGTGGACGCCGGACGTGTATGAGGGCGCACCGACCCCGGTCACCGCCTTCTTTGCGACCGCGCCCAAGGTTGCGGGTCTGGCACTGATCGCGCGTCTGATGTTCGATGCCTTCGGCACGGTCACGAGCGATTGGTCGCAGGTGGTGGCGCTTCTGGCGGTGCTGTCGATTTTCGTCGGCTCCATCGCGGCGATCGGGCAGCGTGACATCAAACGCCTGATGGCCTATTCCTCCATCGCGCATATGGGTTACGCGATGGTCGGTCTGGCCGCTGGTACGGCGATCGGCGTGCAGTCGATGCTGATCTACCTTGCGATCTATGTCACGATGAACGTCGGCGCCTTCGCCTTCATCCTTTGCATGCGGACCGACGGTATCCCGGTCACGCGGATCGACGCGCTCAGCATGTATTCGCAGCGCGAGCCGCTGAAGGCGCTGGCGCTTCTGGTGATCTTCTTCAGCCTTGCGGGCGTTCCCCCGTTCATCGGGTTCTTCGCCAAGTTCTACATCCTGCAGGCTGCCGTCGATGCCGGTATGGCATGGCTTGCCATCGCGGCGGTGATCGGGTCGGTCATCGGGGCATATTACTACCTGCGGGTCGTGTTCCTGATGTACTTCGGCCGCGAGGAATCGCAGCTCGATCGCGGGATGGGGACGGTGCCGTGGGTCGTGCTGATGGGGTCGGCTGCGCTGGTGCTTCTGGGCGTGGTCAACCTGTTCGGCGTCGACTCCGCAGCCGCCTTGGCCGCACAAACCCTTGTCCGCTGATTGGCCGGAGGCTGTCGACCGTCATCTGCTTCCGACGGTCGACAGCACGAACACCTACGGGTTCCTGCTGCCGCGCGTACCGGCTTGGGTGGTTGCCGAAGAGCAGACGGCCGGCCGCGGCCGCCGCGGGCGCAACTGGGTCAGCCCGCGCGGCAATTTCTACGGCAGCCTGATCCTCGAACCCGACCTTCCGCCCGAACGGACGGCGCTTTTGTCCTTCGCCGCGGCGCTTGCGCTGCGCGATGCCTGTGTCGCCGTCACCGGGATGGAGGGGATCTTTCGACTGAAATGGCCGAACGATGTGCTTCTGAACGGCCGCAAGCTGTCCGGGATCCTGCTGGAGCGTCGTCATGACCGTCTGGCCATCGGCATGGGCGTGAACCTGATCGGTGCCCCACCTGCCGAGGCCGTAGAAACCCGCGCCCTTCCGCCCACCAGCCTTTTGGAGGAGACGGGCCAGCGCATCACGCCCGCGCAGCTTCTGTCCCATCTCGCCCCCGCCATGCAGCGATGGCAGGCAGAGCTGGCGCAGGGCTTCGGCCCGGTGCGCAAGGCGTTTCTGTCCTCCTGCGCCCATTTGGGGGCGCCCATCACGGCCCGCACCATGACCGAGGTGCATGAGGGGATCTTCGAGGGGATCGACGACAGCGGCGCGCTGGAACTTCGTACCTCGACCGGCATCATGCTGATCCCGGCCGCCGACATTTTCTTCCGGAACACTCCCGATGCTCCTTACCATTGATTGCGGCAATACGAACACGGTGTTCTCCACCTGGGACGGCAGCCAGTTCACCGGAACGTGGCGCCTGTCCACGGACCACACCCGCACGGCCGATGAATATTTCGTCTGGCTCACCTCGCTGATGCAGCTTGGCGGCGTGACGGAGCCGGTGACGGATGTCATCATCTCGTCCACGGCGCCGCGGGTGGTGTTCAACCTGCGCGTTCTTTGCAACCGCTATTTCGATTGCCGGCCGCTGGTCGTCGGGCGGCCCGATTGCGCGCTGCCGGTCGCGCCGCGCGTCGATCAGGGCACGACGGTGGGGCCGGACCGGCTGGTGAACACCGTCGCGGGCTATGAACGGCATGGCGGCGATCTGATCATCGTCGATTTCGGAACGGCGACGACGTTCGACGTGGTGGACCATGACGGCGCCTATATCGGCGGCGTCATCGCACCCGGCGTGAACCTCAGCCTCGAGGCGCTGCACATGGCGGCAGCGGCGCTGCCGCATGTCGATGTCTCGCGCCCGGCGGTGACGATCGGCAAGAATACTGTGGCCTGCATGCAGTCGGGCGTGTATTGGGGCTATATAGGCCTTGTCGAAGGGATCGTCCGCGAGATCCGGCGGGAGCGAGAGCGTCCGCAGAAGGTTATCGCGACGGGCGGACTTGCCCCTTTGTTCGATCAGGGCTTCGACCTATTTGATACTGTGGAAGGCGATCTGACCATGTGGGGTCTGGTGCTGATCCACCAACACAACCAGGAACTGGACAACACATGACGGATGAACGGCTGATCTACCTTCCCCTTGGCGGCGCAGGGGAGATCGGCATGAACTGTTACGTCTATGGCTACGGGCTTCCGGGGCGGGAGCGTCTGATCGTCGTGGATCTGGGCGTGACATTCCCCGACATGGACACGACGCCCGGCATCGACCTGATCATGCCCGACGTGTCGTGGCTGGAGAAACGCGCCGACCAGATCGAGGCGATCTTCATCACCCACGCGCACGAAGATCACATCGGCGCGCTGGCGCATATGTGGCCGAAGCTGAAGGCGCCGGTCTATGCGCGCCGCTTCACCGCCGCGATCGGCCGGTACAAGCTGGAAGATCAAGGCCTGCCGAAGGACACGATCACCACGGTCGAGGCGCGTCCCGATGTCGTGGAGGCGGGGCCGTTCTCGGTTCAGTTCGTACCGATCAGCCATTCGGTGCCCGAAAGCTCTGCGCTGGTGATCGACAGCCCGGCCGGCCGCGTGCTGCATACGGGCGACTTCAAGCTCGATCCCGCGCCGGTGGTGGGGGAGCCGTGGGACCCCGCGACCTATGCCGCCATCGCCGAGGAACGTCCGGTGAAGGCGCTGATGTGCGATTCCACCAATATCTTCACGCAGCATCCGGGCCGTTCGGAAAGCACGCTGACCGGCCCGCTGCGCGAGCTGATCGGTGGGGCACGCGGAATGGTCGTGGCGACAACCTTCGCGTCGAACGTCGCGCGCCTGAAGACCTTGGCCGAAGCGGCCCGCGCCTCGGGGCGGTCGGTCTGCCTTCTGGGCCGCGCGATGCGCCGCATGGTCGCCACGGCGACCGAGACGGGCATCCTTCAGGATTTCCCGCCGACCATCAGCCCCGAGCAAGTGCTGGAGATGCCGCGCGACAACGTGCTGCTGATCGTCACCGGCTCTCAGGGGGAACGGCGCGCAGCGTCGGCCCAACTGGCCCGCGGCAAATATCTCGGGATCGAACTGAAGGAGGGGGATCTCTTCCTCTTCTCCTCGCGGACCATTCCGGGCAATGAGCGCGAAGTTGGCCGGATCATGAACGCGCTTTCCGAAAAAGGCGTTGATCTTCAGGACGATGCGGGCGGTCTTTACCACGTTTCGGGCCATGCGAACCGTCCCGATCTGGTCACGGTCCATTCCGTCGTGAAACCGGAACTGCTGATCCCGATGCATGGTGAACACCGCCATCTGCGCGAACATGCGCGGGTCGGGGCCGAAGGCGGCACGCGCTCGCTTCTGGTCACGAACGGCGCGATGATCGATCTGACGGGCGATGCCCCCAAGATCGTGGAGCGGGTGGAGACGCGGCGCAGCTACCTCGACGGCTCGATCCTGATCGGGGCCTTCGACGGCGTGGTGCGCGATCGGATCCGTCTGGCGCTGAACGGCCATGTGATGATCAACGTCATCTTGGACGAGAGCGACGATCTTCTGGGCGATGTCTGGGTGGAGGTCATGGGCCTTCCCGAGCGTGGCCAGAGCGGCGGCATCCTGTCGGAAACGCTCGAACGGGAATTGACGGAATATCTCGAAGGCGCGGGCGCGAAGCTGCTGAACAACGACGATCGTCTGGAAGAGGCGCTGCGGCGCATGGTCCGGCAGATCGGCGTGGTGGAGATCGGTAAGAAACCGGAAACCACCGTCACCATATCCCGCCTGCAGGACGAATAAGAAAAGGCCCCCGATTGGGGGCCTTTTTTCAATCCTGATCCGCGTCG
This sequence comes from Falsirhodobacter algicola, assembly GCF_018279165.1. Classification (GTDB taxonomy): domain Bacteria; phylum Pseudomonadota; class Alphaproteobacteria; order Rhodobacterales; family Rhodobacteraceae; genus Falsirhodobacter; species Falsirhodobacter algicola. Next base: position 789,830 of record NZ_CP047289.1, on the reverse strand, counting down.
TCGCGGGGGGGCAGCGCGAAGCTGCGCAGCAGAAACTCTGGCACATGATCGCCAAGGCCCACCACCGGGCCGTTCGATTGCGCCGGAGCTTGCAGTGCCGGCGTCGGCGCCTCGTTTTGCGGTTCGGACCGGTCTGATTTCCGGCGGCTGCGCGACCGCGACCGGGGTTCGGCTGCGGGCTGGTCGGGCGCGGGTTCCGCGCGCGGTGCCGGAGCGGGTGCGGCGGCTTCGGCCGGGGCCTCATCCTTCGGGATCGCCTGACCGACGAGCGTTTCGATCGCGGTCACGTATTTCTCGTCCGCCGGGGTCGCTAGCGTGAAGGCTTTGCCCTTGCGGCCTGCGCGGCCGGTCCGGCCGATGCGGTGGACGTAATCCTCCGGGTGGGTCGGCACGTCGAAGTTGAAGACATGGCTGACCGAGGGCACATCGAGCCCGCGCGCCGCCACGTCCGACGCCACCAGAAGCTGCAACGAACCTTCGCGGAACCCGTCCAGCGTCGCCATGCGCTGACGCTGGTCCAGATCGCCGTGGATCGCGCCAGCGTTGAAGCCATGCGCCTTCAGCGATTTCACGACGACATCCACCTCGATCTTCCGGTTGCAGAAGATGATGGCGTTGGTGCATTGCGCGCCCTCGGCCCGGATCAATTCACGCAGAACCTGCCGTTTGTCGGCGGCGCTGCGGTCCTTGCGGCTCGGCGTGACGGCGATCAGCTTCTGCTCGATCGTGGCGGAGGTGGAGTTCTGACGCGCCACCTCGATCTTCACCGCGTTCTGCAGGAAGGTGTTGGTGATCCGCTCGATCTCCGGGGCCATGGTGGCCGAATAGAAGAAGGTCTGGCGGGTGAAGGGCGTCAGGCTGAAGATGCGTTCGATGTCGGGGATGAACCCCATGTCGAGCATCCGGTCCGCCTCGTCGACGACCATGATCTGAACACCCTGAAGCAGCAGCTTGCCGCGTTCGAAATGGTCCAGAAGGCGGCCGGGCGTTGCGATCAGCACGTCCACGCCGCGGTCGATCAGCTTGTCCTGCTCCCCGAAGGAAACGCCGCCGATCAGCAGGGCCTTCGTCAGCTTGGTATGCTTGGCATAGGTGTCGAAGTTTTCGGCCACCTGCGCCGCAAGCTCCCGCGTCGGGGCCAGCACGAGGCTGCGCGGCATGCGGGCGCGGGCGCGCCCTTTGCCCAGCAGGGTGATCATGGGCAGGGTGAAGCTGGCCGTCTTGCCAGTACCCGTCTGGGCGATGCCCAGCACGTCCTTGCCCTCCAGCGCGTGGGGGATGGCCTGCGCCTGAATGGGCGTCGGCGATTCATAGCCCGCTTCCTGAACGGCTTTCAGCACGCGGGGGTCAAGCGCGAGGTCGGAGAATTTCGTCATCTGCGTCCTGTGGTTGCGGTATCGGACCGCAAGGGATGAAGGGACGCGTGCATTTTCCGAGGGCGTCCCGGCGTCACTGGCCGAACCGGCCCGTGTGTCAGTTATTGCAAAAACACGAAAACGTCAAGTTTCCACGTCTCTGTCCGTGCCGCGCATGCGTTGCAGACGCGCGAAAAGCCCGCGGGGATCGTCGTTCAGGCGCGTCAGAACCTCTTGGGCCGGGGGGCCGGCGACGGGTTCGGCCAGCGCGGCCTGCCAAAGGGGGGCCAAAAGGTTGATGTCGAGCCCACCGCTGCGCAGCGCAAAGCCGGGCATGTCAAGGGGCAGGCTGCCGCCGCCCGCCTTTTGAAACGGGGTCGAGGCATCGCGGCCCGAGCGCAGACGCTCATGCTCATAAAGCTTCATCGTCGAGAACAGGACCCCGAGCGACAGGCCAAGCCGCCGCTCCCCCTCGGTCTGGCCGTGATCGCCGAATGTGATCAGCGACGAGATCAGCCAGCGCGAGGGGAGCTGCCGGCACAGCACCTCGCCCTGTTCCACCCAGATGCGGTGGAACAGGTTGCGCGCCCCGCGCGGAAAGCGCCGCTTGCGCAGATGGGCGATCAGCAGCCCGTTCAGCAGATGAAGTTCGGTGCCCGCCGCGAATTCCTCGCGCAGCGCGCGCGCCTTCACGGCATGCCCGGAGGAGGACTCGGGGAAGGGGTCCGGCCCGACCGGCATCGCCGCCAGCGCCGCAAGGTCGGCGTCCAGCGGCAGATCCTCTCCGGGGCCAAGGTCCATCCGGCTCCGGCGCTTCTGCCACCTGTAGATCAGGGTGTCGGGTGCGCCGGGATAGGTGGGCATGGATCAGACCATCATCTCTTTGGTGGCGGTCAGCCGGATATCCGGGTGATCGCGGACCACGCGGTCGATGTCCCATTGCAGGCGCGTCAGGAACACGGTGTCGCCATCGCTGTCCGTCGCTATATGGCCCTTGTTGACGTTCACCAGCTTTTCCACCGCCGTCTTCGGCCCCTGCACCCAGCGGGCGGAGGAGAATTGCGACGGCTCGAACCGGACGGGCAGGGAGTATTCCTGTTCGATCCGGCTGGCCAGAACCTCGAACTGCAGCGCGCCCACGACGCCCACGATGAAGCCGGAGCCGATCATGGGCTTGAAGACCTTGGCCGCGCCTTCCTCGGCGAATTGCATCAGCGCCTTTTCGAGGTGCTTGGCCTTCATCGGATCGCCCGCGCGCACGCCTTGCAGCAGTTCGGGCGCAAATGAGGGGATGCCGGTGAAATGCAGCGCCTCACCCTCGGTCAGGGCGTCGCCGATGCGAAGCTGGCCGTGGTTCGGAATGCCGATGATGTCGCCGGCCCAAGCCTCTTCGGCCAGTTCGCGGTCGGCGGCAAGGAACAGCACGGGGTTCGACACCGCCATCTGCTTCTTGGAGCGGACATGCAGCAGCTTCATCCCGCGTTCAAAATGCCCCGAGGCAAGGCGCACGAAGGCCACGCGGTCGCGGTGCTTGGGGTCCATATTGGCCTGCACCTTGAACACGAAGCCCGCGACCTTGGTCTCGCCGGCGTCGAGCTGGCGTTCCTTGGCGGTCTGGGGCTGCGGCTCGGGGCCGTATTCGCCCATGCCGTCCATCAGTTCCTTCACCCCGAACGAGTTGATGGCCGAGCCGAACCAGATCGGCGTCATATGCCCCTCGAGGAAGGCTTGCCGGTCGAAGCGGGGCAGCAGCTCGCGCGCCATCTCGATCTCTTCGCGGAACTTCGTCAGAAGGTCGGCAGGAATGTGATCGGCAAGGCGCGGATCGTCGAGGCCGGTGATCTTGATGGATTCGGCGACCTTGTTGCGGTCGGCCCGGTCCATGATCTCCAGCCGATCATGCAGAAGATCGTAGGCCCCGACGAAATCGCGGCCCATGCCGATCGGCCACGAGGCCGGGGCCACGTCGATGGCAAGGTTCTCCTGAATCTCGTCGATGATCTCGAACACATCGCGGGATTCGCGGTCCATCTTGTTGCAGAAGGTCAGGATCGGCAGATCGCGCAGGCGGCAAACCTCGAAGAGCTTGCGCGTCTGGGATTCGACGCCCTTCGCGCCGTCGATCACCATGATCGCGGCATCGACCGCCGTCAGCGTCCGGTAGGTGTCTTCGGAAAAGTCGCTGTGGCCGGGCGTGTCGACGAGGTTGAACCGATAAGGCCCGAACTCGAATGACATGGCCGAGGCGGAGACGGAGATGCCGCGATCCTGCTCCATCTTCATGAAGTCGGACCGTGTGCGGCGCGCCTCGCCCTTGGCGCGGACCTGTCCGGCCATCTGGATCGCACCGCCGAACAGCAGGAACTTTTCGGTCAATGTTGTTTTTCCGGCGTCGGGATGCGAGATGATCGCAAAGGTCCGGCGTCGGGCAATTTCGGGCGGAAGGGTCGGGCGGTTGTCCAGCATGGCCGCGACATACAGCACGGCGCATCGCGCGTCCAGTAAGGGAGAGACGGGATGGATCTGGGAATCGCGGGAAAACGGGCGCTGGTCTGCGCCGGATCGAAGGGGCTCGGGTTCGGCTGCGCCGAGGCATTGGCGCGGGCAGGGGTCGCGCTCGTGCTGAATGCCCGCAACGCCGCCCCGCTGGAGGAGGCCGCAGCGCGTCTGCGCCGCCACGGCGTCGAGGTGCAGACCGTCGCCGCCGACATCACCGATCCGGACGGGCAGGCGCGGGTTCTGGCGGCTGCGGGCGGGGTGGATATCCTCGTGACCAATGCCGGCGGGCCGCCTCCGGGCATGTGGTCCGACTGGGACCGGAGCGATTTTCAAAAGGCCCTCGATGCCAATATGCTGACCCCGATCGCGCTGATGACGGCGCTGCTGCCGGGCATGATCGACCGGGGCTGGGGCCGGGTGGTCAACATCACCTCGAAATCGGTGCGCGCGCCGATCGCGCAGCTTGGCCTGTCGAATGCGGCGCGTTCGGGGCTGACGGGTTATGTCGCCGGGACGGCGCGGCAGGTCGCGCCGCATGGGGTGACGGTGAACAACATCCTGCCCGGCACCCATGCCACGGCGCGTTCGGATGCGCTGGATCAGGGGCGCGCGGCCCGCGACGGCGTGGACATCGACGAAGCCCGCCGCCGGGGCGAAGCGGCCATCCCGACCCTTAGCTACGGCGATCCGGCCGATTTCGGGGCGGTCTGCGCGTTCCTCTGCTCGCAGCAGGCGCGGTTCATCGTGGGGCAGAACATCTTGGTCGATGGCGGCGAGACGAACCTGACGATGTGATCGGCGCGGTTCCGAAAGGGCTTTGAACGGGCCGCGAAAATGCATACATAGGTGCAAACCGCATGCGCGGTGATGCAGGGAGTGGCAAGATGCTTAACAATATCGGCCTGCCGGGCCTTCTTCTGATCGCGGTGATCGTTCTTGTGCTGTTCGGTCGCGGCAAGGTGTCCTCGCTCATGGGCGAGGTGGGCAAAGGCATCACGGCCTTCAAGAAAGGCGTGAACGACAGCGAGACCGAGGCCGAACGCCAGCGGGTCGATCAGGCCCGCGACGTGACGCCCGAAGAGGCCGAGCGCAAGAAAGTCTGATCGCGGCATGTTCGACATCGGCTGGAGCGAGCTTATCCTGATCGGGACGATCGCATTGATCGTGGTCGGGCCCAAGGACCTGCCCGAGATGTTCCGCCAGATCGGGCGCTTCACCGCGAAGGCCCGGTCGATGGCCCGCGAATTCTCGCGCGCGATGGAGGATGCGGCCAAGGAAAGCGGCGTGAACGATGTGGCCAGCGATCTGCGCAAGGCGACTTCGGCGCGCGCGCTCGGCCTTGATGCGGTGAAGACCGCCGCGACCAAATTCGAAAGCTGGGATCCGATGCGGGCATCCCGCACGACGCCCGCGCAGAATGTCGCCGCGGCCGAGGAGGTGCGCCATTCCGCCGCCGCCGTGACCGCGCCGCCCCCCGCCGCCGAGGCGCTGAAGGCCCCGCCGGTCCAGCAGCCCGCCCGGCCGCGGCCGCAGCCGGTGCGCCGCCGCAAGGTGGACAGCGCCACGGTGCAGCGCAAGCCCGTTCCCCGAAAACCCCATCCCAAGAAGACCGACAGATGAGCCGCGAGGAAACGATCGACGACAGCAGCGCCCCGCTGGTGGAACACCTGAAGGAACTCCGCTCGCGCGTGCTGTGGTCGCTTCTTGCCTATGTGGCGGCGGTCTGCATCGTGTTCCCCTTTGCGCGGCACGTCTTCAACTTCCTGTCGCACCCGGTCTGTGATGCGCTGGCCCAGCGGGGGCAGGATTGCGGGCTGGTTATGATCCGCCTGCAAGAAGGCTTCTTCGTGTCGGTGAACATCGCCTTCTTCGGCGGGCTCGTCCTCGCCTTCCCGATCATCGGCTATCAAATGTGGCGCTTCGTCGCCCCCGGCCTCTACCGGTCCGAGAAAAGCGCCTTCCTGCCGTTCCTCCTCGCATCGCCGATCATGTTCCTGATCGGGGCGGCCTTCAGCTATTACATCGTCCTGCCGATGGCCTTCGATTTCTTCCTCGGCTTCCAGCAGGGGCAGGACGCGCCGGTGCCTTCGGATGTGGCGGACCGCGCGGTGCATGCGGGGATCGTGTTCCAAGGCTCGGCTCAGGAATATCTCGGCCTGACGATGAAGTTCATCCTCGCCTTCGGCCTCTGCTTCCAGCTTCCGGTGCTGCTGACGCTGATGGGCAAATCGGGCCTCATCTCGGCCGACGCGCTCGCCTCGGTGCGCAAATATGCGCTGGTGGCGATCCTGCTGCTGTCGGCCTTCGCCACGCCCCCCGACGTGATGAGCCAGCTGATCCTGTTCTGCGCGATCTATCCGCTCTACGAGGTGTCGATCTTCCTGATCCGCCGGATCGAGGCGCGGCGCGAGGCGCAACTCCGGGCCGAGGGCCTGTGGTTCGAAGATGACGACACCGAGGACAGTGCGAAGAAATGACTGAAGACCTGACACGGATCGCCGAGGCGCTGGAGCGGATGTCCCCTCCCGCGCCGCCTCGGCCGGATCTGGATTCCGCCGATGCCTTCATCTGGCAGACCGGCCCCGACCGCTTGCATCCGGTGGCGCGCGTGGACCGGGTGGATCTGGGGCTGCTGATCGGTGTGGACCGGGCGCGCGATACCCTGCTGGAGAATACGCGCCATTTTGCCCAAGGCCTGCCCGCCAACAACGCGCTTCTCTGGGGCGCGCGGGGCATGGGGAAATCCTCGCTGGTGAAGGCGATCCACGGCACGCTTCTGGACGAAGGGCTGCCGCTCAAACTCGTGGAGCTCTCGCGCGAGGATCTGCCCAGCGTGCAGCGTCTGCTGACCCATCTGCGCGCGTCCGAACACCGGTTCGTCCTGTTCCTCGACGATCTGTCCTTCAGCCATGACGATCAGCACTATAAATCGCTGAAGGCGGTGCTCGATGGCGGGATCGAGGGGCGGCCGCAGAACGTCGTGCTCTATGCCACCTCGAACCGGCGGCATTTGATGCCGCGCGACATGATCGAGAACGAGCGGTCGAGCGCGATCAGCCCCTCCGAAGCGGTGGAAGAGAAAGTCTCCCTCTCGGACCGGTTCGGGCTGTGGCTGGGCTTCCATCCCTGCACGCAGGACGATTTCCTTGCGATGATCTACGGCTATTGCGCGGCTTTCGGCATCGCGGCGGACGATTCCCTGCGCGCCGAGGCGATCGAGTGGCAGGCGACACGCGGCTCCCGCTCGGGCCGCGTGGCGTGGCAATTCTTCACCGACCTTGCGGCCCGGCGCGGCGTGCGCCTCGATCAGGGCAGATAAGGCGCGGGATCGACGCTTTCGAAGCCGTTGCGGACCTCGAAATGCAGGAAGGCCGGGCTGGCATTGCGCACCGTCGCGAATTGCTGGCCCCGGCTGACCGATGCGCCGCGTTCCACCGTGACATTGTCGATCCCGGCATAGACCGTCAGCAGGTTGTTGTCGTGGCGCAGCACGACGATCGGCACTTGATCGGTGTCGCGCGTAATCGCTGCGACGGTGCCGGATTCGGCGGCGACCACCGGCGATCCTGCGGCGGCACCGATGTCGATCCCCTCGTTCTTGCCCTTGGAATAGGGGCGCAGGATGCTGCCGCTGGCGGGCATCGCAAGCCGCGAGGATGACGGCGCAGGCGCGGCGGCTGCGGGCGTCGTGGCCGGTGCCGGGGTCGCGGCAGAGGCCGAGGCGGGCGTGGCCGGGGCCTGCGCCCCATCCACCGGGATCAGCAGAACCTGACCCTCGCGCAGCGACAGGTTCGAATCGAGCCCGTTCCAATCCGCCAGCACGCGCGGCGAGATGTTGTAGGTCCGCGCGATGGAATAGGCCGTCTCACCCCGCTGCACGCGGTGCTGCGCAGGTTGCGCGCCGCTGCTGGCGGTGCTGGTGGGGGCCTGCGTCGGTGTCGGTGCGGACGCGCTGCCGGGATCGAGCGATGTTACCTCGATCGCGCTTGTCTGCAGGCCCGAGACGGGCGCGGTCGCGACGGCGGGCTGCGCGGCCGCGCCGCTCGGCAGGGCCAGAACCTCGCCGCCGCGCAGAACGGTGTCGGGGGCGATGGCGTTGAAGCGGGCGATCTCACCGGCATCGGCGCCGACGCGCTGTGCAAGGCTGGTGACGGTATCGCCCTGACGCGCCACGGCCACCTGATAGGTCGGATAGCTGATGACGCCGCGCGCATCCGGCTGCGGCCGGTCCGAGGCGGCATTGGTCGCCGCCGCGCCCGTGTTCAGGCCCGAGCGCAGATCCCAGTCCACCGGCCCCTGCGCACATGCCGCCAGCAGCACCACGCCGGACAGGACCATTCCGGCGCGCAGCCGCCCATGAGAGATCACCATCGTTCCAACCTTTCCCTCGCGGCGGGTCCGCCGCCCTTCATTCCGCCCCCAGCCCTTCGACCAGCGGGACGAACCGCACGGAGCGCAGTTCGTCATATTCGAAGCCGTCTTCGGTGCGGGTGACCTTGATCAATGTCTGGACCGTATCCGTCTGGCCCACAGGGACCACCATGATACCGCCGATCTTCAACTGTGCCAATAACGGCCCGGGCGGATCTTCGGCGGCGGCGGTCACAAGAATGCGGTCGAACGGGGCCTGTTCGGGCAGGCCGTGGCTGCCATCGCCCACCATCGTCGTGATGTTCGACAGGTTCAGGACGCGGAACACCTCCTCCGCCTCGCGGACGAGGCGGCGGTAGCGGTCCACCGTATAGACCCGCCGCGCCAGAAGGCTGAGGATCGCGGCCTGATAGCCGGAGCCTGTCCCCACCTCCAAGACCTTGTCCCGCGCATTGACCGACAGCGCCTGCGTCATCAGCCCCACGACCGAGGGCTGGCTGATCGTCTGACCGCAGGCGATGGGCAGGGGCGTGTCGTCATAGGCGCGCTGCGCGAACAGCCCCCGGATGAAGGCGCCGCGGTCGATCTTTTCCATCGCCGTCAGCACACGGCCATCCGTTATGCCATGCGAGCGCAGGGCATAGAGAAAGCGCATCTGCCGTTCCGCGGGATCTTCGTCCTCCTCACCGGTCATGCAAGCGCGGCCTCCAGCTCCTTCAGGCTGTCATGCGCCGTCAGATCGCAGCGCAGCGGCGTGACCGAGATGTAGCCATCGAGGTTCACGGCCGCGTCGGTTCCGGGGGCGGTGGTGCCTTGCGGGCCGCCCTTGATCCAGACGAAGCGCTTCCCCGAGGGGGAGATCTGCGGCTCGGTCGAAAAGAAGCTGTCGCGCCGATAGCCTTGGGCGGCCACGCGCACACCTTGGACATCCGCCGCCGCGACCGGGGGGAAGTTGATGTTGTAGAACAGCCGGTAATCCGCCTCGTCCCACATCCCACGCTCCAGAAGCCGGCGCACGAGGGTCGCGCCATGGGTGCGCGCCGCTTCGAACGGGTCGGCGAGGGCGCGGGTGCCGGGGCCCATATACTGCGACAGCGCGATCGCGGGCACGCCCTGCAGCGCGCCTTCCATCGCCCCGCCGATGGTGCCGGAATAGAGCACATTCTCGGCCGAGTTGTTGCCGCGGTTCACCCCGGACAGGATCAGGTCCGGACGCGCGCCGCCGAACACCTCGTAGATGGCGGCCAACACGCAATCGGCGGGGCTGCCTTCGGCCGCGAAACGCCGTTCGCCCAACTGCGAGAAGAGCATGGGGTGCGTGTAGCTGACGCAATGCCCGACGCCCGACTGCTCGAACGCGGGGGCGACGGTCCATACCTCGCCCGTGGTGCCGGCGATGTCCTGCGCGATTTCGTGCAGCACCTCGAGGCCCGGCGCGTTGATGCCGTCATCGTTCGTGATCAGAATACGCATGGGAAATGCCTCTCATTTCCCTCTGATTAGACGAGGCATCCGCCTGCGGCAAGGATGCGGGGCCGTTTTCAGGCCGCAATCCGTGTGGCGCTGCGCATCGCATCCTCCAGATCGTCCAGCATGAAGGGCTTGTCCAGCATCGGAACGCCCGCATGGCGGTGATCGGGGCAGAGGCGACCATGGGCGGTGGCGAAGCAGAAGGGGATGTCGCGCCGCGCCAACGCATCGGCGATCGGGAAGGACAGCGTGGCCCCGAGGTTCACGTCCAGCACCGCGAAATCCAGATCCGCGCTGCGCGCCAGCTCCAGCCCGTGATCGAGCCGCAGCGCCGGGCCGATCACCTCATATCCCAAATCCTGAAAGTGGCATTCCATCATCATCGCCACAAGAAGCTCGTCCTCGACGATGAGGACACGCCCTGTCTGCTCTGCTGCCATGATCCTGCCCACCGTACGATGCGCCGATTGCCGACGCGTGTTGCGGGTGTGCCGTCCGGCCACCCGATTGGCCCCTACAACCCGTAAGGGACGGGTAGGTTCCATGCTTGATGCGCTTTTTTCAGGATTGAACCCTGCGGCGGGCGGCGTCACCTTGCCGCAAAAGGAAAGGACGCATTCATGAAGACGGTTCTCATCACCGGGGCCACATCCGGGTTCGGGCGCGACACCGCGCGGCGTTTCGTTGCGGGCGGCTGGCGCGTGATCGGCACGGGGCGGCGGCAGGACCGCCTTCAGACCCTGGGCGAAGAGCTTGGGCCCCAGTTCCACGGCATCGCCTTCGACATCACCGACCGCGAGGCCATGTCCGCCGCGCTCGCGAGCCTGCCGGAGGATCTGGCCCAGATCGACCTGCTGATCAACAATGCGGGCCTTGCCTTGGGCACGACGCCCGCGCCGGACATCAATCTCGATGATTGGATGACCATGGTGGACACGAACGTGAAGGGCCTCATCGCCATCACGCAGCTTTTGCTGCCGGGGCTGATCGCGCGGAAGGGCGGGATCATCAACATCGCCTCCACCGCCGGAAACTGGCCCTATCCGGGCGGCAACGTCTATGGCGCGACTAAGGCCTTCGTGCGGCAGTTCAGCCTGAACCTGCGGACCGACCTGCATGGCACCGGCGTGCGCGTAACGGTGCTGGAGCCGGGCATGGCCGAGACCGAGTTCACCATGGTCCGCACCAAGGGCGATGCGGCCAGCAGCGACAGCCTCTATGCCGGGGCGAACCCGCTGACGGCGGAGGACATGGCCGAAACGCTCCACTGGATCGCCACGCAGCCCGCGCATGTGAACATCAACACGCTGGAGGTGATGCCCGTCAGCCAGTCCTTCGCCGCGCTGCGCGTGCACCGCGAGGGCTGATCCCCCCTCAGGCGGCCCGCGACCGGGCCGCCATCCGCTGCGAGATCACCGCGCAGATGAAGAGCTGCGTCAGATGATACATCATCAGCGGCAGGACGGTGGTGCTGACCATCTCGGCCGGGAAGAGGGCAAGGGCGATGGGCAGGCCGCTGGCAAGGCTTTTCGTCGATCCGCAGAAGAAGAGGGCGGCGCGGTCCCGCTCGTTCCGCAAGGTCAGGCGCCCCAGCAGGATCACCCCGCGCATCGTGATGACGAGATAGCCGAGGATCACCGCGAACAGGATCACCAGCGTCAGCGGGGGAATGGCGCCCCAGATCCCGGCGACGGTGCCGGCGCTGAACGCCGAATAGACGATCAGCAAGATCGAGCCGCGATCGACGAAGAGCGTCAGCGGTTTGTGACGCAGCACGAAGGGCGCGAGCCAGCGGCGCAGGATCTGGCCCAGCACGAAGGGCAGCAGGATCTGCGTTGCGATCTTCACCACCGCATCGGCGCTGATCGACACGCCGCCCTGATGCAGCACCAGCGCCGCCAGTGCCGGCGTCAGCACGACCCCGATCAGGTTCGACATCGACGCCGAGCAGATCGCCCCCGACACGTTGCCGCCCGCCATCCCCGTGAACGCGATGGAGGAGTTGATGGTGGAGGGCAGGATCGACAGGAACAGGATGCCGATGGTCAGCGGCTCGCCCAACACCGGCGACAGGATCGTCGCGATCAGAATCCCAAGGACCGGCAGAAAGACGAAGGTTGCCGCGAAGCTCGCGCCCTGAAGGCGCCAGTTCGTCATGCCCTCGATCACCTCGGAGGAGTTGAGCCGCACGCCATAGAGGAAGAACAGAAGCGCCACCGCACAATAGGTGATCGTGCTCAGCACATCCGCCGCCACGCCCGACACCGGAAGGACCGCCCCGAGGCAGACCGTCAGGATCAGCAGCAGCATGTAGGTATCTATGCCGTATCGTGCGAGAAATTTCATCCTGTCCATCCTGCTGCCATGTGCCACACGGGCTTAGCGCTGCCACTTCGGCTTGTATAGGGTGCGCGGGGGCGAAGATGGGGATGGGAATGCGCCGCCCCGGTGGGGGCGGCGCGCTGCGATTAGTTCGGCAGCTTGTAGGCGATGATGTAGTCGCCGATCGGGGTTTCCATGAAGTGGTGCCCCGTCGCCGCGATCAGCAGATACTGCTGGCCATCCACCTCATAGGAGATGGGGTTGGCCTGACCGCCTGCGGGCAGCACGTCCTGCCACAGCGTCTCGCCGGTCTGGATGTCGATCGCGCGCACCAGATTGTCCGTCGCGGCCCCGATGAAGATGATGCCGCCCGCCGTCACGACCGAACCGCCATTGTTGGGCGTGCCGATCTTCATCGGCAGATAGGACGGGATGCCGAAGGGACCGTTGCGCCGGGCGGTGCCGATGGGGGTATCCCACAGCGTCTCGCCGGTGTTCAGGTCGATGGCACGGATGCCGCCATAGGGCGGGGCGGTGCAGGGCACGCCCGTGCCCGTGTTGCGCCAGCCGGCATTCACGTTGATCGCATAGGGGGAGCCCGCCTGCGGATCGCCCGCACCTTCGGCACGGCCCCCTTCGGAGGATCCGGCCTCTTGCTCGTTGATCGGCTTCAGGCCCATTTCGTCGGCCCGATCGCGCGGGATCAGCTGGTTGTAGTTCGGAACGTCGTTGTAGTTGGCGACGATGATTCCGCGATCGGTGTCGATCGCGACCGAACCCCAGTCCGATCCGCCGTTGTACCCGGGATACTGGATCCACGGACGGTCGGCCGACGGCGGCGTGTAGAAGCCTTCGTAATGGGCGCGGCGGAACTGGATGCGGCACCACAACTGATCGATCGGGGTGAAGCCCCACATATCCCGCTCGGTCAGGTCATCCTTGCGCAGGGTGTGCCATTCCGAGGTCGGCTGCGTCGGAGAGACGAATTCCGGCTCCACGCTGCCTTCGACCGGCGCATCGACTTCGCCGACCGGGGTCAGCGGCTCGCCCGTGGCGCGGTCGAGGATGTAGATGTCCCCTTGCTTGGAGGGCAGCAGGATGGCCGGAACCGTGGTGCCTTCGCCCGTGGGGAAGTCCAGAAGGCTGGCCTGACTGCCGAGGTCGTAATCCCAGACGTCGTGGCGCACCGTCTGGAAGGACCAGACCGGCTCCCCCGTCAGGACGTTCAGCGCGACGAGCGAGGTCGCCCATTGGTTCTCCAGATCCGAGCGGTTGGAGCCGTAGTAATCGACCGAGGAGTTGCCGAGCGGCAGATAGACATAGCCGAGCTCTTCGTCGGCGGTGGCGGTGGTCCACATGTTCGGGGTGCCGCGGGTGTAGGTCTCGCCCTCGGGCGGTTCGTCATGCACCCCAGGATTGGCCAGATCCCAGGCCCACGCGAATTCGCCCGTCACGGCGTCATAGCCGCGCACGACACCCGAGGGCGCGTCTTCGGCCTGACCGTCCTTCACCTGCGCGCCCGTCACGACGATGCCGCGCACGATGGCGGGGGGCGCGGTCACGGCGTACCAGCCGGGAACCTTCTCGCCGATGCCTTCCCACAGATCCACCTGACCGTCATTGCCGAAATCGGCACAAGGCTCGCCCGTGGCCAGATCGACCGCGATCAGGCGTGCGTCGATCGTGCCTTCGATGATGCGCGTCTTGCAGGCGGCATCCTCGCCCAGATCCGGCGCGGTATAGGCCGATACCCCGCGGCAGGAGGCGGAATAGGGGATCGCATCGTTCGACACGCCCGGATCGTGGCGCCACAGCTCTTCGCCCGTGGCCGCATCAATGGAGATGAGGATGTTCTTGGCCGAGCACATCACCAGCTGATGACCGATCTTCAGCGGCGTCGTCTCGCCGGCATATTTGCCCTCGGCGCTGCCCTCGGGCATGTCGCCCGTACGATAGACGAAGGCGCGCTCCAACTGGCCGACATTGTCGGTGTTGATCTGATCCAGCGGGGAATAGCGGTCCGCCTGCGCGTTGCCGCCCCAGAACGGCCAATCGGCGCCCACCTCGGGCTGCGGACGGGCGGCGCGTGCCTCTTCCATCACCTCGGGGTCCGGAACCTCGTCGGATTGGGCGGGGCCGACGCCTTCGGGAACGGGGGCCTCGGCGGCGGGCGGCGACGGCTCGATCGGGGGGGCTTCGGCGGCGGGGGGCGCCTCGACCTCGGGGGCGGGCTGCGCCTCGGCCGGGGCGGTCTGTTCGGGCGCGGGGGCCGGGTCGGTGCCTTGGGCCGCCAGCGGCAGCGCGGTGGAGGCGAGAAGCGCGGCCAGCGCGCCGGTGTTCAGGATGCTGCGTGTCATGTCGTTCCCCCGATCAGCGTGTGCGGCTGCGGCCGAGGCCCGGCAGCACGAGAAGGATGAGGATCAGAACCACCGTCGGCGCGACGAGCCGCGGCACCTGCGCCCACCAGTCGGTCCCGACCTCGTAGAAGGCCCAGATCAGCGTGCCGATCCAGACGAGCACATAGACAGGAAGCGCCGCGCGGTTCTGCATGGCCAGCAGGCAGGCGGTGACGAGAAGGCCGAAGCCTGCGATCGCATAGTACCAGCTTCCGCCCAGAACGATCAGCCAGACGCCCCCCGCCAGAAGCGCGGCGCCGAACACACCAAGGACGAGGGCCAGCACGATCGCCGCCGCGCGCCACGCCCCCCTGCGCGGGCGTCCCGCCCGCACCCATGTTGAATCGTGGTAGGTTGTTTCGGACATGCTTGCCTCCGCTTTGACAGGGTTCCCCGTGTCACTCCCTCTTGAGGGAACGTGATCTGGTCCTTGATCTAGCGCCATGTCCCGGATGTCGACCCGCAACGGCCATTGGGGCGCATCGCAGGGCGCCAATTTCGGAACTCGTACGCCGGGGAGGGGTTAGCCGTCATGCATGCCGACAGATAAAGGAGGTTGCATGACCGAGGCCACCCGCAATGCGAACTGGTGGAAGGGCGCTGTCATCTACCAGATCTATCCGCGAAGCTTTCAGGACACGACCGGCAACGGCGTGGGTGATCTGAAGGGGATCACGCAACGTCTGGACCATGTGGCGGCGCTGGGCGCCGACGCGGTCTGGATTTCGCCCTTCGTGAAATCGCCGATGCTCGATTTCGGCTATGACGTGTCCGATTATCTCGCGGTCGATCCGCTGTTCGGCACGCTGGACGATTTCCGCGCGCTGCTGGACCGGGCGCATGCGCTGGGCCTGCGGGTGATCATGGATCAGGTGCTCTCGCACACCGCCGATCAGCATCCGTGGTTCCTCGAAAGCCGCGAAAGCCGCGACAATCCCAAGGCCGATTGGTACGTCTGGGCCGATGCGCGGCCCGACGGCAACGTGCCGAACAACTGGCTGTCGGTCTTCGGCGGATCGTCTTGGCAGTGGGAGCCGCGGCGCGGGCAGTATTTCCTGCACAACTTCCTGCGGCAGATGCCCGATCTGAACTATCACAACCCCGAAGTGCAGCAGGCCGTTCTGGACACCTGCCGCTTCTGGCTGGACATGGGGGTGGACGGCTTCCGGCTGGATGTCTGCACCTTCTATGCCCACGATCTCGAACTGCGGGACAATCCCCCGAACCCGAACATCCCCGAAGGGGAGGCATTCCGCTTCAACCCCTATTCCCAGCAGCAGCACGTCTATGACATCGCGCGCCCCGAGACGGTGGCCTTCCTCGAAAAGCTGCGCGCCCTTTGCGACGGTTATGGCGACCGCGCCCTGTTGGGCGAGCTGAACGAAAGCGATGCCGTCCGCATCCACCGCGAATACACCGCCGTGAAGCGTCTGCAACTGGCCTATGGCTATTGGCTGACGGGGGCGCATCACATCTCGCCGCGGATGCTGCGCGATGTGGCGCGGGATTTGGGGCATGACGACGACAGCGGCTGGCCGTGCTGGGCGATGGACAATCACGACTTCTCGCGCGCGATCACGCGGCTCGGGGCCGAGGATCGCCCCGAAGAGGTGACCGTGATCCTTGCCGCACTTTCGTGTCTGCGCGGGGCCATGTGCCTGTATCAGGGCAGCGAGTTGGGCCTGCCGCAGGCCGAGATCCCGCATGATCGCATTATCGACCCCTACGGCAAGGAGTTCTGGCCCGCCTACAAGGGACGCGATGGCGCGCGCACGCCAATGCCGTGGCAGGAGGGCGCCCCCCATTCCGGTTTCTCGGAGGTGGATCCATGGCTTCCCGTCGTGTCCGAACACGCGGAGCTGGCGGTGAGCAAGCAGGAGGCGCTTCCCGGCTCTACCCTGAACCGGATGCGCCAGTTCCTCACATGGCGGCAGGACAAGGCCGTTCTGCGCGAAGGTGGGATGGAGTTCATCGAGACGACAGAGAATGTCCTCTCCTTCCGGCGGATGCTGGGCGATTGCGTGATCACCTGCGCCTTCAATTTCGGCGGTCAGGAAGAGGTGGTGCATCTGCCCGAGGCCGAGGTCGGCCCCGCGATGGAGGGGCATGGCTTCGGCGGTGTGCGCCGCGGCGACGACGTGCGCCTGCCGGCCTATGGCGCGGCCTTCTTCGAACGCGGAAGCTGAGGGGGGAACGCCATGGCACGGCCAGCACGCTACGAACCTCTCTCGGACAAGATCGACCGCGACTGGTGGCGCGGCGCGATGATCTATCAGGTCTATGTCCGCAGCTTTCGCGACACGAACGGCGATGGGATCGGCGATCTGCGCGGCGTTCTGGAGGGGTTGGACCATATCGCGGGCCTCGGGGTCGATGCGATCTGGCTCTCGCCGTTCTACAAATCGCCGCAAAAGGATTTCGGCTACGACATCACCGATTTCCGGCTGGTCGATCCGACGGCGGGGACAATGGACGATTTCATGTCCCTCTTGCAGGCGGCGCATGAACGGGGGTTGAAGTTGCTGCTCGATTTCATTCCCTGCCACACCTCGGACGAACATCCGTGGTTCCGGGAAAGTCGCCAAAGCTGCGACAACCCCAAGGCCGATTGGTATGTCTGGGCCGACAAGGCGCGCGACGGGTGCGCCCCGAACAACTGGCTGTCCTCGTTCGGTGGCCCGGCATGGGAATGGGAGCCGCGCCGCGCGCAATACTACTACCACCCGTTCTTGAAGGAGCAGCCGGCGCTGAACCTTCACAATCCCGAGGTGATGGATCATCTTCTGGCCGAGATGCGGTTCTGGACCGATCTCGGGATCGATGGGTTCCGCATCGACGCCGCGCAATGCGTCAGTTGGGACCGGGACTTGCGCTCGAACCCGCCGGTCGGGCGCGAGGGGTCCAACGCCCTGATCGGCGGCGGGCCGACCAATCCCTTCGGCGCGCAGCACCACATCTTCGACCGGCATGCCGAAGGCAGCGACGACATCTTCCGCCGTCTGCGCACATTCGCCGAGGCCGAGGATGTCGTCCTGATCGGGGAGATCGCCGATATCGACACCATCCGCCACGCCTCGGACTTCACGCAAGAAGGGGAGCGGCTGCATGCCGTCTACGATTTCGGGCTGATCAACTGCCGCCCGGATGTGGATGCCATCACCGGACAGTTGCACCGGCGCGAGGAGTTTCTAGGCAATGGTTGGCTCTATAATGTGTTCACCAACCACGACTCCACGCGCGCGGTCAGCAACCTGACGCATTTCGCCATCGGCGAGCATCGGGTGGCGGCGGCGAAGATGTTGCTCTTCATGCAGATGACGCTGAAGGGCGGGGGTGTGATCTTTCAGGGCGAGGAATTGGGCCTGCCGCACCCCAAACTCGCCTATGAGGATATGGTGGACCCGTGGGCCAAGGCGTTCTGGCCCACCTTCGAGGGGCGGGACGGTGCCCGCACGCCCTTCCCATGGACGGATGAGGAACCCTATGGCGGCTTTTCCACCGTCAAACCATGGCTGCCGATGCCGGCCGAGCATCTGCCGCTGTCGGTCGCGCGGCAGGATGGGCAGGAGGGCTCCGTCATGCAGTTCCTTGCCGATTTCACCAAATGGCGGAAGGACAGCGATCTTCTGCGCCTTGGAACCGAGGCGATGTCGCAGGGCGAACGCGCGCCGATCATCAGTTGGCGCCGCCGACACGAAGAGGAGGAGATGCGCTTTCTCGTCAATTTCAGCACCGATACGGCGTTCATGCCGTTGGATGCGGAATGGCACCTCGTTCCGGCCCCCGGCTGCGTGACGACGCGCGGCGATCATGGGGTCAGCCTCGATGCGCTGCAATTCGCCATCGCCCGGCGCGAACCGGGAACCGATCCCGAGGCGGATCGTTCTGATCATGCAACGAAGGAGGGCATCATGTCCGATGACAAGCCGAAAGACGTGCCGACCAAGGACGACGTTCGTCCCGCCGGCCCGGGCCAGATGAAAAATCCGCCCGAGACGTGGAAGAAGGAAGACGAGGAAAGCGACGAGTCCTTCCCCGCAAGCGATCCCCCCGCGAACTACTGATAAGATGGCGCCCCACCGGGGCGCTATTTTCGTTCGAGCCGCGCCAGAACGTCCTTGTTCAGCCCCGCAGGCTCCGGCACGTCCAGATCGGCCCAGCTGCGCGTTTGCGCGGCCTTCATCGAAAACCCGTTCGCCCGGCGCAGACGACGCAATTCATCCCATGCGACGGGGACCGCGACCGGCGCGCCGGGCCGTGCCCGGACCGAGAAGGGGGCTACCGCCGTCGCCCCACGTTCGTTCCGCAGCCAGTCGACGAAGATCCGCCCCTTGCGCTGGGCCTTCGACATGCTGGCGGTGTAGGCGCCCGGAGCATCCTCGGCCAGAAGCGTCGCGAAAAGCTGGGCGAAGATCTTCGCCGTCTGCCAGCTTGCGGTGCGGCGCAGGGGAACGATGACATGCACCCCCTTGCCCCCCGTCACCATCGCCCATGAGGGCAGCCCCAGATCGGCCAGCCGGTCCCGCACATGCAGCGCGGCCTCGCGGACGCGGGCGAAACCGAGCGCTTCGTCGGGGTCGAGGTCGAAGACCAGCCGCTCGGGCCGGTCCAGCCGATCGCGCCGGGCGCCCCATGGGTGAAACTCCACGGTGCCCATCTGAACGGCGGCCACGAGCCCCGCCGTATCGGTAATGCACATATGGTCGGCGGCGCTTCCATCGGCTTGGGGCACGCGGACGCTGCGGATGGCATCGGGAAAGCCCTTGCCCGGATGCTTCTGAAAGAACCGTTCCCCGTCCAGCCCCTCGGGCAGGCGCAAAAGGGCGGCGGGGCGGTCCTTGAGGGTGGGAAGGAGGCGGTCGGCCATCGCCTCGTGATATTCGGCAAGGGCCTGTTTCGTGATGCGGGGTTTGGGGAACAGCAGGCGGTCTGGGTGGCTGATGCCGATGCCGGCGATCCGGGGGCGGGTGCCGTGATCCATCTGAACCTCCACGGGGGGATCGAGGGCGATGTCTTCTGGGGCTTTGTCCTCGCGCAGGGCAACGAAGCGGGCATGGCGCAAGCGGCCATCGCTCGTCAGTTCGGCATGCAGGATTTCGGCCGCAAGCTGCGGATCGACCCATTTCGCGCCCCGCACCTCGGCCCTCGGGGCGCTGAGGGGCGGGCTTTTGCGGGCAAGGGGGGCGAGGCGGGCCATGATGTCCTCCTGCGCGACCGTGTCGAACCCCGTTCCGACCTTGCCGCGATAGACGAGGCCGCCCCCTTCGGCCGTGGCGAGGAGCAGCGAGGCGAAGGTGCGCCCGCGTTTGTCCGAAGGCATCCAGCCGCAGATCAGGAACTCCGCCCGGCGGATGCATTTCGTCTTTTGCCATGACGTGCCGCGCCCGCTGCGATAGGGGGCCTGCGCCAGCTTCGAGACTAGCCCTTCGCCGCCTGCCGCGCAGATGGCGGCCAGCGCGTCCTGTGCCGCGCCGCCAAGGACGGGCGACGGGCGAACCGGCCCACGGGGCGGAGCCTTCGCCAAAAGACGCTCCAAGGCTGCGCGGCGTTTCGTCAGCGGTTGGCCGGTCAGGGAGGCCCCGTTCAGCGACAGAAGATCGAAGGCATAGACCTGAAACGGACCGCCCGCCTTGATCGCGGCCTGCAATGCGGAAAACCCCTGCAATCCGGCACCGGCCACGATCTCCGCGTCGATCAGGGCGGCATCGCAGGGCAGGTCGGCCAGCGGGGGCAGCAGTTCGGCAAAGCGGTCCGACCAATCGAGGCCGCTGCGCGTGAAGATGCGCACCCCGTCCTTTCCAAGGCCGATCAGCGCGCGATAGCCATCGAGCTTCACCTCGTGCAGCCATTCCGCACCCGTGGGGGGCGTATCGACGGCGGTGGCAAGTTGCGGTTCGTGAAAGGCGGGCATCGCATGGCGACGTCTGGGGCCGAAGGGCAGGGCCGGGGCGTTGTTCCCTATCTGTTCCAATGTGCGGTTCGTGGCCACACTGCGGGCATCCGGCGCGGCGAAATGCTTGGCCTCGGGGTCCGCTGCGGCATCGTCCTCCTTGATCAACAGCCAATTCTCGCGCTTGGCATCGCCCTGCCGCTTTCCCTTCATGCGGATCAGGGAATACCCGCCCCCCGCGCGCCGCCCATGCAGCGCGAAATGCAGATGCCCCTTGGCCAGCCCATCGGCCACGTCGTGATAGGGCTGCCACCAGCCGATATCCCACAGCATCACGGTTCCGGCGCCATATTGGCCCTTGGGGATGGTCCCTTCGAAGGTCAGGTAATCGAGGGGGTGATCCTCGGTCCGCACGGCAAGGCGTTTGTCTGCCGGATCCAGCGACGGCCCCCGCGTCACGGCCCAGCTCAGAAGGGCGCCGCGCCATTCCAGCCGCAGATCCCAATGCAGGCGCGTTGCATCATGCATCTGAACGCCGTAGCGCAGGGCTGGCCCCGCGGACACCCCACCCGTGCCCGAAGGCTCCGGCGTCGCGGCGAAGTCGCGCATCCGGCGGTAGGTGTCCAGCGGGTCCATGGCTCAGGACGCCTTGGTGCCGCGCTTTGCCGGGGTCTTGCGCGGTTTCTTCGCGGGCTTCTTGCCGCCGGGGGTATCGAGGCTGGCCCGAAGCGCCTCCATCAGATCGACGACATTGCTGCCCTTGGTCGGGGCGGCGTCATCCTCGGCGCTGGTGCGCGGGGTCTTGCGGTTGCGGCGCCGCGCCTCGATCAGTTCGCGCAGGGCCTTGTCGTAATGATCGGTGAAGCGGTCCGCCTCGAAGGGGCCGGTCTTGCGATCGATGAGCTGGGTCGCGACGGCCAGAAGCTCCTCATCTGCGGGGGCGTCCTCGATGCCCGCAAAAAGCGGATCGGCCTTTCGGATCTCATCGGCGTAATGCAGCGTTTCCATCAGGAGGCCGTCGCCGCAGGGACGCAGGGCGCAGAGATACTCCTTCCCCCGCATCGTCAGTTGGCCAAGCCCGACCCGGCGCGCCTTGCGCAGCGCATCGCGCACGACACGGTAGGCATCTTCGGCCAGATCGTCGGTCGGGACGACGTAGTAGGGTTTGTCGTAATAGAGCGGGGGGATCGCGTCGTAATCGACGAACTGCACCAGTTCCAGCGTCTTGCGCGTTTCCAGGCGGATGGCCTCGATCTCTTCGGGTTTCAGCAGGAGGTATTCGTCATCCCCCAGCTCGTACCCCTTCAGGATGTCGGACGCCTTGACGGCCCCCAGCCCGGCCACGGTCTTTTCATAGCGGACGCGCTTGCCGCTGGGGCCGTGGATCTGCCGGAACGAAACGCGCGCCCCCGGCTGGGTCGCGCTGTGAATCTCCACCGGGATGGAGACGAGCGACAGACGTATCTGCCCTTTCCAGACCGCACGCGATGCCATGGCACAGCCCCCCTTTCACCGGGGGAAAGAGCGGCCGGGCACCGATGGTTCCCGGCCGCGAGCGCCGCTATTTCCAGATGCTGCGATCGACGCCCCGCGTCAGTTTCGGCGCATCGGCCAGATGGAAGCGCGGCATCAGCCCCGCCTTGCGCTGGGCAAGGTAGTTGCGCGTCAGCACCGTCACCGTCCCCGACAGAAGGACGATCACGCAGAGGTTGATCGTCGCCATCAGCCCCATCGAGGCATCGGCCAGATCGAACACCGTCTGCACGGGCTGCACCGCGCCCCAGATCACCATGCCAAGCGCAGCGATCCGCAGCACCGTCAGCCCGATGCGCCCGCTGCCCCCAAGGTAGGCAAGCGCGTTTTCGGCATAGGCGTAGTTGCCGATGATGGAGGTGAAGGCGAAGAAGAAGATCGCAACGGCGATGAAGATGTTGCCGAAGGCGCCGAAATGCACGCTCAGCGCGTTTTGCGTCAGGACGGTGCCGGTGATGCCGTTGCCGGGTTCGACGACATCGGCCAGAAGGATCATCATCGCCGTGGCCGTGCAGACGAGCAGCGTGTCGATGAAGACGCCCAGCGCCTGCACGAAGCCTTGGCTGGAGGGGTGGTGCGGGTCCGGACGGGCGGCGGCCGCGATGTTGGGGGCCGAGCCCATACCCGCCTCGTTCGAGAAGAGGCCCCGCTTGATCCCGTTCAGTGCGGCAGCCGCGATGGCACCGGCCACGCCGCCCGTGGCCTGCGTCAGCCCGAAGGCACCGCCCACGATCTGCCACAACGCGCTGGGCACCGACGTGATGTTCATCGCAAGGACCACAACCGCGAGGATCAGGTAGATGCCTGCCATGAAGGGCACCACGATTTCGGCCACGCGGGCGATCTGGGGGATGCCGCCGAAGATGATGATCGCCGTGATAGCGGCGACGCCGACACCGACCGTCCAAGTCGGAAAGCCGAACGCCTCGCTCGTGGCCTGCGCGATGGAGTTCGCCTGCACCGCGTTGAACACGAGGCCGAAGGCAAGGATCAGACAGACCGAGAAGATCGCCCCCAGCCACGGCAGCCCAAGGCCGCGCGCGATGTAATAGGCAGGCCCGCCGCGATAGAGCGTCCCCTCACGCACCTTGTAGAGTTGGGCGAGGGTGCTTTCGGCATAGGCCGTGGCCATGCCCACCAGCGCGACCATCCACATCCAGAACACCGCGCCCGGCCCGCCCAGATAGATCGCGACCGCCACACCTGCGATGTTGCCCGTCCCCACGCGCGATGCGAGGCTGACCGTCAGCGCCTGCAATGGGGAAATGCCGTTGCGGTCCGATGCCGCCGATCCGGTCACGCATCGGAACATCTCCGGGAAATGCCGAAATTGCAGGAAGCCGAGGCGCAGGGTGAAGAACAGCCCGACGGCCAGCAAGCCATAGATGAGGATGTAGTCCCACAGGATCGAGTTCAGGACAGCGATGGCGGCGTTCATATACGCTCTCTCTTTTCCAGTTTTCGCCAGTATGCCTGCGCGGGCGCGCTGCCGGAACCCGTATTCGGGGGGTTGACCTTCGCGGGCTTGGGCGGACACTCCGGTCCGTGTGGATGGAGGATCGCATGCTGATGCATTGGGCCGCAGCGGCCGAAAGGGCTTCGGCCATCGTCGAGGAATGGGGCAGAGCGTCGCCGGGCGGAGTGATTCTCGGGTTCGATCGCGGCGGCATCCGGCTGTCGGTCGCGGGGGGCGTGGCGCGGATCGGCGAGGCGGCACCCCTTTCGGCGGACAGCCCCATGCGCTGGGCCTCCGTCACGAAGCATGTGCTGGCGGAGACGGTCCTGCGGACGGGCGTGCTGCCGCTCGATCTGCCCTTGGGCGAGGAGCTGGCCGAGCTTGCGCCCGCGCCGGGCTCCGTCACCGTGCGGCAGGCGCTGTCGATGCAGGGCGGCCTTCCCGACACGCGCGAGATGCTGACGCTTCTGGGCCTCGGGACGGCCTCGGTGACGGATAAGGCGGCGCTTTTGGCCTTTTCGGCGGGCATCCCCCGCCTGAACGCCGAACCGGGGACCGAAGTCGCCTATTCCAACGCCGGATACCGGCTGGTGGAGGCGGCGCTGGAGCGGCGGGGCGTGCGCTTTGCGGATCAGGTGGCGGCGCAGGCGGCGCGGCTCGGCACCGGGATGCGAGCGATGGAATATTGGAGCGATCCACTGCCGGGCCTCGTGCCGGGGCATGTGCCTTGCGCCGATGGCTGGCGCGTGGGGTTTCAGGGGATGCATATCTCTGCGGCGGGCTCGCTGGCCGGGTCGGCCACCGATCTTGCGGTCTGGCTGGCGGATCTGATGACGCGGCCGGAGTGCGCGACCCTTTCGGCGCCGGTGCCGCTGCGGTCCGGGGTGGGGACGGGCTACGGCCTCGGGATCAGCCTGACCACGATCGGGGCGCGGCGGCTTCCGGGGCATGGCGGCGCGCAGCCGGGATACCGCTCGGGCTTTCTGCTGGACCCGAAGACGGGGGCGGGGATCGTCGTGCTGTGCAACCGCGAGGATGTCGCCGCCACCGGCCTTGCCCAGCAATTGATGCGCGTGCTGCTTGGGGTGCGGGACGATGCGCGCCCTGCGGCCAGCCTTGCCGCGCCGGGCCTCTATGCCGCGCCCGAGGGGAACCTCTGGGCCGAACTGCGTTCCGGCAGCATCACCCTGCGCGACGCCGAGGAGGCGCTGGTGATGGACGATGGCTGGGCCGTCTCCACGCCCGCCCATGCGCTGGTGCGGTTGCGCCCCGCGCCGGATGGCGCGCTGGAGGGGGAGATCGGGCATCTGCCCGTCCGGCTCGAACCAGCCACGGACGACGGCACCCCCAGCCCGGACGGCGACTGGCATGCCCATGGCGCGACCCTGCGGATCGGTGCGGGGCATGCCCTATGGGGGCGCGGCCCGCAGGCCGAACGCGCGCCGCTGGTGCCGTTGGGGCGGGGGCGGTGGCTGTTCACGGTGCACGATCAGGGCACTCCGCGCCGGATCTGCCTGCGGCGCCTGAATGAGGATCGGATCGAACTGTCGCTTAGCCGCGCACGGGTGATCGAGTACGAACGGATGTGATCTGTGCCGCATCCGCGCGCGGATCGGGGCGCCGCCGCTACGTCGTCAGCGCCAGATCCTGCATCAGATCGGCATCGAGGACGTTGATCTCCTCGGGCGGGGTGCGCAGGGCATAGCTCATGATGCGCAGGTCCACGCCCATCTCCGTCAGGTAGTCCATGACGGCGGCCTGTCCGCGCTGCACGTCCTTCACGGCCATGAACGTCGGCAGCAGGGTGTTTTCCCCGTAGTAATGCTGATGGACCCCGACCACCCCTTCGGCGCTGCGGGCAACGCCCCCTGCCAGCACATAGGGGCAGGCCGACATGCAGACCGCGCCCTGCGGCACATCGGTGTCATAGCCCGCGGCGCGGATCGTGCGTCCGATCGCCAGCGCGTCCGACACCGACCCGCCCGAACTGTCGAGCGCGACCTGCGTGCCGCCGGGCCGCGTCTGATCCAGCCACGCGGCGAACCGGTCGGCATCGCCGGGCGCGATCTGGCCGGTGATGCGGATGGTGCCGCCCTCGTCCTCCTCGAAGACGAGGCGGTCCGGCATGGGCCGCATGGCGGGGGTTCCCGGCGTGCCGGGGCGCAGATCGGGGCGGTAGGGGCGCACGCTCGGCCCCTCGGCAGGCGGGGCGAACAGGGCGGGCGAGGCTTCGCCGCCGCTGGCGCCATAAAGGTCCAGCGCCACGAGCGCCGCCCCCAGCACCATCTGGGACAGGAGGATCGCGCGCAGCGCGCCCTGCGGGGTTCGTAGCCGGGCCATCGCTCACTCCGCCGGGCGGGCAAGGGCGGGGCGCGCGGCCTCTGCCTCGGTCGGGCGGCGCAGCAGTTCGGCGGCCGCCAGTGCCGCGCGCAATTCGCCCACCGTCATATGATCGTCCGTCACGCCTTCGCCGCGCCCACTGCGGATCGCGGCCTGCGTGACCATGATAATGAAGACCAGCACCGCCGGCAGCAGGTCGATGGAGATGGCCCCCGCCCAAGCCGGAACGAAGTTCCCGGCATAGGCGATCACGGCATCGGCGGCGGACATGGGGGTATAGGCGGCCTCGTCGGGCTGGGGCAGGGCGATCACCTCGCCCGCGGCCTCCGACAGGGTGCGGGCGCGCTGCTCCACCAAGGTCAGGACCGACGTGATGGTGCTGGACTGCCCCGCGCGCATCTGCTCGGTCGTGCCATCAAGTTCGGGCAGCACCACCGCATCCGACAGATCCTGCGCCGCCCGCGCCACGAGGGGCGCCGGGTTCAACTGCCGCATCCGGGCGATCAAGCCCGACAGGTTCACCGCCTCCTCGGAGAAGCGGACGGTCCGTTCCTCCACCGGCCCCGGCTCGACCGAGAGGTTGCGCATTCGGCTCAGGATCGCGTTGCCTTCGGCAAAGGCCGCGTCGATCGGTTCAGCGACGCCGTTCAGCTGATCCTCCAGCGCCTGAAGCTCCGCGCCCTTCTGGGTCAGCACACGGAACACCGCGCCCCGACCGGCAAAGCCCGACAGATTGCCCCCGGCCTCCTGTTCGGACAGATCGGCAAAGCTCTGACGGACGCGCGCGACATCGCGGGTCAGCGACTGGCCGGCGACGGCATTAGCATGGGCCCGCTCCAGCGCGGCCTGATAGCCTTGGGTGGTGTTGGCCATATGCTGCTCCACCGCCGCTGATCCGGCAAGGGCGGCGGCGTTCAGCCACGAGGACATGGCGATGATCGCCACGCAGCCCAGCGCCATCGCCAGCAGCAGCCCGATGCGCGAGGCCGCGCTGCGCACCGCCGGCAAAAGCCGCATCATATAGGACCAGAACACGAAGATGCCGACCGAAACGGCAATGGAATAGGACAGCGCCGCAAAGGTCGTCCAAAGGCCCGGATTGTCCAGAAGCGTGCGCACCCCAAGGTAGGTGTAGATGCCCGATGCCGCCGACAACACGCCCAGCGCGGTGGAGGTGAAGGTGTCCAGCCAGCCCAGATGCCGTTCGAGTTCGCGCGCGTAGCGGTCGCCCGAACGCATCGTGGCGGAGTGCGTGTCGTCCATGCCTGTTCCCGGTTCCAGAAGGGGTATCGGGTGCAACATAAGGCACGAAGGCCGCCGGGCGAAGACCCGCGCCGCGGCAAAGCGTCATCACGGTTTCGCCAGCCCCGCGCATCTTCTAGGTTGAGGCATGGGGGCCACTGCTCTACCTCTGGTGCCGTTCTGATGAGGAGAGAACCCATGGCCGTCGCAGGCGAACCGAGCTTCCGCGAATCCGTCGATCTTATGTTCAACCGCGCGGTGCGCTACATGGATCTCAGCCCGGGACTGGAGCAGAAGATCCGGGTCTGCAACTCCACCTATACCGTGCGCTTCGGGGTTCGCCTTCGCGGCAAGATCGAAACGTTCACCGGATACCGCTCGGTGCATTCGGAACATATGGAGCCTGTGAAGGGCGGCATCCGTTTCGCGCTGAACGTCAATCAGGACGAGGTGGAGGCGCTGGCCGCGCTGATGACCTACAAATGCGCGCTGGTGGAGACGCCGTTCGGCGGCTCCAAGGGCGGGCTGTGCATCGACCCGCGCCAATACGACGAGCGGGAGCTGGAGATGATCACCCGCCGCTTCGCCTATGAGCTGATCAAGCGCGATCTGATCAACCCGGCCCAGAACGTGCCCGCCCCCGATATGGGCACCTCGGAGCGGGAGATGGCGTGGATCGCCGACCAATACGCCCGGATGAACACCACCGACATCAACGCCAAGGCCTGCGTGACGGGCAAGCCGCTGAACGCGGGCGGCATTCAGGGCCGGGTGGAGGCGACGGGCCGCGGTGTGCAATACGCCCTGCGCGAGTTCTTCCGCCACCCCGAGGATGTGGCCAAGGCCGGGATGTCCGGCACGCTGGACGGCAAGCGGGTGATCGTGCAGGGCCTCGGCAATGTGGGCTATCACGCGGCGAAATTCCTCTCCGAGGAGGACGGCGCCAAGATCACCGCCATCATCGAACGGGACGGCGCGCTGGCCGGGCCGGAACTGGATGTCGAGGATGTGCGCCAGTGGATCCTGAAGACCGGATCGGTCCGCGACTATCCCCGCGCCAGCTTCACCGAGAATGGCAGTGCCCTCTTGGAAGCTGATTGTGACATCCTGATCCCGGCGGCGATGGAAGGCGTGATCCACCGCGGCAATGCCGAGCGGATCAAGGCCCCCCTCATCATCGAGGCCGCGAACGGCCCCGTCACCTTCGGCGCCGACGAGATCCTGCGCAAGAAGGGCACGCTCATCATCCCCGACATGTACGCCAATGCCGGCGGTGTGACGGTGTCCTATTTCGAATGGGTGAAGAACCTGTCGCATATCCGGTTCGGGCGCATGCAGCGCCGCGCCGAAGAGGCGCGCCACGAGCTTCTGGTGGACGAGCTGGAACGTCTGTCGGCGGATCGGGGCCTTGGCTGGACGCTCTCGCCCGATTTCAAGAAACGCTATCTGCACGGCGCGGGGGAACTGGAACTGGTCCGTTCGGGCCTCGACGATACGATGCGGACGGCCTATCAGGCGATGCGCGAGGTCTGGCACGGGCGCAGCGACGTGGAGGATCTGCGCGTGGCGGCCTACATCGTCTCCATCAGTCGTGTGGCCGCGACGTATCAGTCGAAGGGCCTCTGACGCCCGCAGGCTATGGACAGGGCGGCTCGCAGGGCCGATATAGGCCACATGTCGCTTCCGCCCGGTTTCCTTGATGATCTGCGCAACAGGATCTCGCTGTCCCAGGTGGTGGGGCGCAAGGTCAGCTGGGACATGCGCAAGTCGAACCAAGGCAAGGGCGACTGGTGGGCGCCTTGCCCGTTCCATCAGGAAAAGTCCGCGTCCTTCCATGTGGATGACCGCAAGGGCTTCTACTATTGCTTCGGCTGCCATGCGAAGGGCGACGCGCTGACCTTCGTGAAGGAGACGGAGAACGTCGCCTTCATGGAGGCGGTGGAGATCCTTGCGCGCGAGGCGGGCATGCCGATGCCCGCCCGCGATCCGCGCGCTGCCGAAAAGCAGGACCGCCGCACCCAGCTTCAGCAGGTCATGGAAGAGGCGGTGAAGCACTACCGCTTGATGCTGAAATCGGGGCAGGGTGCGGGCGCGCGGGATTATCTCGCGGGCCGTCGCCTCGATCCCGCCGCGCAGGAGCGGTGGGAGATCGGCTTCGCCCCCGATCAGCGTCAAGGGCTGTTTCAGGCGCTGACGGCCAAGGGGATCACGGCCGATCTGATCGTGGATGCGGGCCTTTGCGCGCGGCCCGACGATGGCGGTGCCCCCTATGACCGGTTCCGCGGACGCATCATCTTTCCCATCCGCGACGCACGGGGCCGCGCAATCAGCCTCGGCGGCCGCGCGATGGACCCGAACGCCCGTGCCAAATACCTGAACGGCCCCGAGACGGAACTGTTCGACAAGGGGCGCAACCTGTTCAACCACGGCCCGGCCCGCGAAGCGGCGGGCAAGGGCCAGCCCCTGATCGTTGCCGAAGGCTATATGGACACGATCGCGCTGTCCGAGGCGGGGTTCCGCGCGACGGTGGCCCCCCTCGGCACCGCCGTGACCGAGGATCAACTCCGCCTGATGTGGCGCATCTCCGACGAGCCGGTGATCGCGCTCGATGGGGATGCGGCGGGCCTGCGGGCCGCGCTGCGCGTCGTCGATCTGGCGCTGCCGCTGCTGGAGGCGGGCAAGGGCCTGCGCTTTGCCGTTCTGCCGCCCGGCCTCGATCCCGACGATCTGATCAAGGCGCAGGGCGCGCAGGGCTTTCAGAAGGTGCTGGAGGGGGCCGAGCCGATGGTAGGCCTTCTGTGGCGCCGCGAGACGGAGGGGAAGAACTTCGACAGCCCCGAACGCCGCGCCGCGCTGGACAAGACCCTGCGCGCCGCGATCGCGCGCATCGCCGACCCCTCGATCCGCCACCACTATGGCGAGGAGATCAAACGCCTCCGGTGGGAACTCTTTGGGACGCGCCGCACCCGCGCGCCCTTCGTGCCGGGCCGTCGCGGCACCCCGGTGCCTGCGGTGCCCACCACCGCCACGCGCCAATCGCTTCTGGCCATCGCCGAGGATGAGGCGATGGCGCAGGATCTGCGTATGTCGGTGATCTTGGCCGGTTTCGCCCGCCACCCCGCGCTTTTGCCCGCGTTCGAAACGGCGATCGAGCGGCTGGCGACGACCCGGCCCGAGCATCGGCGCGTGCAGGCCGCGCTTCTGGCTAGCCTTCACGGCGATGGCCGCGCGCTGGATGGGGTGCAGGATGCCCTTGAAAGCCTGATGCAACTCCCCCATGTTCGCATCTCTCCGCCGATCCGCAGCGCGGAGGATGTCGATCTTGCCCGCATGTGCCTTGCCGAGGAATTCGCCAAGCTGGACGCCGCGCGCGGGGCCGAGATCGAGATCCGCGACGCGATGGAGGATATGGCGGGCCTTGCCGACGAGGGGCTGACATGGCGCCTGTCGCAGGCGGCCGAGGCACGAAACAATGCCGGGCGGTCGCGTCTTGACGATGCGAACGACCTGGGCGAAGACCGCACCGCCTTGTCGAGACATCTTCAGGATTTGATCGACGGGCAAATCTGGGTCAAGAAAAAGGGCTGATGCGCTTTCACCGGCCGTGATTCGCGCTAATGATTCGAGAATGCCGCGGCGATTCGCACCGCCACGGCTCATCCCGCTAGGAGCTACCATGGCAGTCAAAGACACCGACGACGGCAAGCACGAGGATCAGGAGAACGAAACCTCGCTGGACATGAGCCAGGCCGCCGTCAAACGGATGATCGCCGAGGCGCGCGAGCGGGGCTACATCACCTACGAGCAGCTGAACACGATCATGCCACAGGATCAGGTCTCTTCGGACCAGATCGAGGACATGATGGCCATGCTGTCCGAAATGGGGATCGAGGTCCGCGAGGAAGGCGAGGGCGAAGAGGAGCCGACCGCCGGCGCCGTCGCCGAAACCTCCACTTCGCGCGAGGTGGCCGTGGCGGGCACCCAGTCCGAGACGCTGGACCGCACGGACGATCCGGTCCGCATGTATCTGCGCGAAATGGGCTCGGTCGAGCTGCTGTCGCGCGAGGGCGAGATCGCGATCGCCAAACGGATCGAGGCCGGTCGGAACACGATGATCGCGGGCCTGTGCGAAAGCCCGCTGACCTTCCAGGCGATCACGATCTGGCGGGACGAGCTTCTGGCCGAAGAGATCCTGCTGCGCGATGTGATCGACCTCGAGGCGACCTTCGGCTCCGGCATCGATGCGGATGGCGAGATGGAGGGCGTCGATCTCGGCGCTGTGGACGTGAACACCGAGCAGACGCAGACGCGCCGCCCGGCGGGCACCGCCGAGCCGGAGCTGGACGCCGACGGCAATCCGATCCGCAGCGACGACGACGATGATGACGACGATGGTTCGGCCATGTCGATCGCCGCGATGGAGGCGTCGGTGCGCAACGACGCGCTCGCCATCTTCGACGCGATCGCGCAGAACTACGAATCGCTGTCGGAGATGCAGGACGACCGCATGCGCTCCACCATGGGCGGCGAAGGGTTCGGCGGCGAAGACTCGTATCAGAAGCTGCGCGCCGAAATGGTCGTGCTGGTCAATAGCCTGCATCTGAACAACAACCGGATCGAGGCGCTGATCGACCAGCTCTATGGGATCAACCGGCGCGTAATGTCCATCAACTCGGGCATGGTGAAGCTGGCGGATGCCGCGCGGATCAACCGCCGCGAATTCGTGGACGAATATCAGGGCTACGAGCTGGACCCGACATGGGTGGACCGCATGGCGGCCAAGGACGGTCGCGGCTGGCAGACCCTGATGGAGAAGAGCCGCGCCAAGGTCGAGGAACTGCGCGCCGAGATGGCGCAGGTCGGCCAATATGTCGGCGTCGACATCTCGGAGTTCCGCCGCATCGTCCAGCAGGTCCAGAAGGGCGAGAAAGAGGCCCGTCAGGCCAAGAAGGAGATGGTCGAGGCGAACCTGCGGCTCGTGATCTCCATCGCCAAGAAGTACACGAACCGCGGCCTGCAGTTCCTCGACCTCATTCAGGAAGGCAATATTGGCCTGATGAAGGCCGTGGATAAGTTCGAGTATCGCCGCGGTTACAAGTTCTCCACCTATGCGACGTGGTGGATCCGTCAGGCGATCACCCGCTCGATCGCCGATCAGGCGCGCACGATCCGTATTCCGGTCCACATGATCGAAACGATCAACAAGCTGGTCCGGACCGGGCGCCAGATGCTGCACGAGATCGGCCGCGAGCCGACGCCCGAGGAACTGGCCGAGAAGCTGCAAATGCCGCTCGACAAGGTCCGCAAGGTGATGAAGATCGCCAAGGAGCCGATCTCCCTCGAAACCCCGATCGGGGACGAGGAAGACAGCCAGCTTGGTGATTTCATCGAGGATAAGAACGCGATCCTGCCGCTGGATTCGGCCATTCAGGAAAACCTGAAAGAAACGACGACGCGGGTTCTCGCCTCTCTCACCCCGCGCGAAGAGCGGGTTCTGCGGATGCGGTTCGGCATCGGGATGAACACCGACCACACGCTCGAAGAGGTGGGTCAGCAGTTCAGCGTGACACGCGAGCGGATTCGTCAGATCGAGGCGAAGGCGCTGCGCAAGTTGAAGCATCCCAGCCGGTCGCGCAAATTGCGGAGTTTCCTGGACCAATGATCCGTTCTCTCGTTCTGGTCGCGGCGGTCGCCGCGACGCCCGCCTCGGCCTATATCACGCGCGAAAGCTACCGCGTGGACGGCGATGCGCAGCAGTTCCATGTGGAATACGAACCCGGCCTTTCGGCGGCGCAGTATTGGTGCGCGGCAGGGCAGTTCGTGGATGACTACCTTGGCCTGCTGCCGACGACCCCGGTTTACCGGCTGTCCCCCAAACCGCTGGAGCGGGGCGAGGGCATGACCTTCTCGCTTTCCTCCGAAGGGGCGATGAAGGAAACGGGCGTCATGGTGTTCCCGGCGTCGGACCATCTGTCGGCCGGTTTCGCGGCGTCGCTCTGCGTTCCGGGGCAGGCCGTCAGCACGAACTGATGCAGACGGTCTTCACGATCGATACGCATGGCCCCGGTCTCTATGAGATTACGGACGAGGTCTGCCGCTGGGTGCCGCGCGACGGTCTGCTGACACTGTTCATCCAGCATACCTCCGCCTCGCTTCTTGTGCAGGAGAATGCGGATCCGGATGTGCAGGCCGATCTTTCGGCCTTTTTCGGGCGGCTCGTGCCGCCGGCGGACCATGCGTCGATGTCCTATCTGACGCATGTGCTGGAGGGGCCGGACGATATGCCGGCCCATCTGAAGGCGGCGCTGCTGCCTGTCAGCCTGTCGATCCCGGTGGTGAATGGGCGCCCCGCGCTTGGCCGGTGGCAAGGCATCTACGTTTTCGAACATCGCCGCGCACCCCACCGCCGCCGCGTGGTCGCGCATCTGTTGGGTTGACGGGGCCTTGGCCCGCAACATACGGTGGCCGCGCGCCACAGACGAGGGAATTGCATGCGCTGTCCGTTTTGCGGCAATATCGACACGCAGGTGAAGGACAGCCGTCCCGCCGAAGATCACGTCTCGATCCGCCGCCGCCGTTTCTGCCCGTCCTGCGGGGGGCGTTTCACGACGTATGAACGGGTGCAACTGCGCGATCTGGTGGTCATCAAATCCTCGGGCAAGCGCGAAGATTTCGATCGCAGCAAGCTGGAACGTTCGGTCCGCATCGCGCTTCAGAAACGTCCGGTGGATCCCGAGCGGATCGACCAGATGATTTCGGGCATGGTGCGGCGGCTGGAATCCATGGGGGAGACGGATATCCCCTCCAAGGTCATCGGTGAGATCGTGATGGAAAGCCTCGCGCGGATCGACACGGTCGGCTATGTGCGTTTCGCCAGCGTTTACAAGAACTTCCATTCGGCCGACGATTTCGACAAGTTCGTGGCCGAACTGCGGCCCACAGCCCTGCGCGGTGAGTGATGGACGAGGTGTACATGGCCCATGCTCTGACGCTGGCGCGTCGGGGTCTGGGGAATGTGTGGCCGAACCCGGCGGTCGGCTGCGTGATCGTGAAGGACGGGCGCATCGTGGGGCGCGGCTGGACGCAGCCCGGCGGGCGCCCCCATGCCGAAGCGCGGGCGCTGACGCAGGCCGGTGAGGCGGCGCGGGGCGCGGTGGCCTATGTCTCGCTCGAACCCTGCGCGCATCACGGCAAGACGCCCCCTTGCAGCGAGGCGCTGATCCGCGCGGGCCTCGCCCGCATCGTGACCGCGGCCACCGATCCCGACCCTCGGGTGGCGGGGCGCGGCCATGCGATGCTGCGCGCGGCGGGCATCCCCGTGACCGAGGGCGTTCTCTCGGCCGAGGCGCGTGCGCTGAACGCCGGTTTCCTGAAACGGATCGAGCGGGGGCTGCCCGGGGTCACGCTGAAGCTGGCGATGACGCTGGACGGGCGTATCGCGACCGCCACGGGCGAAAGCCGCTGGATCACCGGCCCCGAGGCGCGCCGCGCCGTTCACGCGATGCGGCTAAGCCATGATGCCGTTCTGGTGGGTGCGGGCACGGCGCTGGCCGATGATCCGGACCTGACGGTGCGCGATATCGGGGCAGGGCATCAGCCCGTTCGCATCGTGATGGACGGCGAACTCCGTCTGCCGGTCGAAAGCCGCCTTGGCCGTTCGGCGCGGCAGGTGCCGGTGTGGATGCTGCACCGCGATGCCCCAGCGGAACGTCAGGCGGCATGGGCGGCGACGGGTGCAGAGGTGATCGCGGCGGGCGATGCGGAGGACAGCCTGCGGCTCTTGGCGGCGCGGGGTGTGACGCGCATCTTCTGCGAAGGGGGCGCGTCCTTGGCGGGCAGCCTGCTGCGGGCGGGACTGGTGGATGATCTGGTGATCTTCTCGGCCGGCCTCGCGATCGGCGGGGACGGCACCCCCGCCCTTGGTGGGCTGGGGGTGACGCAGCTTTCCGGTGCCCCGCGCTTCACCTTGGTGGAGCAGCGCCGCATCGGCGCCGACATCCTGACGCGCTGGCGCCGCTGATCACCAATGCCCGGTATTTTCCATCGAGGCCCAAGGTTCGGCCTTGGGCAGGCTTTCGCCCTTTTGCAGCAGTTCGATGGAGATATTGTCCGGGCTGCGGACGAAGGCCATATGCCCATCGCGCGGCGGGCGGTTGATCGTCACGCCATTGGCCTGAAGATGGGCGCAAAGATCGTAGATGTTGTCGCATTCATAGGCGAGATGGCCGAAATGGCGGCTGTCCGAGGGAAGGCCTTCATCGCCGTCCCAGTTATAGGTCAGCTCCACCGGGCATTCCGGCTGATCCGGCGGCGCCATGAACACCAGTGTGAAGCGGCCTTCCTTGCTTTCCTTGCGCCGCAGTTCTTCCAACCCTAGAAGGCGGAAGAACGCCATCGATGCATCGAGGTCCGCCACGCGGACCATCGTGTGAAGATATTTCATGGAGTTCTCCTTTCGCGGGGAAATTAACACGGCAGAAGGTCAGGGCAAACGGATGGAACGGCAATATCTCGATCTCGCGCGGCAGGTTCTGGACCACGGCGATGCCCGGCTGGACCGGACCGGCGTGGGCACGACATCGCTGTTCGGTGCGATGCTGCGCTTCGATCTGTCGGGCGGGCAGGTGCCGGTGCTGACGACGAAACGGGTTTACTGGAAGCTGGCCGTCAAGGAGATGCTGTGGTTCCTGACCGGCGGCACCAATATCCGACCGCTTCTGGAACAAAATGTCCGCATCTGGACCGATTGGCCGCTGGCCGCCTATCGCCGCGCCACGGGCGAGGACATCGATCAGCGCACCTTCGAGGGCCGCATTCTCGCCGATGAGGCCTTTGCCGCGAAATGGGGGGAATTGGGGCCCGTCTATGGCAAGCAGTGGCGCCGCTGGCTTGGCCCCGACGGGCAGGAGCATGACCAGATCGCGGCCCTGATCCGCACCCTGCGCACCGATCCCGCCAGCCGCCGGATGCTGTTCCACGCATGGAACGTCGCCGAGGTGGGGGGCATGGCTTTGCCGCCCTGCCACATGGTCTATCAGTATCACGTCACCTCGGACGGGCGGCTGAACGGGCTTTTGTATCAGCGGTCGTGCGATCTGCTTCTGGGGCTGCCCTTCAACCTGACGGGCGCTGCGGTGCTGCAACGGATGCTGGCCCAACAGGCCAATCTGGAACCGGGGGAACTGGTGTGGATGGGCGGAGACGTGCATGTCTATTCCAACCATGTCGATCAGGTCCGCCAGCAGATCGCGCGCGAGCCGCGGGCGCTTCCGGTCCTGACCCTGCGCAAGGCCGCCAGCATCGACGACTACCGGATCGAGGATTTCACCCTGTCCGGCTATGACCCCCATCCCCCCATCACCGCCGAGGTTGCCGTCTGATGTTGACCCTGATCGCCGCCCGCACCCAGAACGGAGCCATCGGCAAAGACGGCTCGATCCCGTGGGACGCGCCCGAGGATATGGCCTTCTTCGCGCGGGAAACCTTGGGCGGCGCGCTGATCATGGGCCGCGTGACATGGGAGAGCCTTCCGAAGAAGCCCCTGCCGCGCCGGATGAACATCGTCGTCACCTCGCAGGCGCTGGAGGGGGAGGCGACCGTCGCCGCCTCGGTCGAGGATGCAGTGGCCCTTGCCCGTGCGGCGGGGCATGCGCGCATCTACGGGGCAGGCGGCAGCGGCATCTACGAGGCGCTGTTGCCCATGGCCGATCGCCTGCTGCTGACCGAGGTCGACCTCGACCTTCCGGAGGCGGATGCGTTCTTCCCTAAATTCGATCCTGCGGATTGGACCGAGATTTTGCGCCTCACCCTGCGCACTGCGGCCCCGCGCTGCATCCTGCACGAATATCTGCGCCGCTGACTGCGGCATCGCGGCGGCAAAGTTGCCTTGAAAAACGAGCCTGCGGCGGACTAGACTGATTTTGCGCCGCATCACAGGCGCGTGATGCCGCATCGTGGTATCGCCGAAGCATCCGCTGACATGTTCGGCGCGAAGGGGAATCGTCGTTTGCACATGACCAGTCCGCATCCCCGTCACCCTGACATCCCGCTTATCCAACCGAGGTTCCGCCCATGAGTCTGCCGACAGTCGCTTCGCTATGGATTGGCGGGAACATCAGCTATCTCGAACAGGTCTGCCTGCGGTCCTTCGTCGATCATGGGCACCGGACGCTGCTTTACACCTATGGCGATGTCGCGAACGCCCCGCCCGGCGTGGAGGTGCTGGACGCCGAGGCGATCTATCCGTCCTCGCAGATGGTGCTGCACAAGGAAAGCGGCTCGCCGGCGCTGGTGTCGGACGTCTTCCGCTACAAGCTGCTGGAGATGCTGAACGTCATCTGGATCGACGCGGATGTGCTGTGCATGCGCCCTTGGACGTTCGACAGCCAGTTCGTCTTTGGGTGGGAGCGGACGAACGATTTGATCTGCGGGGCCGTTTTGGGTTTGCCGAGGTTCTCTCGGACGTTGAAGCAGCTTCTGAACTTCTGCCGCGACGAATATCCGATCCCGCCATGGGCGGACGAGGAGGAGCGCGCGCGTCTGGTGGAGGCGGCGGAGGCCGGAACGCCGGTCCATGTCAGCGAATTGAAATGGGGTGTCTGGGGACCTGCGGCGCTGACCCATTTCCTGAAGGAAACGGGTGAGGCGGAGCATACCTTGCCCCAAGAGGCTTTCTATCCGATCCTCTTCAAGGATCGGCGCGACCTGCTGACCCCCGGCACGCTGACGCAGGACGATTTTTCCGAAGGCTGCTATGGCGTGCACCTGTGGAACCGCCGTGTCAGCCGCCGGATCGTGACGGCGGAGCGAGGCTTCCCCCATCCCGACAGTTTCATCGGGCAGGCCCTCGTGCGCCACAACATCGACCCGCGCCTTGCGCCGCTGCCGGACCGCCCGCCGCCCGGATCGCCCACCCGTGCCGAGTTGGGGAAAACTCCCAATCTCAAGCGGGCCGCACTTTACGGCGACCTGATCCACAATCCGGTCAATGTACCAGCGGACGCCGCGAAAATTCCCGCCCCGGTGGCGCCCGCACCTGCGCCCCGTCCGGTGATCGTGCCGCCTGCGGTGAAGGATGACGCGCCCCGCTCCGGCAGCCTCCGCCAGAGAGAGGTCTATCAAGAGGCGATCGACTCCCTCGAGGAGCGTACCGCGACGAAGCTCGGCGCGCTGGCACCGCCGGACGCGCCGATGGGCAATGAGCGCATCGCGGTCCTGACCTCCATGAAGAACGAAGGGCCGTTCATCCTCGAATGGATCGCCTATCACCGCGCGATCGGGGTTACGGATTTCCTCGTCTATACCAACGACTGCGCGGACAACACGAACGACATCCTGAATCGGCTGCAGGAGATGGGAATCCTGACCCGCCTCGACAATCCATGGGATCCGTCGGGCGATCAGAAGCCGCAGCATGTCGCGCTGAAGGATGCGCTGAACCAGCCCGTGATCCGCGATGCGGATTGGGTGCTGACCATCGATGTCGACGAATTCCTGAATATTCATGTCGGGGATGGTACGTTCAAGGATCTGCTGAAGGCGGCGAATTATCCGAACGTCATGTCCTTCACATGGAAGTTCTTCGGCAATGGCGGCGTTCGGAATTACGACCCGGACCGCCCGGTGATCGAACAATTCATCCGCTGCGCGCCGGAATACATTCCGAAGCCCCGCCTTGGGTGGGGGTTCAAGACCATGATCCACAGCAGCGCCCCCTATACTAAGATCGGGGTGCACCGCCCGTTGAACATCCGCAGCGAGTCGGAGGTGGACAAGGTCCGCTGGGTCAACGGATCGGGCCGCGCGATGCCGGAGATGCTGCTGACGAACAACACCTGGCGCTCGACGAAGCGGTCGGTGGGCTATCAGCTCGCGACGTTGAACCATTACGTCCTCCGGTCGGCCGAAAGCTTCCTCGTGAAGCGCGACCGTGGCCGGGTGAACCACACCGACCAAGATCAGGGCATGGATTACTGGGTCCGACGCAACTACAACACCGAAGAAGACGATCGTATGGTGGATCGCCTTCCGATGCTGCACGCCGAATTGGACCGCCTGCTCGCCGATGAAACGCTGTCGCGGCTGCACGCCGAGGCTGTGGCGTGGCACCGTCAGAAGATCGCGACCCTGCGCGCCGATCCCGGATACGAGGCGCTGTTCCACTCCATCACCGAGGTTCCGTATCCCGACGCGCTCTATCTCTCCCCCACCGATGAGGAGAATGAGACCGAAGAGGACGATGTCGGCATCGCGATCCCGTCGCCCGAAGCCAATCGGATGAGCGAGGAAGAGGAAGAGGCCCGAGTGGCCGAGCTCGTCGCCATGCGGGACCATGGCATCCTGCCGCCCGAGCCGGAACCTGCAGCGCCGGTGGCTGCCAAGGCGCCGGAACCCATTCCGCAACCTGCGGCCCTGCATCAGCATTCCAAGCCGCTGCCCCTGTCCGCGCCTCCGCAGCCGCCGGCCTCGGCAGAGGTCGAAGATGCGCGTTTCTCGGATGCGCGCGCTCGGGTGGATCGGACCGAGGGAGCGTTCCTTTGGGGCGGGCCCGAAAATGCGCTGATGTTCATTCCCGGCAGCACGCGCCTCGTGGTCACGTTCGACAATATCTCCACCGTTCGGGATGATGTGCAGCGAGAACCTTGGGGGATGAAGTTCTTGCATGAAACCCTTGGCTGTTCGGTGCTGGGGGTGATGGCGACGATCACGAACTGGTATCGGCAGGACTTCGTGCATGATGCCTTCGAAAGCCTGCAGAAGCAGGGCTTCTTCGATCGGTTCGACGAGGTTCTGTTCTACGGTGCCTCGATGGGCGGTTTCGGCGCGCTGACCTATGCGCGCTGCGTTCCGGGGGCGCGGGTGCTGGCCATCGCGCCGCAGACCACGCTCGACCGGGACATCTTGCCCAATGAAACCCGGTGGGGCTGGACGCGCAAGCTCGATTGGAATGGGCGGTTCGGCGATGCTGCCGAGGCGGGGGCATTGGACAAGGCGGCGGATGTCGTCGTCATCTCCGATCCCTATTTCGCGCCCGACGTGGCGCAGGTGACCCGCCTCGACGGTCCGGCCATCCGGCACCTGCGCATGCCCTTCTTCGGGCATCAGTTGCCGAATGCTTTCGTGAACATGGGCATCATGAAGACGCTCGTCACGTCCATACTCGACGGCGATCTGACGGATGCGCGGTTCTACAAGATGCTGCGGGCGCGGAGGGATCTCGACCGGTTCCAGCACGACATCCTCATGGAGGCCGAGCAGCGCGGGCACCTGACCCTCGCCGTCAAGGTTTGCGATTATACGCTGAAGAAACGCAATGCCGGCAATATCAGGCGGACACGTCGGCGGCTGCTAGCCACCTTGCAGGAGGCTGTGTGATCCCATGGCCGAAGCACGTCGCCTTCTTATCACCTGCATGAAGAACGAAGGGCCGTTCATCCTCGATTGGCTGGCCCATCATGTCGCAATCGGCTTCGACCATGCCCTCGTATTCACCAATGACTGCGATGACGGCACGGTGGAGGTGCTGGATGCCTTGGCCGCCGCAGGTGTCGTGACGCGGCTCGACAATCCCTATGAGCGGATGAAGGGCAGCCCCAATCCGCAAAAGGGGGCGCTGAAATACGCGAACCGTCTGCCGCTGGTGCAAAAGGCGGAATGGGTGCTGGTGGCGGATGTCGATGAATATGTCGATATCCATGTCGGCGATGGCAGCTTG
The DNA here is from genome assembly GCF_018279165.1 of Falsirhodobacter algicola. Taxonomy (GTDB): domain Bacteria; phylum Pseudomonadota; class Alphaproteobacteria; order Rhodobacterales; family Rhodobacteraceae; genus Falsirhodobacter; species Falsirhodobacter algicola. The sequence continues at coordinate 749,242 of NZ_CP047289.1, read as the reverse complement.
GACGCGCTGTTCGACGCGACGGACGGGGCGGATGCCATCTCGATGCAGTGGCGCCTCTTTGGCAACGATGATGTCGATGCCTATGAGGATCGGCCCATCACGCATCAGTTCAGCAAATGCGCCCCGATCTATTGCCCCTCACCGCTGCAAGCTTGGGCGGTGAAGACGCTGTTTCGCGGCCTGACCGCGGGCGGGGGCGTGTTCGGCAAGCTGGGCATCCACCGTCCGTTCGGCCCTGCCGAAGGCACTCCTCTGCGTTGGGTGAACGGGTCCGGGAACCTGGTTCCGCCGGAATTCTTCGAAACCGGCTGGCGGTTCGGCATTCGCGATCACGGCTACAAGCTCGTGACGCTGAACCATTATGCGGTACGGTCGTCGCAGAGCTTCCTCGTGAAGCGGGATCGCGGGCGCGTGAACCATGTCAATCGCGACCAAGGGCTGTCCTACTGGACGCGCATGAACTTCAACATGGAGGAATGCCGCTCCATCCGGCGCATGGACGACAAGGCCGCCGCGGCGCGTCAGACGCTCGACGCGCTTCCGGGCGTCCGCGCGGCGCATGATGCGGCCGTCACGCATCACCGCACCAAGATCGCCGCGTTGATGGAGCGGGAGGATGCGCGGGCCTTCTATGACGAGATCACCTCGCCGGAGCGCAAGCTCCTGTCGCGGCATCTCAGCCTTCTGGGCCGGGGCGATTTCGACAGTGGAATGCCGGACCTGCCTCCGGCGCTTCTGGACACGCTGCGGCGGATCCCGGTCCTCACCTGACGCTTAGGGCGGCGTCAGGTGCGTGATGCCGACCGCCGCCGCCCGCGCCAATTCGGGATCGAGCGACATGGGCACATATTCGCCTCGCCGCCACAGGCCCCCCAGATCGTCGTAGAAACGCGACAGCGGGTGCCCCGATTGGCCCGTCGCCGTGACGAAGACCGAGCTGTCGGGATCGGCGAAATCGTAGACGCCGCGATAGCCGGCCCCGTGGACGTTCAGGAACGGGTCCGGGCCGCGCGCCTTGGTCAATCCGCGGTTCAGCGTGTCATCCCCGCCCGAGGTGGATTGGCGGATGTTCACCAGATACCGCAGCACCGGCAGGTTCCCCAGAACCGGATCGTCATGCGTGGCCTGATGGGCATCGCCCCAGCGCCAGCTTTCGATGTTGCGGCCGTAATGCTCGGACAGCCACAGCAGCGCATCGTCCAGCGACTCGCGCGCCATGTCGGTGCAGGTCTCCTTTTCGGCGGACTGTACGACATCGCACCATGCGGCGGCGCCGTCCGTGTCGCTGAAGACCCGCTCGAGGAAGACGGGTTCGATATGGGCGAACTGATCGGCCATCGGCCCCAACTCATCCCGGATCAGCCGGTCCTGTAGCGCCGAAAGCCACGCCTGCGCGATCAGAGGCTCGGGCATATGCTCGTTCATGTCGCCATTCCATGCAGCGAGCAGTTCCAGCGCACGCTGGCGCATGCGCTCGGGCGTGCCTTCGGGCGCGGCCTCGCCGGTGAACCACATATCGGCGCCGATCAGCGGCAGGATGGTGCGCATGGTGGTGCTGACCGTGTCCTGCTGCGCCTCGATGAAGCTTTCGCGGGTATGCACCTCGCGCGCATCCATCAGCGACAGCCAGCGCTGGATGCGTTCGGTATCGCCCCAGTCGAAGCTGACATGATCGGGGAAGGGCCGATCCACCGTTTTGTTGTTGGTGTTGCCCAGCATGCCCGACGGGGGATCGACCTGACGGGGATTGTTCTCATAGGGCTGAATGCCCTGCCAGCGGTTCTCGGGCTGCCAGCCGGGCGAGGGAAGCCGCCCTTGCGCCGGCATCCGGGCATCGCGCGCCGGGATCGCGCCGACCGTTTGCAGGGCGATCCCATCCTGATCGGCCAGCATCAGGTTCTGCGCCGGCGCGACATAGAGGCGGCCAGCCTCCATCGCCTCGGTCTTGTCATGCGCGCGCATCAGGCCCATCGCGGCCGTCATGGAGGTGTCGTTCTCCTGCAGGCCGGTCCAAGACAGCGACATCACATGACCAGGGGGCGTGACGGTGCCCGCATCGAACTGCGACGGCGGCAGGACCGGGCCGTTATCCGTCCAGCGCAGGGTGATCGTGACGGGGGCCGCGTCCTTCACCTGAATGATCGAACGTTCGGTGCGGAAGGGGGCCCAGCCGTCGGGGGTGCGGTATTCGCCGGGATGATCGGCGCTCAACTCTTCGATATGCAGGTCCTGATCGTCCACATAGGCGGTCGTCAGGCCCCAGCCCAACCCGTCCGAGCGTCCCGAGAGGATCAGCGGCATCCCCGGGATCGTCGCACCGATCACGCTGCCGGTCGAAAGCGTCAGCCGCGCCAGATACCAGATCGTCGGGGCCGAGAAGGGAAGATGCGGATCGTTCGCCAAGAGCGATCCACCCGCCGCCGAGCGCGAGGGCGCCGCCGCCCATGCGTTCGACGCACCGGCAAAGGGCGCCGCATGGAAGGGCGACAGCGGATCCTCGGCCATGCGGATGGGCGTGTATTGGGGGACGACACCGGGCGCGAGTTCGGAATATTTCGGCAGCGCCATCACCGGGGCCTGCGGATCATCGGGCAGGATGTCGCGCAACTGTTCGGGCGACAGGATCAGCGACATGCGCGCGCGCAGCACTTCGTCCTGCGCCTTGGAGGTCATCTGAAGGGCCAGCAGCTTCAGGATGGCGATGCTGTCCGCGGGCTGCCATGCCGCGATCTCGTTCGAGAAGAGGAAGAATTCCGGCGCGCCGCGTCCGCGCGCGCCAAGGTTGATCTGCCGGATCCAGTCGTTCACCCCGTCGGCATAGGCGCGCAGCGCCGCCTGCGTCTGTTCGTCCTGCGCCTGAACCGACCGCTGGGCGATGCCATACAGATCGAGCCGCCGCATCATCGCATCGGTCGCCAGCGTCCGTTCGCCGAAAATCTCCGACAGGCGGCCTTGGGCGGTGCGGCGCAGCACCGTCATCTGCCACAGCCGATCCTGCGCATGGGCGAAACCCAAGGCGCGGAATACGTCCGCGTCGGAACTGCCGAAGATATGCGGCACGTCGTTGGAGTTGCGGACGATCTCCACCGGGGCCGACAGACCGCTGATCGTGAAATCCTCGGAATAATCGGGAAGGGAGCGGGCAAGGAACCAATAGCCGATCCCCAGACCGATCAGCCCAAGACACACGAGTGCGCCGAAGATGCGGAGAAGCCAGCGAAATATGCGGATCATCGAATGCCTCGGCCCTGCGGGATGATCGGGTGCTACCCCATCGCCCCCCGCAGGTCCAGAACCGTCAGGTCACGACTTACGGAATGATGCGCGTGTATTTCGTGCCCGCGACCGTGGCCCCGGCGATTAGGCCCGACTGGCCATAGACCAGCGCGATGACGGGATTGATCTCGGTCGTGTCCTTGCCGATGCTGCCGCCCTGTTCGGGCACGGCATAGCGCAGATCGGCCCCCGCGACCCACCCCGAAGAACTGCGGAATTCCGCCAGCGAGGCCGGGGTCATGAAGAACAGCGCATGGGCGTATTGCTGCGCCCCGATCTGGAAGCCCACGGTGGCCTTGGCGGCCGAATAGTAATCCACCGTCGCGCCGTTGATCCGCAGCGCGCCGCGCCCATAGGCGCCGCCGATGCCAAGCCCGGCCTCGGTGATGAGCGGCATGAACAGCACGCCCGCCGACCGATCCGCCAGATCTCGCGTGCCGGGATATTGCTGGAACAGATAGTCCCGCGCCACATCCACGCGCGCGTCGATCATCGCGCCGCCACTGCTGTTCACGCCATTGGCGCAGGCGCCAAGCGCCAGCGTGACCCCGGAGGCGGCCAGGAAATTGCGCCGGTTCAGCATGTCGTTCCCTCGTTCATCTGTCCCGGGCGAAGCCTAGCGCATCGCCCGGCATCTGTCACGCCGATCAGAGTCCGCGGGACAGCAGGCGCGCGACGCGGGGGGCGTAGTAGGTCAGGATGCCGTCGCATCCCGCGCGTTTGAAGGCCAGAAGGCTCTCCAGCATCACCGCCTCGCCATTGAGCCAGCCGTTGCGGGCCGCGGCCTCGTGCATCGCGTATTCGCCCGACACCTGATAGGCGTAGGTCGGCACCCCGAACTCCTCCTTCACGCGGCGGCAGATGTCGAGATAGGGCATCCCCGGTTTCACCATCACGCTGTCCGCGCCTTCGGTCAGGTCGCGGTGCACGAGGCGCAGCGCCTCGTCGCTGTTGGCGGGGTTCATCTGATAGGTCTTCTTGTCGCCCTTCAGCGTCGCATCCGCGCCCACCGCGTCGCGGAACGGGCCGTAATAGGACGAGGCGTATTTCGCCGAATAGGACATGATCGCGACCGTCTTGTGATCGGCCTTTTCCAGCGCGCTGCGCATCATGCCGATGCGCCCGTCCATCATGTCCGACGGGCCGATGATGTCGGCCCCTGCATCGGCCTGCGCCAGCGTCATGCGCACCAAGGCCTCGACGGATTCGTCGTTCAGGACCACGCCGTCCTTCATCAACCCGTCCTGCCCGTGCGAGCTGTAGGGATCGAGCGCGACATCCGTCATCACCGCGATCTCCGGCACCTCGGCCTTGATGGCGCGGATGGCCCGGTTGATCAGGTTGTCGGGGTTCCACGCCTCTTCGCAGGTTTCGCTGCGCAGGGCGGGGTTGGTGTAGGGAAAGAGGCAGATCGCGGGGATCCCCATCTCCGCCGCTTCGGCGACAGCGCGGGTCAGCCGGTCGATGGACCGACGCACCACGCCGGGCATGGAGGCGATCTCCGTCTCGGTGTCGGTGCCATCCTGAACGAAGACCGGCCAGATCAGGTCGTTCACGGTCAGAACATTTTCCTGTGTCAGACGCCGCAGCGCATCGGTACGACGGTTGCGGCGGAAACGCGTGGCGGGATAGCTGGCCTGAGTCGGGCGCATGGCGGTCCTCTTCTGGGTATGCCGGCCTGCGGAATGCGGTCGGATGCGGATTTATTGCGTCCTGCCATGGAAATGCCCCTGTCTCAAGGGTAGGTAGAGGCGAAACGGACGGAGACCGCGGCAGCGTGCAATGGTATGACCTCTTTCTTTCGCTGATCAGCCTACGGTCGTTCTCCGTGCTGTGGTACTGGATCGCGCTGTGGTTCTTCTGGTCGGTGGTGACGCGGCGCGTGCTAGGCGTGCCGGGGGAACTGGCGATCCGCGCCCAGTCCGATCCCCGCGCCGCCGAAGAGGCGCTCTGGTTCGCCCGCTTCGAGGTGCGCCGCCGCATGGCCGTGTCCGCGCCGCGGCGCATGATCGCGGTGACGCTGCTTGCGTTCGCGGCCTCGGCCCTCCTGACGCTGGCGCTGTCCGGGCTGGAGGCGGCGCAGGCGCTGCTGCCCTTCCTTCTGCCATGGATCCTGATAGAGGCGCTGCGCGAACGGCTGGCCCGCCGCCTGATGCGCGACGCACCGGGGGCCGAGGCCCTTGCCGGCCTGCTGATCTGGCATAAGATAGCCATGCAAGCCATTGCAGGCGGCACGATTTTTCTGACTTTCATCTGGGGTGCGTGGCGCAATCTCAGCCTGTTGATGCCATAGGGGAACGCATGGCCGACCGTATCATTCTGGGGGGTGCGCCCGAAGGTTTCGACGCCCGGCTTCTGGCGAAGGAATTGGCCAAGGGCGCGCCGGTCATCCATGTCGCCCGCGACGACAAGCGGCTGGAGGCGATGCGCACCGCGCTGTCGGTGATGGCCCCCGATGTGCCGGTGTTGGAATTCCCGGCATGGGATTGTTTGCCCTATGACCGCATCTCCCCGAACCCGCTGATCGCGGCGCGGCGCATGGCCACGCTTGCGGCGCTGGCGCAGGGGCGTCCGGGGGCCTTCGTGCTGCTGACGACGCTGAACGCCGCAACGCAGAAGGTGCCGTCGCGGGCGACGGTGGCCGGGGCCAGCTTCTCGGCGCAGGTCGGCGACCGCATCGATGAAAAGCGTCTGCGCGATTACCTTGGCCGCATGGGTTATTCCCCCGTCACCACGGTGGCCGAGCCCGGCGATTTCGCGATCCGCGGCGGCATCATCGACATCTATCCGCCCGAAAGCGATCCGGTCCGCCTTGATCTCTTCGGCGACACATTGGACGGCCTGCGCCAGTTCGACGCCGAGAGCCAGCGTTCGACGCAAAAGCTTCAGACGCTCGATCTGGCGCCCGTGTCGGAGGTGATGCTGGACGAAGGCGCGATCACCCGCTTCCGCCAGAACTACCGGGTGGAGTTCGGGGCGGGCGGCGCGAACGACCCGCTCTATGAGGCGGTCAGTGCCGGGCGCAAGCATCAGGGGATGGAGCATTGGCTCCCCTTCTTCCATGATCGGCTGGAGACGGTGTTCGACTATATGCCGGACGCGGCGGTGATGCTCGACGATCAGGTGACGCCCGCGCGCCTCTCGCGGTGGGAAGGGATCGCCGATCAATACGACGCGCGGCGCGAAGCCATGGGCCAGAAGAACCGCGTCGATACCGTCTATAAGCCGGTCGCGCCCGACGCGCTCTATCTCGACGATGCCGCATGGGCCGCAAGCTTGGCCCCGCACCGCACGGTGCAGCTGTCGCCCTTGGCGCAGGCGCCGGGACCGGGCGTTCTGGATGCCGGCGGGCGGCTCGGCCGCAATTTCTCGCCCGAGCGTCAGCAGGAAAACGTCAGCATTTTCGAGGCGTTGGCCGCACATATTCGCACGTTGCGCAAAGATGCGCAGGTGGTCGTCGCCAGTTGGTCCGAAGGCGCGCGCGAACGCCTGAAGGGCCTTCTGGAGGATCAGGATCTGAGCGCGGCCAGCGTCGCCGATTTCCGTCAGGTCAAGGACGGCAAGGGCGGTCTGTTCCTGATCGTCTGGCCGCTGGAAAGCGGGTTCATCGCGCCGGGGCTTGCCGTCATCTCCGAACAGGACGTTCTGGGCGACCGGCTGGTCGGAAAGCCGCGCAAGAAGCGTAAATCCGACAACTTCCTGCGCGAGGTGGATACCCTGTCCCCCGGCGATCTGGTCGTGCATGTGGAACATGGCGTGGGCCGCTATATGGGGCTGGAGACGCTGCGCGTGCCCCAGCCGCCGCGCAACCGGCCCGGTCCGCCGCATGATTACCTGAACCTCGTCTATGCCGACGATGCGAAGCTCTACCTGCCGGTGGAGAATATCGAACTCCTAAGCCGCTATGGCCATGAGGAGGGTCTTCTCGACAAGCTGGGCGGTGGCGCGTGGCAGGCCAAGAAGGCCCGCCTGAAGGAACGCATCCGCGAGATCGCCGACCGTCTGATGCGCATCGCCGCCGAGCGGCATCTGCGCCACGCCCCGATCCTCGAAGCGCCGCATCAGATGTGGGAGGCGTTCGCCGCCCGCTTTCCGTATCAGGAAACCGACGACCAGCTTTCGGCCATTGCCGATGTCGTCGGCGATCTGGAAGCGGGCCGCCCGATGGACCGGCTGGTCGTCGGCGATGTCGGCTTCGGCAAGACCGAGGTGGCGATGCGCGCCGCCTTCGTGGCCGCGATGGCCGGGATGCAGGTCGCCGTCATCTGCCCGACGACGCTGCTGGCGCGCCAGCATTTCCGCAGCTTTGCCGAACGCTTCCGCGGCTTCCCGTTCAAGGTGCGTCAACTGTCGCGCTTCGTGCCCGCCAAGGAGGCCGCCGAAACGCGCGCCGGTCTGGCCGACGGCACGGTGGACATCTGCGTCGGCACCCACGCGCTTCTGGCCAAAGGGGTGAAGATCAAGAACCTCGGCCTGCTGGTCATCGACGAGGAGCAGCATTTCGGCGTCTCCCACAAGGAACGCCTGAAGGAGATGCGCTCGGAGATCCATGTCCTGACCCTTACGGCGACGCCCATTCCGCGTACGTTGCAACTGTCGCTGACGGGGGTGCGCGATCTGTCGATCATCGCGACGCCGCCGGTCGATCGGCTTGCGATACGCACCTATGTCTCGGAGTTCGATACGGTCACGATCCGCGAGGCGTTGCTGCGCGAGCGGTATCGCGGCGGGCAAAGCTTCTTCGTCGTGCCGCGCGTGTCCGACCTGCCGGAGATCGAGGCGTTCCTGCGCGAGCAGGTGCCCGAAGTCACCTTCACCATCGCCAATGGCCAGATGGCCGCCGGCGAGTTGGATGAGCGTATGAACGCCTTCTACGACGGCAAGTTCGATGTGCTGCTGGCGACGACCATCGTGGAATCCGGCCTCGATATTCCGACGGCGAACACGATGATCGTGCACCGGGCCGATATGTTCGGCCTGTCGCAGCTCTATCAGATCCGTGGGCGGGTGGGCCGGGCCAAGACGCGGGCCTATTGCTATCTGACGACGAAACCGCGCGCGGCGCTGACGCCGCAGGCGCAAAAACGTCTTCGCCTGCTCAGCAGCCTCGACAGTCTGGGGGCGGGGTTCAACCTCGCCTCGCACGATCTGGACCTGCGCGGCGCGGGCAATCTTCTGGGCGAGGAGCAGTCCGGCCATATCAAGGAGGTCGGCTACGAGCTCTATCAGAACATGCTGGAGGAGACGATCCAGAAGATCCGCTCGGGCGAGATCGGCGGCCTGAGCGAGATGGACGAGCAATGGGCGCCGCAGATCAATATCGGCGTGCCGGTCCTGATCCCGGAGGAGTATATCCCCGATCTTGACATCCGCCTTGGCCTCTACCGCCGTTTGTCCAGCCTTGTAACGAAGGTGGAGCTAGAAGGGTTCGCCGCCGAATTGATCGACCGTTTCGGCGAATTGCCAAAGGAGGTGAACACCCTGATGCTTGTGGTGCGGATCAAGGCGATGTGCAAGCGGGCCGGGATTTCGCGGCTGGATGCCGGGCCGAAGGGCGCGACGATCCAGTTCCACAACGACAAATTCGCCAATCCGGCCGGACTTGTGGATTTCGTGAAGGCGCAACCCGAGGCGAAGGTCGTCGGCAATAAGATCACGATCGCCGCCGAATGGGCGACCGAGGCCGACCGCATCCGTGGCGCCTTCGCCATCGCACGCGATCTGGCCGAGAAGGTGGTGAAACCGAAGCGTCAGTGACGCTTCGGCAAGGCCAGCATGATGGTAAGGGCGATGCCGGTATAGACGGTCATCCCGATCGCCAGCGGAATGTTCGTCCCATCGAACGATTGCCCCACCGGCAGCGACAAGACCACCGCCATGATCGTGGCGATGCAGCCCGAGACGGAGGCCCCGAGGCCTGCCAGATGGCCCAGCGGTTCCAGCGCCAGCGCGTTGAGATTGCCCATGCACAGGCCGAGCATCCCGAACATCGACATGGTCCACAGGATCTGCGCGGCAAAGGCGACCCCTTCGGGCAGCAGGTCGAACCCATTCAGCACGGCCATGGAGAGAGAGATCAGAAACTCCGCCGTCAGGACCGAGGTGACGAGGATGCGCATCCCCACCTTCACCACCAGCGCCGCGTTCAGAAGGCTGGAGAAGCCTGCCACCACAGCGATGGCGAAGAACCAATAGGTGAACGTCGCCTCGGCATCGAAACGCACGGTGAAGATCTGCTGGATCGAGGAGATGGTGGAGAACATGCACCCGAAGGCAAAGCCCTGCGCGATGATCGTCATCATCACCACGCGGTTGCGCATGATCTCCGCCATGCCCGAGATCAGGGTGCCGATCCGCAGGGGGCGGCGCTGAACGGGGGGCAGCGTCTCTTCCTGCCGGATCACGAGCCAGAGGCAGGTGATGGCCGACATCAGCACATAGGCGAGGAAAAGCGCGCGCCAGCCGAACGCCCCGATGATGACGCTGCCGATCATCGGCGCCATCGCGGGCACGATCGTGAAGACCATCATGATGAAGCTGACGACGCGCGCCATCTCCCGCCCCTTGTAGAGGTCGCGGACAAGGGCCACCGTAACGACGCGCGCGCCCGCAGCGCCAAGGCCCTGCACGAGGCGGGCCGCCAGCATCGGCTCCAGCGAGGGGGCCTGCCATGCCAGCAGCGCGCCGGTGGAATAAAGGACCGCGCAGCCGATCAGCACCGGCTTGCGGCCATAGGCGTCCGACAGCGGGCCGACCACCAGCGTGCCGATCCCAATGCCCAGCATGAAGGTCGTGATCAGCAGCTGCACATGGTTCGGCGCGTCGGGCGTCATCTCGGCGATGATCGTGGGGAAGGCGGGCAGCGTCGAATCGATCGCGAAGGCCACGACGGCCATCGTCGCCGCCATCAATGCGATGAATTCGACCGGGCCCAGCTTGCGCGCGCCGGTCATTCCTGACTCTCCAACTGCTCTATGATTTCGTCGATGACGTTCTGCCACATCTCGGTGGATTGCACGCCGGTCAGCACGAATTGGCGATCCAGAAGGAAGGTGGGAACGGCGGTCACGCCCTTTTCGCGGGCATCGAGATCGCGCGCCATCAAATCGTCACGGTCCGCGTCGCCCTTCAGAAGGCGCGCCGTCATATCCGCATCCATGCCGCAGGACGCGGCGATGCCCGTCAGCACATCCGCATCCCCGATGTCGAGGCCATCGCGGAAATAGGCCCGGAACAGCGCATCGACGACATGGGACTGACGCCCTTCAAGGCCGGCCCAATGCGTCAGGCGATGCGCGTCGATGGTGTCGGGCACACGCTCGGCCCGGCCCAGATCCATCACGACGTTGTTTTGATCGGCGGCGGTCTGCACGCGGGCCATGGCTTCGGCGGCGGTGCGGCGATCGCCGAACTTCACTTCGAGCCATGTCGCGCGCTCGGCGCCTTCGGGCGGGATGTCGGGGTTCAGACGGAAGGGATGCCATGTCACGACCAAAGGATGGGCCGGGCGTGTTTCCAGTGCCCGATCCAACAAAGCTTTGCCGATATGGCACCACGGGCAAACCGGATCGAAAAAAATGTCGAGGGGAACACTCGGCGTGCGCATCGTCTTGTCCTGACCGAAAAGAGAAGAGCTTGGTGAAGCTCTTCTCTTATGGGTGCACAGATGGGTGTTGACCAGACGGGCCGTGTGAAATTCTGCGATCAGCCGCCGCTGACGGGATCGTCCGTTACGTTGTCATCACCGAACTTGCGATCGTCGTCGGACGCATCCTCGCCCGGCGAGACATAAAGACGGCTGTCGCGGATCGAATCGTCGTCGTGATGCTCGTCCATATGCACGTCCGAGGGGACGGCACCTTCCATCCATTCCTCCACCTGCTGGGCGATGTCGTCCTGATCATCGCCCGTCAGATCGACGAGGCGCTTTTCGAAGGCGACGCGGTCGCCCTCGATCTCGATCAGGTCTTCCTCGGTCAGGTCGGGCCATGCCTCGAGGATGGATTCCTGAAACGCTTCCCAGTTGTCTGCGACGGTGCGCCAGCGCATGGTGTCCTCCGTGATTTGGGGGACAACGGCGCAGGCCCGCGCCGGTTCCGTCAGGGCGCGTACCACCATGTATCGGGTTGGAAGCCCGGCCAGTCGCCATAGAGCGGCAGGCGGTCGGGGTGATGGAACGCGCGGTCATAGGCGATCCGCGACACGCGCGCATACCAGAACGGGATGACATAGCGCCCCGACATCAGCACCCGGTCCAACGCACGGGTTGCGGCGTTGAACTGGGCCGGATCCTCGGACCGGACCATGGCGGTGATCATCGCATCGGCGGCCGGATCGACCATGCCCATCAGATTGCGCGAGCCGGGCTGGTTCGCCCCCGACGATCCCCAATAGAGCGTCTGTTCGTTCCCCGGCGACAACGAGAAGCTGCGCAAGATCTCGGTCATGTCGAAGTCGAAATTGGTGACGCGCTGGCTGTATTGCGCGGCATCGACGCTGCGGAGCGTCGCGTCGATCCCAAGGCGACGCAGGGCCTGAATGTAGATGTTGGCGATGGTCGCCGTCTCCCCCGCGCCTTGGGGCAGCAGGATTTCGAAGGTGAAGGGCGTGCCGTTCTTCATCAGGCGGCCATGCTCCACCGTCCATCCGGCCTCGCTCAGAAGCATCGCGGCGCGGCGCAGGTTCGCGCGGTTCGATCCATCCGTGCTGGGCAGGGCATAGCCGTCCATCACCCCCGGCAGCAGCGTCTGACGATAGGGGGCCAAGAGGTCCGACACATCCTTCGGCGCAGGCGTGCCGGGCGTCATGCCGAGGTCGGAGTTGGAGAAGTAGCTTTCGATCCGCGGCTCGGTCCCGCCGGTCAGGATGCCGTTGATCCGTTTGAAATCGAAGGCAAGGATCATCGCCTCGCGCACGCGCAGATCGTCGAAGACGGGGCGGCGGGTGTTCATCACGAAGCCATGCATCCCCGAGGGGCGGTGATGGGGGATCTCCTCCATCACGACACGGCCATCCTGCACGGCGGGGAAATCGAAGGCGGTCATCCAGCGGGCGGGATTCTCCTCGCGCCAGATCGACAAACTGCCCGCCTTGAACGCCTCGAAGACGACGCCCTGATCGCCGTAGAACTCGGTCCGCAGGTGATCGAAGTTGTAGAGGCCGCGATTGACCGGAAGATCCGCGCCCCACCAATCGGGGTTCCGACGGTAGGTGATGTAGCGGTTCGGCTCGAAATCTTCGACCACATAGGGGCCGGAGCCGATCGGCGCCTCGAGCGAGGAGGCCGCGAAATCCTTGCCCTCCCACTGGGCCTTTTCCAGCACGGGACGCAGGCCGAGGATCAGCGGCATCTCGCGGTCGGCTTCGGTGAAGGTGAAGCGGACGGAGCGGGGGCCCGTCTGCTCCACGCTCGCGATCTTGGACCATGCGCCGGCATAGCGGGGCTGGCCTTCCTCGGCCAGCGTGCGGAAGGACCAGATCACATCCTCCACCGTCACGGGATTGCCGTCGGAGAAGCGGGCCTCGGGGCGCAGGGTGAATTCGGCGTAGCTGCGCGCCTCGTCGGTGTCGATGCTTTCGGCCAAGAGGCCGTACAGGGTGAACGGCTCGTCGATGGACCGGGCCATCAGCGTTTCCACCGTCCAAGGGCCGAGGAACCACGGCGCGCGCCCCTTCAGGATGAACGGATTGAGCGAGTCGAATCCGCCCGATTCGCCCATCACCATCGTCCCGCCCTTGGGCGCATCGGGGTTGGCATAGGGCAGGTGGTCGAAGTCCGGCGGCAGGGCCGGTTCGCCATACATCGCAATTCCATGCGCCGGTTCGGCCGCTGTCACGCCCGGTAGGAAGGCTAGGACCGCGGCCGCCAAAATGCTGATGTATTGCCGCGTCATGCCTGCCATGCCCCCCGCACCTATGCTGGATGGCGGCCAGATTAGGTGCAAGACCCGCCATTTCAAACTTTTAACTTGGCCAAGTGAGAGTGGGGGCGTATAAAGGCCTCACTGCTCGATAGGTTTCTTGCCTGTATGAAACCTGCCTCATACTGAACGCCGGCTTCGTGCCGGCGTCTTTTTTTGTCCGCAGGTCCGCGCGTCACCGCAGCCGCGCGATTTCCCCAGCGATTTCCGCCGCCAGTCGCGCGTTGTTCAGAACAAGCTCGATGTTGGAGCGGAGCGAGCGCCCCTCGGTCAGCGCGAAGATGCGGTCGAGGAGGAAGGGCGTCACTTCCTTGGCGGCGATGCCTTGGCTCTCGGCCTCGCGCAGCGCGGCTTCGATCGCCGGAGTGATTTCCTCTTGCGGGATTTCATGCGCAACGGGGATCGGGTTCGCGACCAGTTGCCCGCCGGGCAGGCCCAGCGTGCCGCGCATCAGATGGGCGGCCGCAATCTCGGCGGCGCTGTCCATCCGCAGCGGCGATTTCAGACCCGATGCGCGCGACCAGAAGGCCGGGAAATCGTCCTGACCATAGGCGATGACGGGAACGCCATGCGTCTCCAGCACTTCCAGCGTCTTGGGCAGATCGAGGATCGCCTTCGCGCCCGCCGCGACGACGGTCACTGCGGTCTGCCCGAGTTCGGGAAGATCGGCCGAGATGTCGAAGCTGGTTTCTGCCCCGCGATGTACGCCGCCGATGCCGCCGGTGGCGAAGACGTCGATGCCCGCCAGCCGCGCGCAGATCATCGTTGCCGCGACCGTCGTCGCGCCGACCCGGCCCGAGGTGATGCCGACGGCCAGATCCGCCCGCGACAGTTTCATCGCGTCCGGCGTCTGACCGAGGAAATCGAGATCCTCGTCATCGAGGCCCACATGGATCGCGCCGTTCATGATCGCGATGGTCGCGGGAACGGCGCCGCCTTCGCGGATCACGGCCTCCACGGCGCGGGCCATCTCCACGTTCTGCGGGAAGGGCATGCCATGGGTGATGATGGTGCTTTCGAGGGCGACGACGGGCGTGCCCTCGGCCAGCGCATCGGCCACGTCCGACTGAAGGATGAGGGGCAGGGTCATGCGATGTCTCCGGATACATGGTCGGCGGCAGCGCGAAGGGCGGCGCGCAGCGCCTCCGTCCGGCTGGCGCCCTGTTGTTCGGCCACGAGATGCGCGGCCATGAAGGTGTCACCCGCGCCGGTGACGCGCGTCACCAGAACGGGGGGCGGGGTGTCGGTGATGACGCCTTCGCCGGCGCGCCCTTCGGCGCAGGCGCGGCCGCCATCCGTCACCAATACATGCGCGGCCCCGCGCGCCAGAAGCGCCTCGGCGGCGGCGGCGGCGGTGTCCGAATGGACCTTGGAGAGGATGTTCGCCTCCTCGAGGTTCACATAGATCGTCGCGTTCGCGCAGCCCAGAAGCGGCAGGAGCCGTTCGGCCTTGCCCGGGCTTGCGGGCGCCACGCGCAGATCGGCTCCGGCAAAGAGCGGCGAGACGGCGATTTCTGCCAGAAGCTGCTCGGTCAGGTTGCCGTCGAGGGCGATGGGCCCGGACCAGCCGGCAAGCGCGTCCGTCAGCGGGCGCAGGATCTTGTCGCCCGCGGCCTCCAGCGAATGGGCGTCGGCGATGGCCGCGATCAGCCCGTTCGCGCCCTCCACCGCCATGTAGCGGTCGGTCGGCAGATCGTCCGAGCGATAGATGTGATCGATCACCATCCCAAGCCGGGCGCAGTCTGCCACCAGTTCGTCCCCCTCGGGGTCGCGGCCGATGGCGGTCAGCAGGCCGGGGGTCAGGCCGAATCGGCGCAGCGTGATGGCGATGTTCATCGCCACGCCGCCGGGAATGCGCGTGATGCGCCCCGGCACGTCCGAGCCGAGTCGCATGGCCGAGGGCGAACGCCCGATGATGTCCCAGAGGACGGAACCGATGCAGAGAATATCCATGTACCGCTTCTGATGCACAGGCCCGCGCGGCGCAAGGGGTTGCGGCGGGTTCACGGCCGGGTTATATGCGCGCCACTTCACAGGCGAGGCTTGGGCCGATCGGGGAGACATCCCGAAAGGTCCGCCGGTTGGGAGAGATCCCTCAAGGCTTCGCCGAGGCGCAAACCGGAAAAGGATATGGACATGGCGCTCCCTGATTTCTCCATGCGTCAGCTGCTGGAAGCTGGCGTTCACTACGGTCACCAAACCGCCCGCTGGAACCCCAAGATGGGCGAGTTCATCTACGGCGACCGCAACGGCATCCACATCATCGACCTGACGCAGACCGTCCCGATGCTGGACAAGGCGCTGCAAGTGGTGCGTGACACCGTTGCCAAGGGCGGCCGCGTTCTGTTCGTCGGCACCAAGCGCCAAGCGCAAAAGCCGATCGCCGACGCCGCCGAGCGTTGCGCGCAGCACTACATGAACCACCGCTGGCTGGGCGGCACGCTCACCAACTGGAAAACCGTCTCCAACTCCATCCAGCGCCTGAAGCAGCTGGACGAGCTGATGGCGACGGGCGCCGAAGGCCTCACCAAGAAAGAGCGCCTGAACATGGAGCGTGAGCAGGCCAAACTGCAAGCCTCGCTGGGCGGTATCCGCGACATGGGCGGCGTTCCGGACCTTCTGTTCATCGTCGACGTGAACAAGGAAGACCTCGCCATCCTCGAAGCGCAGAAGCTGGGCATCCCGGTCGTCGCGATCGTGGACACCAACGCCTCGCCCAAGGGCGTGGACTATGTGATCCCGGGCAACGACGATGCGGCCCGTGCGATCGGCCTCTATTGCGATCTGGTGGCCCGTGCGGCGCTGGACGGCATGACCGCCCAAATGGGCGCTGCCGGCATCGACCTGGGCGAGCTGGAAGCCGCGCCCGAGGAAGAAGCTGTCGAAGAGGCCTGAGGCCTGTCGTCCGACCGTTACCCGGCGGGAGTATCCCCGCCGGGATTTCCATTCGAATACCGAGGAGAGCCACGATGGCAATCACCGCCCAGATGGTGAAGGAACTGCGCGAGACGACCGGCGCAGGCATGATGGACGCCAAGAAGGCGCTGACCGAGACGGATGGCGACATGGAAGCGGCCGTTGACTGGCTGCGCACCAAGGGTCTGGCCAAGGTCGCCAAGAAATCCGGCCGTGTCGCCGCCGAAGGTCTGGTCGGCGTTGCCGTTCGCGACGGCAAAGGTGTCGCGGTCGAGGTGAACTCCGAAACCGACTTCGTCGCCAAGAACGCCGATTTCCAAAAGCTCGTGTCGGGCATCACGGAAACCGCGCTGAACGTGGCCGATACCGAAGCGCTGAAGGCGGCCGATCTGAACGGCAAGCCCGTTGCGGACGTGCTGAACGAAGCCATCGCCGTCATCGGCGAGAACATGACCCTGCGCCGCATGGCGGTCGTCGAAGGTGATTCCGTCGCCTCCTACGTCCACACCTCGGCCGCCGAGGGCATGGGCCGCATCGGCGTGCTGGTGGCCGTGAAGGGCACCGACAACGGCATCGCCAAGCAGATCGCGATGCACGTCGCCGCGACCAACCCGGCCTCGCTCTCCGAAGCCGATCTGGATCCGGCGCTGGTGGAGCGTGAGAAGAACGTTCTGACCGAGCAAGCGCGCGAATCCGGCAAGCCGGAAGCGGTCATCGAGAAGATGATCCAAGGCCGCATGGCGAAGTACTTCGAAGAAGTCACGCTGCTGGGCCAGAAGTTCGTGCTGAACCCCGACGTGACCGTGGCGCAAGCCGCCAAGGACGCCGGTGTCGAGGTCGTGGGCTTCGTGCGCATGGCTGTCGGCGAAGGCATCGAGAAAGAAAAAGAGGACTTCGCAGCCGAAGTGGCGAAGACCCTCAAGGGCTGATCCTGCCCTGAATACCCGAAAGGCGCCGTTTCCGAAGGGAAGCGGCGCCTTTTGCTGTCCTCATACCCGGCACAGCCCCTTGACCTTCCGGCCGCCTGTCCTCTTATTGACGCGACATGACTGAAGGAGGCCCAAGATGGCATTCACGCTCCCCGAACTTCCCTATGCCCATGACGCGCTCGCCGATCTGGGCATGTCGAGGGAAACGCTCGAATTCCACCATGACATCCACCACAAGGCCTATGTCGACAACGGCAACAAGCTGATCGCCGGTACCGAGTGGGAGGGCCAGTCGCTCGACGCGATCGTGAAAGGCACCTACAAGGCCGGCGCGGTTGCCCAGTCGGGCATCTTCAACAACGCCTCGCAGCACTGGAACCACAACCTGTTCTGGGAAGTGATGGGCCCGGGCCAGAAATCCATGCCGTCCGAACTGGAAAAGGCGCTGACCGAATCCTTCGGCTCGGTCGAGAAGTTCAAAGAGGACTTCGCCGCCGCCGGTGCCGCACAGTTCGGTTCGGGCTGGGCGTGGCTGGTCAAGGACGCCGGTGGCGCCCTGAAGATCACCAAGACCGAGAACGGGGTGAACCCGCTCTGCTTCAACGAAACGGCCCTGCTGGGCTGCGACGTGTGGGAGCACAGCTACTACATCGACTTCCGCAACAAACGCCCGGCCTACCTCTCCAACTTCCTCGAAAAGCTGGTGAACTGGGAAGCCGTCGCCGCGCGCATGTGATCCCGAAATGGCCCGCCGCGTGCGGGCCATATTTTTCCGCGTTGGAACATGGCCTTCCTTCGGACGTTGTCATCCGACATCTGAAGGAGGCACTGATGCAACGCTTGACGCACGGAACTTGGGTCGTCGTCGCGGATGGGGAAAAAGCCCTGTTCATGGAAAACGAAGGCGACGGTCAATATCCCGTTCTTCGTGTGCGCCGCCTCGAGACGCATGAGAACCCGCCGGACCGCGACCAAGGCACCGACAAGGGCGGTCAGATCGGCAATGGCCGTGGTGGCACCGGATCCGCGATGGATCAGACCGATTTCCACCAGCTCGAAAAAGATCGTTTTGCGCATGACCTCGCGCAGACGCTTTACAAGCTGGCCCATGCGGGCCGGTTCGACCGACTGATCCTCGTTGCGGCACCGCAGACCTTGGGCGCGATCCGCCCAGAACTGCACAAGGAGGTGCAGGACCGGATTGTCGGCGAAATCGCGAAATCCCTGACATCCATGCCCATCGACAAGATCGAAAAGGCCATCACGGACGAGCTTGCCGCCGCCTAGCGCGCCAGCTCTTCCTCCAGCGTCGCGACGTCAGCTACGACGGTGACGAAGTCCAAAAGCGACGCATCGGCGAACCCCTCGGACACGGAATGCTTCAGAAGCTGCATGAGGGGTTCCCAATAACCATCCGTATTCAATAGGTAAATCGGCTTGTCATGCAGGCCGATCTGCCGCCATGTCAACACCTCAAAAAATTCGTCCAGCGATCCCGCGCCGCCCGGAAGCACCACGATCCGGTCGGAGTTCATGTACATGACCGTCTTGCGGACATGCATGTTGTCGGTGACGATGAACTGCGACACCGCGCGGCGGCCCTGTTCGCGTATCATCAGATGCTGAGGAATGACGCCGAGCGTGTCTCCATCGGCCGCGCCGCGCGCCACTTCGCCCATCAGGCCGACATCCCCCGCACCATAGACAAGGCGCCAGCCGCGCCGGGCGATCATCTCGCCGGTCTGCCGGGCGGCTTCCATGTAGGACGGGCGATTCCCGGGGCGGGAGCCGCAGAAGACGCAGACGGATAAGCTCGGGGACATTCGTTTCTCCTGTTGTTGGGCGCAGCCTACAGATCGCGGGATCGCGCGCCAAGGCACTGGTCATCGCGGTGCCGCTCCCCTAAGACACAGGGCATGAGCCTTGATGTCAAAAGCAGCGGCTGGCAGACCATCGCCCGCGTTCTTCCCTACATCTGGCCCAAGGATCAGCCTTGGGTCAAACGCCGCGTGGTGATCGCGCTGTGCCTTCTGGTGCTGGCCAAGATCGTTTCGGTGACCACGCCCGCCGTCTACAAGGCGGCGGTCGATGCGCTTGGCGGGGATGCCCCGCCTGCGGTGCTGGGCGCGGTCGCGCTGACGGTGGCCTATGGCATCGCCCGCTTCGGCGCGATCGCGTTTGGCGAGTTGCGCGATCTCGTCTTCGTGCGGGTCGGGCAGCGTGCGCTGCGGCAGCTTGCGCTCGAAACCTTCACGCATATCCACCGCCTCTCGCTCCGCTATCACATCATGCGGCGCACGGGCAGCCTCTCGCGCATCGTGGAGCGTGGGGTGAAGGGGGTGGAGTTCCTCCTGCGTTTCCTCATCTTCTCCATCGGGCCGCTGATTCTCGAGCTGCTATTGGTCGCCATCATCTTCTGGGTGGTGTTCGGCTTTGCCTATATGGCCGTCGTGCTGGCCACGGTGGCGGCCTATGTCGCCTATACGCTGAAGGTCACGGAGATCCGCGTTCGTATCCGGCAGGAGATGAACGACATGGACAACGACGCCAATCAGAAGGCCGTGGACAGCCTGCTGAACTTCGAAACGGTGAAGTATTTCGGGGCCGAGCTGCGCGAAGCGTCGCGCTACGACACCGCGATGGCGGGCTATGAGCACGCTGCGGTGCGCACCGGACAAAGCCTGTCGCTGCTGAACATGGGGCAGGGTGCGATCATCACAACGGGCCTCGTGGCGGTGATGGTGATGGCGGCGCGCGGGGTGACGGCGGGCACGCTGACCGTGGGCGATTTCGTCATGGTCAATGCGTACATGATCCAGATCACCATGCCGCTCGGCTTTCTGGGAACGGTGTACCGCGAAATTCGGCAGGCGCTGGTGGATATGGGGCAGATGTTCGGCCTTCTGCGCCAGCCCGCCGAGATCGAGGATCGCCCCGGCGCGCCCGATCTGCACGTCGTCGGCGGCGCGGTGGAGTTCGACGATGTGACCTTCGGCTATTCGCCCGAACGTCCGATCCTGCGCGGTCTGTCCTTCCGGGCCGAACCGGGCCAGACCATCGCCCTCGTCGGCCCGTCGGGCGCGGGGAAATCCACGGTCGGCCGGTTGCTGTTCCGTTTCTATGACGTGACGGGCGGCGCCGTGCGCATCGACGGGCAGGATCTGCGCGCCGTGACGCAGGACAGTCTGCACGCCCAGATCGGCGTCGTGCCGCAGGATACCGTGCTCTTCAACGACACCATCCGCTACAACATCGCCTATGGCCGTGCGGACGCCTCCGAAGAGGCGATCCATGCCGCCGCCCGGTCGGCGCGCATTCACGATTTCATCATGTCTCTGCCCGATGGCTACGAGACGACCGTGGGCGAGCGTGGGCTGAAGCTGTCGGGCGGCGAGAAGCAGCGCGTCGGTATCGCCCGCACTATGCTGAAGAACCCGCCGATCCTGCTGCTGGACGAGGCGACCTCTGCGCTCGACACCCAGACGGAGCGGGACATTCAGGACAGTCTGCGCCTGATGTCGCAGGGGCGCACGGTGGTGACGATCGCGCACCGTCTGTCCACCATCGCCGATGCGGACCGCATCCTGGTGATGGAGGAGGGCCGCGTCGTGGAGGAGGGCCGGCACGAGGAACTTCTGGCCCTCGGCGGCCGCTATGCCCGCCTCTGGGCGCATCAGTCCGCCGAAGAGGCGTAGGAGGGCGGACCGCCCTTGGCAATGCGCCTGCATATTGTGTAAGAGGAAGCAAGGATAAGGGGGCGGTTTTCGTGAGCAACTCCGACAACTTCATCAACGAGGTGGCCGACGAGCTGCGTCGCGAGAAACTGTTCAACGCTGCGAAGCGGTTTGGCTGGATCGCGGTGCTTGCCGTCGTGGCCATTGCCGGCGGCGTGGCATGGACCGAATGGCAGGACCGGACCGACACCGCCGAGGCGCGGGCCTTGGGCGATACGCTCTTTGCCGCGCTGGACGCCGATGATCCGGCGACGCGCCGCAGCGCGCTGGACGCGGTCGATGCGAGTGGCGAACGCGGGGCCCTCGTAGGGCTGATGCAGGCCTCGGACCCCGAACAGGACAAGGCCGCGACGCTGGCCGCGCTCGACCGGGTGATCGGGATGGACGGGCTGTCGCCGCAGTTCCACGATCTGGCCGTGCTGCGCAAGGTCGTGGTCGCCGGGGGCGATCTGAGCGTGGAGGAGCGCCGCGCTCTGCTGCGCCCGATCTCCGGGCCGGGGCAGCCCTATCGCCCGCTGGCGCTGGAGCTTCTGGCCTATCTCGATCTGGAGGGCGGCGACCGCGATGCCGCCATCGAAGGTCTGCGTGCGCTGCTGACCGATCAGCAGGCCCCGCAGGATCTGCGCCAGCGCGTTGCGCAGGTCATCACCGCCCTCGGCGGTTCAACCACCGAAGCCGGCTGAGGAGTGATGCGGATGATGAAGGCGACGACGGCCCTGATGACGCTGGCGGCCCTGAGCGTGGCGGCCTGTCAGAAGGATGACACCCTGCCGGGCGAGCGGTTCGATGTGCGCGCCCCGCTGGAGGCAAGCCTGCCGACCGCGTCCAACCCGTCCCCCGTGGGCGGCACCGCGACGGTTGCGAACCGGGCATTGCCGATCTCGCTCCCGGCGCAGACCAGCACCGATTGGACGCATCGCGGCGGCAATGCCCGCCACCTTGCGGGCAACGGTGCCCTCAGCGCCGCGCCGCAGCGCATCTGGAGCGTGGATATCGGCGCCGGCAACATCGAACGTGCGCGCATCGCCGCGGCGCCCGTCGTGGCGCAGGGGCGTGTCTTCGGCATGGATTCCGATGCGCATCTGGCCGCCGTCTCGACCGAGGGGCAGCTGCTGTGGAAAACCTCGCTGCGCCCGGCGGGCGAACGCTCCGACATCTCGGGCGGGGGGCTGGCCTATGGCAGCGGGCGCATCCTTGCGACGACCGGCTATGGCGAGCTGATCGCACTCGATGCGGCGACCGGCGCGATCCAGTGGCGGCAGGACCTTGGCGCCCCGGCGATCGGTGCGCCGACGGTGGACGGAAACTCCGTCTATGTCGTGGCGCGGGACGGCACGGCATGGTCCGTCGATCTGGCCAATGGTCGGGTGGAATGGACGGTCACCGGAACGTCGGAAGTGGCGGGCATGATCGGCACGGCATCCCCGGCGGTGTCGGACGCGGAGGTGATCCTTCCCTTCTCCACCGGGCAGGTGCTGGCGGTGCGTCAGCAATCGGGTTCGCGGGTCTGGACGAGCGCCGTGGCCGGGCAGCGCCGGGGCCGCAGCTATGGCCTGATCCCGGACATCACCTCCGATCCGGTCGTGAACGGCTCGGTCGTCTATGTCGGCAACCAAGCGGGCAGCACCGTCGCGCTGGACCGCTCCAGCGGTGAGCGGATCTGGGCCGCGAAGGAAGGGGCCTATGGCCCCGTGGCCGTGGGCGGGAACTCGGTCTTCCTCGTATCCGACGAGGCGCATCTGGTGCGGCTCGACGCTCGGACGGGGGAAACCATCTGGTCTGTGCCGATGCCCTATTTCGAGGCCGAGAAAGTCCGCAAGCGCAGCTCCATCACCGCCCATTACGGGCCGGTCATCGCGGGCGGGCGAATCGTCGTCGCCTCCAGCGATGGGCTGCTGCGGTTCTTCGATCCGGTCAGCGGCGCGCTTGTCGGTTCGGTCGCGATCCCGGACGGGGCGGCGGCGCAGCCGGCCGTGGCGGGGGGCGCGATCTACGTGGAATCCGGCGACGGCGCGATTCACGCTTTCCGCTGAGTGCGCAAGGGTGTAAGCACCCATCCTTCGGAAGGAGACGGGCATGAGCTTCACCCTCGCCATCGTCGGTCGCCCCAATGTGGGCAAATCGACCCTGTTCAACCGGCTGGTCGGCAAGCGCCTTGCGCTCGTGGACGATCAGCCCGGCGTCACGCGCGATCTGCGCGAGGGCGACGCCAAGCTGATCGACCTCCGCTTTACCGTGATCGACACGGCGGGGCTGGAAGACGCGACCGATGACAGCCTTCAGGGGCGGATGCGCCGCCTGACGGAGCGGGCCGTGGAAATGGCCGATATCTGCCTGTTCGTCATCGACGGCCGTGTGGGGGTGACCCCGCAGGACGAGATGTTCGCCGACATCCTGCGCCGCAAGAACGCGCATGTGGTGCTGGCCGTGAACAAGGCCGAAGGCAAGGCCGGCGATGCCGGGGCGATCGAGGCGTGGAGCCTCGGCCTCGGTGAGCCGGTGCGCCTTTCGGCCGAGCATGGCGAGGGGATGGACGATCTCTATCGCATCCTCGTGCCCATCGCGGACGGTTTCGTCGAACGCGCACTGGCGGATGCGCCGGTCGTGGATGTGGACGTTCCCGAAGGCTCCGAGGAGGAGGACGATCCCGAGGCCTACAAGCCGACGGAGAAGCATCCCCTGCAGATTGCCGTGATCGGTCGCCCGAATGCCGGCAAATCGACGCTGATCAATAAGATCATCGGGCAGGACCGTCTTCTGACGGGGCCGGAGGCTGGCATCACGCGCGATGCCATCTCGCTCCGCGCCGACTGGAGCGGCACGCCGATCCGCATCTTCGACACCGCAGGCATGCGCAAGAAGGCCAAGATCAGCGACAAGGTCGAAAAGCTGTCCGTCGCCGATGGTTTGCGCGCCGTGCGCTTCGCCGAAGTTGTGGTCGTGCTTCTGGACGTGGAGATCCCGTTCGAGCAGCAGGATCTGCGCATCGCCGATTTCGCCGAGACCGAGGGCCGGGCCGTCGTCATCGCCGTGAACAAATGGGATCTGGAGGATGACAAGCAGGACAAGCTGTTCGAACTGAAGGAAATGTTCGAACGCCTGCTGCCGCAGCTGCGCGGTGCGCCGCTGATCACCGTGTCGGCCAAGACCGGCCGCGGGCTGGAGCGTCTGCGCGAGGCGATCCTGCGCGCCCATGACATCTGGAACCGCCGTATTCCGACGGCGCGGCTCAACTCGTGGCTTGGTGCCATGACCGAGGCGCACCCGCCGCCGGCCCCCGGCGGCCGCCGGATCAAGCTGCGCTACATGACGCAGGTGAAAACTCGTCCGCCGGGCTTCATCGTCATGTGCAGCCATCCGGACATGATGCAGGACAGCTACAAACGGTATCTGGTGAACGGGCTGCGCGATCACTTCGACATGCCCGGCACGCCGATCCGTCTGACGCTGCGCGGGCAGGGCGACAAGAACCCCTACAAGGACAAGAAGAACTTCGGCACGCCCTCTCGGCTGCGCAAGCACCTCGACAAGCGCAAGCCCTAAGGGGCGGGCGCAGGCTCCAGCCACCATTCGTGGTGGCGGTGATCCAGCACCGGCGTGATGTCCATCCCATGCGCGCGGGGGTGGACATGCCGCGCAAGGCGGCGCCAGAACGGCTGGATCAGCACGCCCTGATCGCGCAGCATCGTCTCCAGCCGCTGCATGACGCTCTGCCGTTCCTCCGCATCGACGATGGCCAGCGCATCGCGCAGCGCCTCGTCGAAGGCGGGATCGGCAAAGCCCGTTTCATTCCAGACCGACCCGCTTTGATAGGCAAGGCGCAGGACCTGCACCCCTAGCGGACGCATGTTCCAGTTCGTGGCGGAAAAGGCGAAGCCCCGCCAATTCGGCCAATAGTCGCGCCCCGGTAGGATCTGCCGCGTCACGGTCAGACCCGCATCCACCATCTGCGCCGCGACGACATCGCAGCTTAGGGCCTGCCATTCGTCATCGAGCGAGGTGAGCGTGAACTCCTCCCCCTCCATCCCCGCTTCGCGCAGCAGGGCAAGGCCGGCCTCGGTGTCGAACTCGGCCGGGCCGATCGGGCTGTAGTCGGGCTGAAGGGGGGCAACGTGGTGGTTCTCGCCGATCTCGCCCTGACCGGCATAGCCGATTTCTAGAACCACGGCGTTGGAGACGATCTTCTGGATCGCCAGCCGCACGCGCCGGTCGTCATAAGGCGGCATGCGCTGATTGAAGCGGATGGCCAGCGTCGCCGCCGAGGGGCATTCGCTGCGTTCCCATCCCAGATCGTCCAGTTCCGAGGTGGCGCGGCCAATGGTCTGATCGACGGCCTCGATCTCGCCCGCACGGGCGGCGACGGCGGCACGCGCGGGATCGGTGCCGAGGTCCACATATTCGATCCGGTCCAACCATGGCCCGCCAAGGACCTCGGTGCCCCACCACGGGCGGGCAACATCGAGCTCCAGCACATGGCGGGTGCCGGGTTCGATCTGAACCGGCAGGAACGGCCCCGTGCCGACCGGATCGACCGAGGGGTCCGCCCCGTCATAGGCGGGATGGACCAGCAGCGCGGTGTATTCGGCAAAGCTCGCGATCAGGGTCGCATCGGGAAAGCCGAGGGTGAGGGTCAGCGTCAGATCGTCGGCAATCGCCACCGCATCCTCATTGAGCCGCCCATCGGTTTGCAGCGCCGCCGTCACGGCGGCCATCGCATTGCCCGGCACGCCCGCATCGGCCCATCGGCGCAGGTTCGCGGCCACATCGGCGGCGGTGAAGGGATCGCCATTGCTCCACCGGATGCCGGGGCGCAGATGCAGCGTCAGGGTGCGCGCATCGTCGGCATAGGCCCAACTCTCCAGCAGCGCGCCGGTGAAGGTGCCGTCGGGGTTGTACTGCACCAGCGGCTCCAACCAGCCGCGCAGGACATTCCCGATCTCCGGCCAATCGGCGATGCGCGGATCGCAGAGGGGCAGCGCCGACATCGCCATGCGCAGGGTGCCGCCGGGGGCCGGCCCTGCGGCGCGCGCGGGACTGCGCAGCCCGATCAGCCCATAGGCGACGGGCACCGAGACGCCGAGCGCGGTGGCATGGGACAGAAACTCCCGCCGGTTGATTCGTCCGGCGAGGTGGTCGGCGGCGTGATGACGGGCGGCGGGATGGGTCATGCGCGATGATCTAGTGTGGCTGCGGGAAAGGCCAGCATCAGGGAAGCGCGACGCTGTGCCAATCCCTCATCCGGTTGCGGAACCATGTCCGCTGACGTTTCGCATATTGATGGGTTGCGATCTTGGCCTGCTGCACGGCATCCGCCAGCGTCAGTTCCCCCCGCAGATGGGCCACAAGCTCCGGCGCTCCGATTGCGCGCGACGATGGGAGGGAGGGGTTCCAATGCGGCAGTTCCGCCCGGACCTCGTCCAGCGCCCCGGCCTGCATCATCGCATCGAACCGCCGGTCGATGCGGGCGCGCAGCCAGTCGGGATCGGGGCGCAGGACGATCGCCTCCACGTCCGTGCGGCGCAGAAGCGGCGGGCCCGTATCGGCCTGCCAGTCCGACAGGCCACGGCCCGTCGCGGTCAGCACCTCCCATGCGCGCTGAACGCGGGCACGGTTGCGCAGGTCGATCTTCGCGGCGGTCGGCGGGTCGAGGCGGGCGATCATCTCCTCCAAGGCTAAGGTATCGGCATGGTGGCGTATCTCAGGCGGTACATCAGGAATGTCCGCCAAGCCGATGATAAGGGATGAGAAATACAGTCCCGTACCACCCACGATGATCGCGCGGCCGGTTTCGAGGATCGGGCGCAGATCGCGCAACCAATGGCCTGCGGAATAGGGCTGATCGCGCCCCACATGGCCATAGAGGGCATGGGGCAGCGCAGCTTCCTCCTCGGCGCTTGGCCGTGCCGTCAGCAGCCGCCAGTTGGAGAACACCTGAAGGGCGTCGGCGTTCACGATGGTCCCGCCATGCCGCGCCGCGATCTCTGCCGCCAGCGCCGATTTGCCGCTGGCGGTCGGGCCGGCGATCAGGACGTGGCGGTCCGCCGGAATATTTACGCCTATCCTTACCATCAACGGCGGCTCCCGGTTGTATCCGACGGCGTTTTCGGACATTTTCACGGCAAGTCAAACACGAAAGCCCGCCATGATTGATCAATCTCCGTCTCCCGTTGCCTATAAGCGCGTCATGCTGAAGATTTCGGGCGAGGCGTTGATGGGCGATCAGGGCTTCGGCCTCAATCCGCCCACCGTCGCGCGCATCGCGCAAGAGGTGAAATCGGTCCATGATCTCGGGGTCGAGATCTGCATGGTGATCGGCGGGGGCAACATCTTCCGCGGCCTCCAAGGCTCGGCGCAGGGGATGGAACGGACGACCGCCGACTACATGGGCATGCTCGCCACGGTGATGAACGCGCTGGCGATGCAGGCGGCGCTGGAGGCGCTGTCCATCCACACCCGCGTCATCAGCGCCATTCCGATGGATCAGGTCTGCGAGCCCTATATCCGCCGCCGCGCCGTCCGCCATCTGGAGAAGAAGCGCGTCTGCATCTTCGCCGCCGGAACGGGCAACCCCTATTTCACGACCGACACCGCCGCGACGCTGCGCGCGAACGAGATGGCCTGTCAGGCGATCTTCAAGGGCACCAAGGTCGATGGGGTCTATGACAAGGACCCGGCCAAGTTCGCCGATGCCCGCCGGTACGACAAGGTCAGCTATGACGAGGTGCTGCAAAAGCATCTCGGCGTCATGGACGCATCCGCCATCGCGCTGGCGCGGGACAACCACCTGCCAATCATCGTCTTCTCGTTGGATGAACCGGGCGGATTCTGTGGTATCCTGCGCGGCGAGGGTACCTATACCCACGTGCATGGCTGAGACTATACCATCCGGTAGGGGCCTGATAAGGACACGCCGGACGCTTCGTTTTACGGGAAGGAAGAATGATGTCTGACGATCTGGAGATCGATCTCGACGCGATCGAGCGGCGCATGGACGGCGCTCTGGCTGCCCTGCGGGTGGAGTTTGCCTCCTTGCGGACGGGCCGGGCCTCGGGTTCGATCCTCGACGCGATCCAGGTCGAAGCCTATGGCCAGTCGACGCCGATCAACCAGCTAGGCACGGTCAACGTCCCCGAGCCGCGGATGGTCGTCATCAACGTCTGGGACAAGGGCATGATTTCCAAGGTGGAAAAGGCGATCCGCGAAAGCGGTATCGGCATCAACCCCGTGGTGGACGGCCCGCTGATCCGCCTTCCGATCCCGGAACTGAACGAAGAACGCCGCCGCGAACTGACCAAGGTCGCGGCCGGGTATTCCGAACATGCGCGCGTCGCGATCCGCAACGTGCGCCGCGACGGCATGGACCAGATCAAGAAAGCCAAGGCCGCCGGCATGTCCGAGGACGACCAGAAGATGTGGGCGGACGAGGTGCAGGCGCTGACCGACAAGGCCATCGCGAACGTGGACAAGGCGCTGGAACAGAAACAGCAGGAGATCATGCAGGTCTGACGGCCTGTCTGATCGTGGGAGGGCTTTCGTGGCCGGCAAGCATCAGGACGGGGCGCGCCATGTCGCCATCATCATGGATGGCAATGGCCGCTGGGCCACGAACCGCAGCTGGCCCCGGCTGGTCGGTCACCGCAAGGGGGCCGAACGTGTGAAGCAGATCGTCCGCTGCGCCCCCGATCTGGGGATCGAGTGGCTGACGATCTACGCGTTCTCGACCGAGAACTGGAAACGCTCGACCGAGGAAGTCCTTGGTCTGATGGGTATTTTCGCGCGCTATATCGAGCGGGAGGCCGACCGCCTTGCCGCCGAGGGCGTGCGCATGCGCTTCATCGGCAATCGCGGTCGGCTGGATGGCAAGTTGCAGGGCCTGATGCGCGGCATCGAGGAG
Source organism: Falsirhodobacter algicola (assembly GCF_018279165.1). GTDB lineage: Bacteria > Pseudomonadota > Alphaproteobacteria > Rhodobacterales > Rhodobacteraceae > Falsirhodobacter > Falsirhodobacter algicola. Next base: position 720,573 of record NZ_CP047289.1, on the reverse strand, counting down.
CGGACCGCTCACCTGTCGCGCCTGAACCTGACCGTGGCGATCAATTACGGCGGCCGGGACGAGATCCTGCGCGCGGTCCGCCAGTTGACGCGCGACGCGGCCGAAGGGCGGCTTGCGCCCGACGCGCTGGATGAGGCGGGGCTTTCGGCCGCGCTCGACACCGGCGGCATTCCCGACCCGGACCTCGTGATCCGCACCTCCGGCGAGACGCGGACCTCGAACTTCCTGCCGTGGCAATGCGCCTATTCGGAATACGAATTCACGCCGACGCTCTGGCCCGATTTCACGCCGGACGAATTGGCGCGCATCGTGGAGCGGTTCGGCAATCGCGATCGCCGTTTCGGCGGTGTTCGGCACGCATGAAACCCGCGAAGAAACACGGACGTTGGGGCGATCTTCCCAAGCGGATGCTTTCGGCCGCGATCATGCTGCTCGTCGGCGTAGTCGAGGTGTGGATGGGCGGCGTGACCTTCGCGTGGCTCGTCATCCTGCTTACGGGGCTGATGACGTGGGAACTTGCGCGGATGCAGAACCCGCGCGCTACATGGGTGCCCATCGGCCTTGGGCTGCTGGCGGCGGTGACGCTGCTGGCGATCCTGCAGACGCCGGTTGCGGTGCGGGTGGTCCTGCTGTTCGTGCCGTCCGTCGCGGCGGCGCTGCTGTCGCGGCATCACAAGGTGGCGGCGGTCTATACCTTCGCCATCCTGATTTCCGGCTACACTCTGATCGATCTTCGATCCGAGGCGGGGACGGCCGTCATCGTCTGGCTGATCGCGCTGGTCGTGGTGTCGGATGTGATGGGCTATTTCGTCGGGCGCAGCCTTGGCGGGCCGAAATTCTGGCCGCGCGTCAGCCCGAACAAGACATGGTCGGGCACGATCGGCGGCTGGGTTGGTGCGGCGGTGATCGGTGCGATCTTCGTTGTCGCGCAGAACGAGCCGTGGCAGCTGATCCTGCTGTCGCCCGTCGTCGCCTTTGCGGGCCAGCTTGGTGACATCGCCGAAAGCTGGATCAAGCGCCGGGCCGGGATCAAGGACAGCTCCAGCCTCATCCCCGGGCATGGCGGCGTGCTGGACCGGTTCGACGCGCTGATCGGGGCGGTCGTGGCGATCATGCTTCTCAGCCTCCTGTTTCCCTTGCCCATTCCGGACAGCCTCTGATCCATGCGCAGCATTTCGATTTTCGGGGCCACCGGCTCCATCGGCGAAAGTACGTTCGACCTGATCCGCCGTCAGGGCGGGGCCGAGCGGTTCCGCACCGTCGCGCTGACCGGCGGGCGCAACGTCGCCCGGCTGGCCGAAATGGCGCGCGAGTTGCGGGCCGAGATTGCCGTCACCGCCCATGAGGAATGCCTGCCGGTCCTGCGCGACGCGCTTGCCGGGAGCGATGTGGCCGTCGCCGCCGGTTCGAAGGCCATCGCCGAGGCAGCCGATCGCCCGGCCGATTGGGTCATGTCGGCGATCGTCGGGGCGGCGGGCCTTCTTCCGGGGCTGACGGCGCTGCGCCATGGCGGCACTCTGGCACTTGCGAACAAGGAAAGCCTCGTCGCGGCAGGTCCGCTGCTGATGCAGACCGCGCGCGACGCCGGGGCGACCATCGTTCCCGTGGACAGCGAACATTCCGCCGTCTTTCAGGCGCTCCTCGGCGAGGATCCGGCCTGCGTGGAGCGGATCATCATCACCGCCTCGGGCGGGCCGTTCCGCGATTGGTCGGAAGAGCGGATCGCCGCGGCCACCTTGAACGAGGCGGTGGCCCATCCGAACTGGTCCATGGGGCAGCGGATCTCCATCGACAGCGCCTCCATGTTCAACAAGGCGCTGGAACTGATCGAAACGCGCGAGTTCTTCGACATCGATCCCGCGCGGATCGAGGTTCTGGTCCATCCGCAATCCATCGTCCATGCGCTGGTCGGGTTCTGCGACGGCGGCATAATGGCGCATCTCGGCCCGCCCGACATGCGCCACGCCATCGGTTTCGCGCTGCACTGGCCGGGTCGCGGTTCGGTTCCGGTGGAGCGCCTGAACCTCGCGAAGATTGCGAACCTTTCGTTCCAAGCGCCTGACGAACAACGCTTTCCGGCGCTTCGCCTTGCGCGCGGCGTGATGGAGGCTCGGGGTCTTTTCGGTGCGGCCTTCAACGCTGCCAAGGAGATCGCGCTCGATCACTTCATCGCGGGGACGATTGCCTTCCCCCGCATGGCCGTCATCGTAGAGGAAACGTTGACGCGGATGGCGGGGCGCAATGCGCTCGCCCGTCCTGCGTCCTCGCTGGACGATGTGATGGAGGCCGATGCCGAGGCGCGCCGCAGGGCGGCCGAGGTGGCCAAGGAGGGCTGACATGGATCTGGCTGGTCTGCTGCCGCAGTTCGGAGGGGTACTCTGGACGCTCGCGGCGTTTGTCGTCGCGCTATCCATCATCGTGACGATCCACGAATACGGTCATTACATCGTCGGTCGCCTGTGCGGGATCGAGGCGGATGTGTTCTCGCTCGGGTTCGGGCCGGTGATCGCATCGCGGGTGGATCGGCGCGGCACACGCTGGCAGATCGCGGCGCTGCCCATGGGCGGATATGTGCGGTTCAAGGGCGATGCGGACGCGGCCTCGGGGCCGGGAACGGCGGACCTTACCGCGCTGCCAGAGGCCGAACGGCGGCGCACGCTGCACGGTGCCCCGCTCTGGGCGCGGACGGCGACGGTGGCGGCGGGGCCGATCTTCAACTTCGTGTCGGCCATCGCGATCTTCTTCGCCTTCACCCTTTGGTCCGGCATCGCCATCGACGAGCCCATCGTGGCGCGGGTTCAGGATCTGCCGGGAACGGAGCAGACGCTTCAGCCGGGCGATCGCATCCTCTCCCTGAACGGACAGGACACGCCGGACCTTACGGCCTTTGCCGAGGTTGCACAGGATCTGCCGCCGGTCCCCACCGTTCCCTATGTAGTGGAACGTGCAGGCGCCGATCTGCGCTTCGACGGTCCGTTCCCGTTCCCGGCTGCCGTCACCTCGGTCGCGCCGGGGTCGGCCGCCTCGGACGCCGGGGTGAAAGCGGGGGATGTGATCACCGCATTCGACGGCCGTCCCGTCTGGTCCTTCAACGAACTTCGCGACAGCATCGGCCAAGGCGATGGCAGCCCCGTGACGCTGACGCTGTGGCGCGACGGAACGGAGCAAGAGCTGGAACTGACCCCGCGCCGTCAGGACATCCCGCTCCCCTCCGGCGGGTTCGAGACGCGCTGGCTGATCGGGCTGTCGGGCGGCCTCGTCTTCACGCCCGAAACGCGCACCCCCGGCCCGGTGGAGGCGCTTTCGGTCTCGGTCTCGCAGCTCGGGACGATCATCACCACCAGCCTGTCCGGCCTATGGCACATGATCACGGGGTCCATCTCCACCTGCAACCTGCAGGGGCCGATCGGCATCGCCGAAAGCTCCGGCGCGGCGGCATCGGCGGGCGCGCAGAGCTTCATCTGGTTCATCGCGATCCTGTCGGTCGCGGTGGGGATGATGAACCTCTTCCCGATCCCGGCGCTGGATGGTGGGCACCTCGTCTTCTATGCCGTGGAGGCGGTGCTGCGCCGTCCGCCGTCGCCCCGCGTGCTGCAGGTGCTGATGACGGCGGGCGTGGCTGCGATCCTGTCGCTGATGGTCTTTGCGCTGACCAACGACATTTTCTGCCCCTGATCCACGCGGTGCTTTTGACAACCGCCCCGGTTGTCGATAGTCACAACCCAAAGAAACCAAATTGGGGCAGTGGGAATGGGACGCACAAAGGGTCGTGCAGGCGGGATCGGGCTGCGCCCTGCGGTCTTCTCTGTCGTTCTGGGGCTGTCGGCGATGCCGGCCATCGCGCAGAACTTCAACTTCTCCAACGTGGTGGTGGAAGGGAACACGCAGGTCGACGATCCGACGATCCTGTCCTTCGCCGGTATCAGCCGCGGGCAATCGCTCAGCGGGGGGGAACTGAACGACGCCTATCAGCGCATCATGGATTCCGGCCTGTTCCAGTCCGTGGAAATGACGCCCCAAGGCAACACGCTGCGCATCACGGTCGAGGAATTCCCGATCGTGAACACCATCGCCTTCGAGGGGAACTCGATCATCGGCGATGAGCGGCTGGCAACGCTGGTGAAATCGCAGACGCGGCGCGTCTTCTCGCCGACGCAGGCCGAGGCCGATGCCGCCGCCATCACGCTGGCCTATTCGCAATCGGGCCGCACCGCCGCCACGGTGGAGCCGCAGATCATCCGCCGCTCCGCCAATTCGGTCGATCTGGTGTTCACCATCACCGAAGGCCGCGTCGCCGAGATCGAACGCATCGCCTTTGCCGGAAACCGCACCTATTCGGACCGCCGTCTGCGGCAGGTTCTGGAAACCCGTCAGGCGGGCATCCTGCGCCGGCTGATCCGCGCGGACACGTTCATCCCCGAACGTACGCAGGTGGACCGCCAGATGCTGCGCGATTTCTATCTGTCGCGCGGTTTCGCGGATGTGCAGATCGGCCAGCCGTCGGCGGAACTGACGCGCGATCGCGGTTCGTATTTCCTGACCTTCAACATTCAGGAAGGCCAGCGCTACCGTTTCGGCAATGTCTCGGTCGTGTCCGAGGTGCCGGGGATCGACCTGTCCGACTTCCAAGATCAGCTTTGGATCAAACGGGGTAGCTATTACTCGCCGTCCTCGGTCGATAACGTGACGACGCGGATGGAGAATGTCGGCGTTCAGCAGGGGCTGAACTTCATCCGGGTGGAGCCGCGCGTGACGCGCAACGTGCAGAACGGCACGCTGGATGTGCAATTCGCGCTGGTCCGCGGCCCCCGCATCTTCGTCGAGCGCATCGACATCGAGGGCAACACCACCACGCAGGACCGGGTGATCCGTCGCCAGTTCCGCACGGTCGAAGGCGACCCCTTCAACCCGCGCGAGATCCGTCAGGCCGCCGAACGCATCCGTGCTCTCGGCTTCTTCTCGGATGCGCAGGTCGAAAGCCAGCAGGGCAGCTCGCCCGATCAGGTCGTCGTCAACGTCGATGTCGAAGAACAGCCGACCGGCTCGCTGTCCTTCGGGGTGGCTTATGGCGCGGTGTCGGGGGTCGGTTTCAACATCGGCTTCTCGGAATCGAACTTCCTCGGTCGCGGGCAGTCGCTGGGCGTCAATATCGGGACGGGCAGCGACAGCGTCAGCTCGACGATCAGCTTCTCGGAACCGGCCTTCCTAGGGCGGGATCTGAAATTCGGCCTGTCGGCCAACTACACCACGACCGACAGCGAGAACTCCGACTACGACACCAAGAGCATCGGCATCAGCCCCTCGCTGACCTTCCCGGTCGGCGATTACAGCCGGTTGGAACTGCGCTACAACATCTCCGAAGCGGATATCTCGGATGTGGAGGACGACTCCTCGGAGATCCTTCAGCGAGAAGAGGATCTGGGCGATCAGATCACCAGCTCGGTCGGGTACAGCTTCAGCTACGACACGCGGACGAACGGCATCAACCCGCTGGGCGGCGTTCTGCTGCGCTTTGGGCAGGACTTCGCGGGCCTCGGCGGCGACGTGGACTACGTTAAGACGAGCATGACCGCCGTGGCCGAGCGCCGGGTCTGGAACGAGGATCTGACGCTGCGCGCCGTGTTCGAAGGCGGGGCGCTGACCATGCTGAACGACGATGTCAGCACCGTGCCGAACCGTTACTTCGGCAACTCCATCCGCGGCTTCGATCCGAACGGGATCGGCCCGCGCGACCTGACGGCCGAGAACGAAGACGCCCTCGGCGGCAACTACTTCGCCGTGGCGCGCCTCGAATCCGAGTTCCCGCTGGGCCTTCCGGCCGAATACGGGATCACGGGCGGTCTATTCATGGATGCGGGCAGCGTCTGGGGTCTGGACGACAATGTCGGCACCGATGGGGTGGAGGTCGATGACAGCATGAACCTGCGCTCGTCCGTCGGCTTCTCGGTCTTCTGGTCGACGCCGATCGGGCCGCTGCGCCTGAACTTCACCAAGGCGTTGAAGAAAGAAGACTACGACGAAGAGCGCAACTTCGATCTGACGATCAATACGCGCTTCTGATGTGGAAGGCTCTGGCCCTGATCTGCGCATTCCTGCCCGGCGGTCTTGCCGCGCAGGAGGCGGCGACCCCGCCGCCGCGCAGCAGCGCCATCCTGACCATCGTGCCCGACCGCCTGTTCGAGGAAACGCAAGCCGGTAAGACGGCCGCCGCGCGGTTCGAACAACGCTCGCGCGATCTGCTGACCGAAAACCGCGGCATCGAGGCCGACCTGACCGCCGAAGAGCAGGAACTGACCGAGCGGCGCGCCACGACGGCGCCGCAGGATTTCCATGTGCTGAGCGAGGCGTTCGACAAGAAGGTCGAGAAGATCCGCGAAGAGCAGGACGCCAAATCCCGCGCCCTGACGCGGCTGCGCGATGCCGACCGCAAGGCTTTCTTCCAAGCGGCCATTCCCGTCCTTGCGAACCTGATGGAAGAGGAGGGCGCGCTTGCCATCCTCGACCGTGGCAGCGTGTTCCTGTCCTTCGATCTGATCGACGTGACGGACCGGGCCATCGCACAGATCGACACGCAGCTGGGCGACGGCGCATCCATCTATGACGATACCCCGGCACCCTGACGTCTTGTCCACAGACGGCGCAGTTGATACCCATCCTCGGAAGCTCTGAAGGAGACAGAATGACCGACGCCGTTCCCGTCGAAGCCGACATCCAGCTGATCCAGCGGATCCTTCCGCATCGCTATCCGTTTCTGCTCGTGGACAAGGTCCGTGACATCGACCCGATGAAATCGGCGGTCGGGATCAAGAACGTCACCTTCAACGAACCGCAATTCACCGGGCACTTCCCCGGCGCGCCGATCTTCCCCGGTGTGCAGATCGTCGAGGCGATGGCCCAGACGGCGGCGGTCATGGTCGGCGTGTCCATGAACCTCGCGGACAAGAACATGCTCGTGTATTTCATGGGCATCGACAGCTGCAAGTTCCGGCGCAAGGTCGTTCCGGGTGATCAGCTGATGATGACTGTGACGACGAAGCGCGGCGGCGGCAAGGTGTGGAAATTCTCCGCCCGGGCCGAGGTCGACGGCGAACTGGCGGCTGAAGCCGAATTCAGCGCCATGATGGACTTTCCGAAAGGCTGACCCATGGCGATTCATCCCGCGGCAATCGTGGACCCAAAGGCGGTGCTTGGCGCCGGGTGCGAAGTCGGCCCCTTTGCCGTCATCGGCCCGGAGGTGACGCTGGGCGACAATGTGGTGATCAAGAGCCACGCGGTCGTCACCGGCTGGACCGAGATCGGCGACGAGACGGTGGTCTTTCCCTTCGCCGTCGTCGGCGAGGTGCCGCAGGATCTGAAGTTCCGAGGGGAGAGGACGCGCCTCGTCATCGGCAAGCGCAACCGCATCCGCGAAGGTGCGACGCTGAACCTCGGGACCGAGGGCGGCGGCGGCGTCACGCGGATCGGCGACGATTGCCTGCTGATGACCGGCAGCCATGTCGGCCATGATGCGACGCTGGGTGACCGGGTGATCCTTGCGAACCAAGTCGCGGTCGCGGGGCATTGCGTGCTGGGCGATGACGTGATCGTGGGCGGGCTGTCGGGCATTCACCAATGGGTGCGCGTGGGCCGCGGTGCGATCATCGGCGCCGTCACCATGGTGACGAACGATGTGCTGCCGCATGGTCTGGTGCAGGGGCCGCGGGGCGATCTCGATGGGCTGAACCTCGTCGGGCTGAAACGCCGCGGGGTGGAGCGGTCGGAGATCACGGCCCTGCGCGCGGGCTATCAGATGCTGGCCCAAGGCGAGGGGACGTTCCTCGACCGCGCCCGCCGTCTGCATGACGAAACCGAAAGCCGCCATGTGCGCGAGATGACGGATTTCATCCTCGGCGCCACCGATCGATCCTTCCTGACGCCCAAATGACCCGTACCGCCATCATCGCCGGACAGGGCGATCTGCCGGCGGCGCTTGCCGCCCGTCTCGACGCCCCGGTCGTGGCCGCGCTGGAGGGGTTCATCCCCGAAGGTCTCGTGCCGGATGCGACGTTCCGTCTGGAGCGTTTGGCCATCCTGATGCGCAACCTTATCGCCGAGGACGTGACCCGCGTGATCTTTGCCGGGGCCGTGCGCCGCCCCGATCTCGATCCGTCCTTCTTCGATCCCGAAACCGCGCAACTCGTGCCGCGCATCCTTGCCGCGATGCAGGGCGGCGATGACGGGCTTCTGCGCGCCGTGATCGCCGTGTTCGAGGAGCGGGGATTCGAGGTTTTGGGCATCGGCGATGTCGCCCCCGATCTGGTCCCGGCCGAAGGTGTGCTGACCGGCGCGCCCACAGCCGCCGACGAGGCCGACGCCGCCCGCGCCGCCGCGATCGTTCGCGCGCTTGGCGATGTCGATGTCGGGCAGGGCGCGGTGGTGGCGGGCGGGCTCTGCCTTGCCATAGAGGCGCTTCCCGGGACGGACGCCATGCTTGACTGGGTTGCGATGACGCGGGAAGGTGAAGGCGGCGTGTTCTTCAAGGCACCGAAACCCGGGCAGGATCGACGCATCGACCTGCCGACCCTCGGACCCGCAACGATCCGCCGGGCGGCCAAGGCCGCTTTGTCCTGCATCGCATGGGAGGCTGGTGGCGTGATCCTTTTGAACCGGGAGGCCGTTCTGGCCGAGGCCGAGGCACAGGGTATCACCCTCTGGGCGAGGGCGTCGTGAAGCTGTTCCTGATCGCCGGGGAGCCGTCGGGCGACCGGCTGGGCGCTGCGCTGATGCAGGGCCTGACGACGCTGGCACCGGGGGTGGAGTTCGTCGGCGTCGGCGGCCCCCTGATGCAGGCGGAGGGGCTTCGGAGCCTGTTTCCCATGGACGAATTGTCGGTCATGGGCATTGCCGAGGTTCTGCCAAAATACCGCGCGCTGAAGCGCCGCATCCGCGAATGCGCCGATGCCGTGGCCGATCTGCGCCCGGACGCGCTGATCACCATCGATTCCCCCGATTTCAACCTGCGCGTGGCACGGCTCGTGAAAGAGTCGCGGCCCGATCTGCGCACGATCCATTATGTCGCGCCCTCGGTCTGGGCATGGCGTCCGGGGCGGGCGGCGAAGATGGCGAAGTGGATCGACCATGTCCTCGCGCTTCTTCCGTTCGAGCCGCCCTATATGACGGCGGCGGGCATGAGCTGCGATTTCGTGGGCCATCCCGTCGTGTCCGAGCATCGCGCCACCCCGGACGAGGCCCGCAAGTTCCGCGAGAATATCGGGCAGGACCCCATGATCCTCGCCCTTCCCGGATCGCGGCGGAGCGAGATCATGCGCCTTGCCCCGATCATCGGGCAGGTGCTGGAACGGGTCGTGGCGGTGCATCCCAAGGCGGGGGTGCTGCTGCCGACGCTGCCCTCGGTTTCGGACCTCGTGCATGAGGTGACGCGCGGTTGGCCCATCCAGCCCCGCATCATCGAAGAGACATCGGGCAAGCGCGTGGCGTTTCAGGCGGCGGATGTCGCGATCGCGGCCTCGGGCACCGTGTCATTGGAACTGGCGGCGAACCGGGTGCCGATGGTCATCGCCTATGACATGTCGCCGCTGACCATGTGGCTGATGCGGCGCATGGCGCTGATCGATACGGTCACGCTGGTCAATCTGGTGTCGGAAACGCGGCATGTGCCGGAGTTCTTGGGCACCGATTGCCGCCCGCACCGGATCGCGCCGGCCATCTTGCGCCTCCTCGAGGGGGGCGACGCGACCGCCGGTCAGCGCGAGGCGATGGAACTGACGATGCAGCGCCTTGGTGAAGGGGGCGAGCCGCCCGGCCTGCGGGCGGCGCGATCGGTGCTTTCGGCCCTTCAGTAACCGCGCCAGATCCAGCCGCCGCCAAAGATGCGGCTGCCTTCGTTGGCATAGAAGACGCAAGCCTGCCCGACCGAGACGCCATCTTCGGGCGACAGAAGCTCCACCTCGGCGGTGGTCGGCGACAGCGGACGGATGATCGCCGGGCGCGGCGCGCGGGTGGAGCGGACCTTGACGCTGACATGCCATTCGGGCTGCGAGTCGAACGGGGCATCGCCGAGCCAGTTGATCTCGCGCACCGGAATGATGCGGGTCGACAGCGCGTCCTTCGGGCCGACGATCACGCGGCGGTTGTCGGGATCGAGGCGGACGACATAAAGCGGCTCTCCCAATCCGCCGATCCCAAGGCCGCGCCGTTGGCCCACGGTGTAATGGATCACGCCGCGATGGGTGCCGAGGATATTGCCATCCATATCCACAATATCGCCGGGATCGGCCGCGCCGGGGCGCAGCTTTTCGATCACCGAGGCGTAATCGCCATTCGGCACGAAGCAGATATCCTGACTGTCGGGCTTATCGGCGACCGAAAGCCCGTAGCGCGCCGCAAGCGCCCGCGTTTCCGCCTTCGACGCCAGATGGCCGAGCGGGAAACGCAGGTAATCCAACTGCTCGGCCGTGGTGGAGAACAGGAAATAGCTCTGATCGCGGTTCGCATCGGCGGCCGAATGCAGTTCGGCCCCCACATCGCCCATCTTGCGCTGGATATAATGGCCCGTCGCCATGCAGTCGGCGTCCAGATCCTTGGCGGTCTGAAGCAGGTCCTTGAACTTCACCCGTTCGTTGCAGCGGATGCAGGGGACGGGCGTGGCGCCGGCCAGATAGGCATCGGCGAACTCGTCGATCACCGCCTCGCGGAAGGTGTTCTCGTAATCGAGGACGTAATGGGGAAAGCCCATCGTCTCGGCCACGCGGCGGGCGTCGTGGATATCGCGCCCGGCGCAGCAGGCGCCTTTCTTGGCCAGCGCCGCCCCATGATCATAGAGCTGCAGCGTGACGCCGACGACATCGTAGCCCTCCTCCTTCAGCTGCGCCGCGACGACGGAGCTGTCCACGCCCCCGGACATGGCCACCACGACGCGGGTCGCGGCAGGCGGTTTGGCAAAGCCGAGCGAATTGAGAGGATGGTCGAGCATAGGTGCCCCCGAATGATAAGCCCGCAAGATAGGAAAAATCGTAAGTAATCTCAACCCTGCGGGTTCACCCTCGGTTAAGCCGGCGGCGCAAGGGTGAAGCGGTTCAACGGAGCTGCCTCATGTATCTCAGGAAATCATCCGGTCCCCGCCATGTGCGCCTGCCAGACGGAAGCCTTCTGACGCGCGCGGACCTGCCGCCCGCCGACACCCGCCGCTGGGTGGCCAGCCGCAAGGCCATCGTGGTCCGTGCCGTCGCGCATGGCCTGATCACGGCGGACGATGCGATCACCATCTATTCCCTGTCCGAGGAGGAACTTCAGGGCTGGATGCGCAGCCTCAGCATTCACGGGGAGCAGGCGCTGAAAGTGACCGCTTTGCGACGCTTTCGCTGAAAGTGAAGAAGTCGATCACATTTTCTCGCTTTCCGTACACGTTCGGTTAACCATTCGATTCCATATTTTATCCATATTTTATCGACAGGGTTTCCAATGCGTATATTGCTGGTCGAGGACGATCCAATCACGTCGCGCAGTATTGAGTTGATGCTGAAGGGCGCGAATTTCAACGTGTTCTGCACCGATCTTGGTGAAGACGGAATCGACCTGGCGAAAGTCTACGAATACGACCTTATCCTGCTCGACCTGAACCTGCCGGATATGAGCGGGCATGACGTGTTGCGCCAGTTGCGGATGAACCGCGTGAACACGCCGATCCTGATCCTGTCGGGCGAGGATGATCCCGAAAGCAAGGTGCGCGGTTTCGGTTCGGGCGCAGACGATTACCTGACCAAACCTTTCCACCGCGAGGAGTTGGTGGCCCGCATCCACGCCATCATCCGCCGCTCCAAGGGCCACGCCCAGTCGTTGATCCGCACCGGCGATGTGGTGGTGAATCTCGATGCCAAGACGGTGGATGTGCATGGCCGTCAAGTGCATCTGACGGGCAAGGAATATCAGATCCTCGAACTCCTCAGCCTGCGCAAGGGCACGACGCTGACGAAGGAGATGTTCCTCAACCATCTCTATGGCGGCATGGATGAGCCGGAGTTGAAGATCATCGACGTGTTCATCTGCAAGCTGCGCAAGAAGCTGGCCGAGGCGACCGGCGGTGCCAACCATATCGAGACGGTCTGGGGCCGCGGCTACATGCTGCGCGATCCCGCGCCGCTTGCCATGGGGGCCTAGGGGCTAGACTGTCACGGGACGGCCCTCTAGATCACGGCAAAACGAGAGCCGGAGGATGCCGTGAAAGCCGTGGACGAGCTGACGATGGACGAGGCGCAGGCGGAGCTTGCGCATCTGGCCGAGGCCATGGCCGGGGCGAACCTCGCCTATCATCGCGACGACGCGCCCGTCATGTCCGACGCCGAATATGACGGGCTGAAAGCGCGCAACCTTGCTTTGGAAGCGCGCTTTCCGGAACTGAAGCGCGCCGACAGCCCGACCGAACTGGTCGGTGCAGCCCCCTCGGACGCCTTCGGCAAGGTGCGCCATTCGGTGCGCATGCTCAGCCTCGAAAACGCCTTCGACGACGCCGACGTGGTGGAGTTCGAGGCGCGGGTGCGCAAATACCTCGGCCATCAGGCGGATCTGGCCTTCATGGCCGAACCCAAGATCGACGGCCTTTCCCTCTCGCTCCGCTATGAGGGCGGGCGCCTGATGCAGGCCGCAACCCGCGGCGACGGAGAGACTGGCGAGGATGTCACCGCCAATGCCCGCACGATCGAGGACATTCCCCACCACCTGACCGGCGCCCCCGAGGTGCTGGAGGTGCGCGGCGAGGTCTATATGTCCCATGCCGATTTCGAGGCGCTCAACGCCCGTCAGGCCGAACGGGGCGGTCGGACCTTTGCCAACCCGCGCAATGCGGCGGCCGGCAGCCTTCGCCAGTTGGACCCGGCGATCACCGCCCAGCGCCCGCTGCGTTTCTTCGCCTATGCGTGGGGCGAGGTGTCCGAACCCCTTGCCGATACCCAGTCCGGCGTGATGGAGCGGTTCGAGGCGATGGGCTTTTCCGTCAATCCCTTCACCCGCCTTTGGCACAGCGTGGAGGAGATGCTCGCCCATTACCGCGATATCGAGCAGCAGCGCGCGACGCTGGGCTATGACATCGACGGCGTCGTCTACAAGGTGAACGATCTCGGCCTTCAACGGCGGCTCGGCTTCCGGTCCACGACGCCGCGTTGGGCGATTGCGCATAAGTTCCCGGCCGAACTCGCATGGACGCGGCTGGAAGACATCGACATTCAGGTGGGCCGCACCGGCGCCCTGTCGCCCGTGGCGCGGCTGGCGCCGGTGACGGTAGGCGGCGTCGTGGTGCAGAACGCCACCCTTCACAACGAGGATTACATCGCCGGCCGCGATTCGCAGGGACGGGAGATCCGCGGCGGCAAGGACATCCGCATCGGCGACTGGGTGCAGATCTACCGTGCGGGCGACGTGATCCCCAAGATCGCCGATGTCGATATCGCCAAACGCCCGGCGGGTACGGAGCCGTTCCGCTTTCCCGATCACTGCCCGCAATGCCAGTCCCCCGCCGTCCGCGAGGAGGGGGATGCCGTGCGCCGCTGCACCGGCGGTTTGATCTGTCCCGCGCAGGCCGTGGAGCGGCTGAAGCATTTCGTGTCGCGGAACGCCTTCGACATCGACGGTCTTGGCGCCAAGCAGGTGGAGGCCTTCCACCGCGACGGCTGGATCCGCGATCCAGCGGATATCTTCACCCTTCAGCAGCGCTATGGCAGTGGCCTTCAACAGGTGCGCAACCGCGAAGGCTGGGGTCCGAAATCCGCCGAAAAGCTGTTCGCCGCCATCGATGCCCGCCGCCGGATCGAACTGAACCGTCTGATCTTCGCGCTCGGCATCCGGCATGTGGGCGAAACCTCGGCGCAGCTTCTGGCCCGCCATTACGGCACATGGGCCGCGTTCGAGGGTGCGATGTCGCGCGCCACCGCCGGCGAAGGCCCCGAATGGGACGAACTGATCGCGATCGACGGGGTGGGCGCGGTGATGGCGACCTCGCTGCTCGACGCCTTCCACAACGAGGCCGAGCGCCGGGCGATTGATGCGCTGGTGGCCCATCTCGATGTGCAGCAGGTGCAGCGGCAGGTCATCTCCGGCAGCCCGGTCGCCGGTATGACCGTCGTATTCACCGGCACCCTGCAAAAGATGACACGGGCCGAGGCGAAATCGCGAGCGGAAAGTCTGGGCGCGAAAGTGGCGGGGTCGGTGTCGGCGAAGACGGATCTCGTGGTCGCAGGGCCGGGGGCGGGCAGCAAGGCCAAGCAAGCCGAGACGCTGGGCGTGCGCCTGATCGACGAAGACGAATGGCTTGCCCTGATCGGCGACGCATGAGCCGGTCCGACGCGCTGAACCCGCTTTTCGCGCAGCTCGAGACGCTGGAAGGGGTCGGGCCCAAGACCGCCCGCGCGATGGAGGCGGCGGGCCTGCGCCGCCCGGCCGATCTTCTCTTCCTGCTGCCCCATTCCGCGATCGACCGCACGCCGCGCGCGGGCGTCGCCGATGTGATCCCCCCCGCCGTCGCCACGGTGGAGGTGACGGTGGGCCGCCACCATCCCCCCCGCAGCCGGGGCGGGCGCTACCGTATCGACCTCTCGGACGGCACGACCGCGTTTCAGGCCGTATGGTTTCACGCCAAGGCCGATTATCTGACGCGACTGCTGCCGGTCGGGGAACGGCGGCTCGTCTCCGGCAAGATCGAGACGTTCGACGGGATGATCCAGATGGTCCATCCCGATCATGTCCTGCCGCCCGAGGATGCCGCCTCCCTTCCGCTGTGCGAGCCGGTCTATCCGCTGGCGGCGGGCTTGACGCAGAAGGGCGTGACGAAGGCCGCGCGCGATGCGCTGGCGCGGGCGCCACGCATGGCCGAATGGATCGATCCTTCGGTCGTGGCGCGCGAGGGTTGGCCCGACTGGACCACCGCGCTGCACGGTCTGCACCACCCCATCACCCCCGAGGATCTGGCCCTCGCCACGCCCGCCCGCCAGCGCCTCGCCTATGACGAATTGTTCGCGCATCAACTGACGCTGGCGCTGGCGCGGGCGGCACGGCGGCGCGTTGCGGGGCGGCCCAGCACCGGCACCGGGCGGCTGCGCACGCGCGTCTTGGCCTCCTTGCCCTATGCGCCCACCGGCGCCCAGACCCGCGCCGTCGCCGAAATCGCCGCCGACATGGCCGCGCCGCACCGCATGAACCGGCTGCTTCAGGGCGATGTCGGCGCGGGCAAGACGCTGGTTGCGTTTCTTGCGCTGCTGATCGCCATAGAGGCGGGCGGGCAGGGCGTCCTGATGGCCCCGACCGAGATCCTCGCCCGCCAGCACGGCGAAAGCCTCGCGCCCTTGGCCGAGGCTGCGGGCATCCGCATGGCCGTGCTGACCGGCCGCGACAAGGGCGCCGATCGGCGCGCCAAGCTGGAGGCGCTGGCGGGCGGGCAGATCGACCTGCTGATCGGCACCCATGCCGTGTTCCAGCAGGATGTCATCTTCCACGATCTGCGTCTGGCCATCGTCGATGAGCAGCACCGCTTCGGCGTCGCGCAGCGGATGCAACTGGCGGCGAAGGGCGTCGCCGATGTTCTGGTGATGACCGCGACGCCGATCCCGCGCAGCCTCTCGCTGGCCAGCTATGGCGATATGGACGTGTCCGTGCTGGACGAAAAGCCCCCCGGCCGCAAACCCGTCACCACCGCCCTGATGGCGACCG
The DNA here is from genome assembly GCF_018279165.1 of Falsirhodobacter algicola. Taxonomy (GTDB): domain Bacteria; phylum Pseudomonadota; class Alphaproteobacteria; order Rhodobacterales; family Rhodobacteraceae; genus Falsirhodobacter; species Falsirhodobacter algicola. The sequence goes on along the minus strand of NZ_CP047289.1, from coordinate 704,880 downwards.
AGCGGTTGGAGGAGGTGGTCGCGACGCTGGCCGCCCGCGTGGCCGAAGGGCGGCAGGCCTACTGGGTCTGCCCGCTGGTCGAAGACAGCGAGGTGATGGACTACGCCTCGGCCGAGGGGCGTTTTGCAGGGCTGCGCGCGGTGATGGGGGATGCGGTAGGCCTTGTCCATGCCCGCATGCCCCCGGCCGAAAAGGACCGCACGATGGCCCGTTTCGCCGCCGGCGATCTGCGGGTTCTGGTCGCGACCACGGTGATCGAGGTGGGGGTGAACGTGCCCAACGCCTCCATCATGGTGATCGAACGGGCGGAGACGTTCGGCCTTGCGCAGCTGCACCAGTTGCGCGGGCGCGTGGGTCGGGGCTCCGAACAATCGACCTGCCTGCTGCTCTATCAGAACCCGCTATCGCAAACCGCGCGCCGCCGCCTTCAGATCCTGCGCGAAACCGAGGACGGCTTCCGCATCGCGGAGGAAGACCTCTCCATCCGCGGTGCGGGCGATCTGATCGGCACGGCGCAATCGGGCCTTCCGCGGTTCCGCATCGCCGATGTGGAACGCCAAGCGGGGCTGATGGCGCTGGCGCAATCGGATGCGCGGGCGCTCTTGGCCCGCGATCCGGACCTGTCGAGCCCGCGCGGTCAGGCGGCGCGGGATCTTCTGTGGCTTCTGGGCCGGGACGAGGCATTCCGACTGCTGCGCGTTGGCTGAATGTTCTTAATAAGTTCTTTACTTGTTCCAGAACGTATGAGAACAATCGGGCAACACACAGGAGGTTGCCTATGCTGGATCAAGCCCGTTCCGTACTGACTCATTCCCGTGCCACGCTGATCGAGGACGCCGTGGGCGTCGTCGTTCTGTTCTCCGGCCTCTTCGTAGGCCTTCATATCGCTTTCTGAGTTGCGCGGCCCTGCCTGACGCGCCAACTGCCGCCAGCCTCAGCGTTGGCGGCTTTTTTCCATCGCTTCGATTGCGGCATCCATCGGCAGCAGGATGGCCGCATGGCGGGCCGGATGCTCCGCCGCCGGGGCCAGCGGGGCATAGGCCTCGCAGATCGGACCGCCCGCCAGCATCGCCGCCACCTCGGCGCGCAGGCGCGGCAGATCGGCATCGAACACGCAGCGACCCAGCAGCGCGGCCGACGCCTGACCCAGAAGGCAGGTCCGCACCTCTTGTGCAAAGGCGGTGAGCCTTTCACCCTCCGTCACCACATCCACCGTCACCGTCGATCCGCAGGTGGGGGAGCGGCGCGTCGCGCTGCCGGTGGGCGCGGGCAGGCGGCCCGCATGGCCGATATCGGAGGCGAGGGCCAGAAGTTCCGTGGAATAGAGCGTGGACATCGTTCCCTTCCCGTCATGCTTCCCCTAGATAGACGCGACCCCCTGCGAGGAAAAGAGATGTTCGATCCAGATACCCTGAGCTATGACGCCAACGGCCTGATCCCGGTGATCGCGCAGGACCATGCCTCCGGCGAGGTTCTGATGATGGCTTGGATGAACGCGACCTCGCTCGCACGCACGATGGAAACGGGGCGCATGACCTATTGGTCGCGCTCGCGTCAGGCGTTCTGGGCGAAGGGCGAAAGTTCGGGCCATGTGCAGACCCTGATCGAGATGCGGGTGGATTGCGACCGCGACTGCCTTCTGGCGCTGGTGGAGCAAGTCGGCCCCGCCTGTCACACCAACCGTCGTTCCTGCTTCTATACCGCCGTGCGGGATGGGAACGAGACCGAAATCCTGACGCCGGAGGCCTGATGGCACGCGCACCGCTTCTGCAACTCAACGACATCTCCCTGACATGGGGGGGCGATCCGGTCTTCGACGGGCTGTCGCTGGTCGTGCAGCCGGGGGACCGGGTGGCGCTGGTCGGGCGCAACGGCTCGGGCAAGTCCACGCTGATGAAGATCATGGCCGGGCTGGTGGAGGCGGATCGCGGCGACAAGACGCTCTCTCCCGGTGTCACCGTCGGATATATGGAACAGGACCCCGATCTGTCGGGCTTCGAGACGCTGGGCGATTTCGCGGCCTCCGGCCTGCCGGAGGGCGAGGAATACCGCATCGCCATGGTTGCCGAGGGCCTGAAGCTGGACCCGGAGACGCGGATCGACGCGGCGTCGGGCGGGGAAAAGCGCCGCGCCGCGCTGGCCCGCCTTCTGGCGGCCGAACCGGAATTGATGCTTCTGGACGAGCCGACGAACCACCTCGACATTCAGGCGATCGAATGGCTGGAGGATCATCTGCGCTCCACCCGCGCGGGCTATGTCCTGATCAGCCACGACCGCGCCTTCCTGAAGGCGCTGACCCGCGCGACGCTGTGGATCGACCGCGGCCAAGTGCGGCGGCGCGAGCAGGGGTTCGAGGGGTTCGAGGAGTGGCGCGAGGCGGCTTGGGCCGAAGAGGACGAAGCCCGCCACAAGCTGGATCGCAAGATCAAGGCCGAGGCCCGTTGGGCGGTGGAGGGCATCTCGGCCCGCCGCAAGCGCAATCAGGGCCGTCTGCGCGCCTTGGCCGATATGAAGGCCGAACGCGCGGGCCAGATCCGCCGTCAAGGCACCGCCGCGATGGAATTGGAAAGTGGCCCCGTATCGGGCAAGCGCGTCATCGAGGCCAAGGGCATCTCCAAGACCTACGGAGAGCGGGTGATCCTGCAACCCTTCGATCTGCGTGTGCAGCGCGGGGAGCGGATCGCCTTCGTCGGCCCGAACGGCGCCGGCAAGACGACCCTGCTGAAGATGCTGACGGGGGAGCTTGCGCCCGATACCGGCACCGTCACCCTTGGCTCGAACCTGCAGATGGCGGTGTTCGATCAGACCCGCGCGCAACTCGATGGCGAGGCGAGCCTGTGGGAAAACCTGACCGGCGATCCCCTTCTGGGTGTGTCGGGGCGGGCGGATCAGGTGATGGTCCGGGGGCAGCCGCGCCATGTGGTCGGCTATCTAAAGGACTTCCTGTTCGACGATGCGCAAGTTCGTGCGCCGGTCCGTTCGCTGTCCGGGGGTGAAAAAGCACGGCTTCTTCTGGCCCGGATCATGGCCCGCGAATCGAATCTTTTGGTGCTGGACGAGCCGACGAACGACCTCGATGTCGAGACTCTCGACCTGCTTCAGGATATTTTGGGGGAATATGACGGGACAGTGTTGCTCGTAAGCCACGATCGGGACTTCATCGACCGGGTTGCGACATCCACTGTTGCACTCGAACGTGAAGGACGGGCCGTCGTCTATGCCGGCGGCTGGACCGATTATCAGACCCAGCGCACCCCCGAAGAGGACGTCACTCAACCTGAGGTTGTGTCTACCGCAACTCCTAAGACGTCCGCCACCAAACCGGTCGCCGACGGCCTCAGCTTCACCGAGCGCAAGCGCCTCGAAGAGCTTCCTGCATTGATCTCGCGGCTGGAAGCGGAACTGGCAAAGCTGTCGGAGCTGCTGGCCACGCCCGACCTCTACACCGCCGAGCCGGTGAAATTCCGCAAGGCGAGTCAGATGCTGGAGGAGCGTCAGGCCGCTCTGTCAGCTGCGGAGGATGAGTGGCTTACGCTCGAAAACAAGGCCGCCGGCTAACACGAGGACGTAAAGAATTCGTGATGTCAGGGGGTCTGGCGCTTTTGAATGGAAAGGACAATTTGCATCCCGTGTCGGGTGGCAGGACCGCCCGAACGAACGAATTGGAGAATATCCCATGAAACGCATCGCAGTACTCGCTCTCGGCACCGCTGCCGTCGTCGCCGCTCCGGCCGCCTTCGCTGGTGGCCCGGTCGTGGCTGCTCCGGAACCCGTCGTGGCTGCTCCGGCACCCGTCATGATCGCACCGGTTTCGGGCGACTGGAACGGCGCCTACTTCGGCGCCCAGCTCGGCTATGGTGACGGCGGCGACGTCGACGGTGACGGCGCTCTCGGCGGCATCCACGGCGGCTACCGCTGGGATCTCGGCAACACCGTTCTCGGTGTCGAAGGCGCGTACAACAACGCTGACCTGTCGAACGACGACGACACGATCAAGCTGAACGACCTCGCGACGATCACCGGCCAAGTCGGCTACGACCTCGGCCGCACGCTGGTCTACGCCAGCGCCGGTGTGGCTTACGGTTCGGGCGACTTCGCCGGTTCCGACGATGCCGACGACTACGGCTACACCGTGGGTCTGGGCGTTGACTACGCTGTCAACGACAACTGGACCATCGGTGGCGAAGTCGCGACCTACAGCTTCGACGACTTCGACGACACGGGCGTGAACTACAACCCGACGACCGTTCAGGTCAAAGCGGCTTACCGCTTCTGATAACGGTCCCGCTTCGGGATTTGGGGCGCGAGGGGGAACCTTCGCGCCCTTTTTCAATGCCGCGGCCCGTGCTAAGTCCCGGGCGAACCGGAGGTCGCGATGAAGCTGTACAACACCCGCACCCGCGCGAAGGAGGATTTCGCGCCGTTGGACCCGTCGAATGTGCGGATGTATGTCTGCGGCCCGACCGTCTATGATCGCGCCCATCTGGGCAATGCGCGGCCCGTCATCGTGTTCGACACGCTGTTCCGCCTGCTGCGGCATCTGCACGGGATCGACCACGTCACCTATGTCCGCAATTTCACGGATGTGGACGACAAGATCAACGACCGCGCCGCCGCCACCGGGCGCGGCATCCGCGACATCACCGACGAGACGATCGGCTGGTATCACGTGGATATGGACGCGCTCGGCGCGCTGCGCCCGACGCATGAGCCGCGGGCGACCGATTACATCGCGCAGATGATCGCCATGATCCTGCAACTGGTCGAACGCGGCAACGCCTATGCCGCCGAGGGGCATGTGCTGTTCGATGTGCGCAGCTTTCCCGATTACGGGCGCCTGTCCGGCCGTTCGGTCGATGACATGATCGCCGGCGCGCGGGTGGAGGTGGCCCCCTTCAAGCGCGATCCGATGGATTTCGTCCTTTGGAAACCCTCGGCCGAGGATCAGCCGGGCTGGGACAGCCCGTGGGGCCGGGGGCGTCCGGGCTGGCATATCGAATGCTCGGCCATGGCTCATGATCTTCTGGGACCGGCCTTCGACATTCATGCCGGCGGGATCGACCTGCAATTCCCGCACCATGAGAACGAGATCGCACAGAGCTGCTGCGCCCATCCCGAAAGCGATTTCGCGAAGGTCTGGCTGCATAACGAGATGCTGCTGGTCGATGGCCGCAAGATGTCGAAATCGCTCGGAAATTTCTTCACCGTGCGCGATCTCTTGGATCAGGGGATTCCGGGCGAGGTGGTCCGTTTCGTGCTTTTGTCCACGCATTACACGCGCCCGATGGATTGGACCGCCAAAAAGGCCCGCAACGCCGAGGCGACGCTGCGCAAATGGCGCGCCCTGATCGCGGGCACCGAGGCCGGGATGCCGGATGCGGCCTTCGTCGCGGCGCTTGGCGATGATCTGAACACCGCCGCCGCCATGGCCGAACTGCACCGCATGGCCAGCGAGGGGGATGCGGCGGGCCTTGCCGGATCGGCGCCGCTGATGGGACTGCTGCTGCCGGATCTCGGGACTTGGGCCGAGGTGGCGGGGCCGGATGCCGATGTGTCCGCGCTGATCGCCGATCTGCTGGAACAACGGGCCGCCGCCCGCGCCGCGCGCGATTTTGCCCGCGCCGACGCGCTGCGCGATGGTTTTGCGGCGGCGGGTGTCGTGGTGAAGGACACGGCCGAGGGCACGGAATGGTCGCTCGCCCCTGGGTTCGACATGGCCAAACTCCAGGCTCTGACGTGAGTCTGGACGACTGCGCCCGACTGGTCGCGGCCGGCGACCCGGACCGGTTCGCCGCCGTGATGGCCGCGCCGCCTTCCGCACGGGCGAGTCTTCTGCCGCTCTATGCCTTCAACCTCGAGGTGGCGCGCGCGCCTTGGGCCTCGGCCGAGCCGCTGATCGCGGAGATGCGCCTGCAATGGTGGGCCGACATCGCCGAGGAGATCGGGCAGGGCGGCACCCGTGCCCATGAGGTCGTGGCCCCCCTTGCCACGCTGGTGCAGGAGGCGGGCCTTCCCGTCGCGCTCCTGACCGATATCGTAGAGGCGCGGCGGGCCGACATCTACCCCGAAGGCCCGACCGCCGAGGAGTTCGACCGCTATATCGACCGGACCGCCGGGCATCTGATGTGGCTGGCGGCCCTGTCCCTTGGCGCAGAGGCGGGGCTTGAACCCAAGGTGCGCGCCCATGCCCATGCGCAGGGCGTCGCCGCGCTTTTGCAGGCCACGGCAGAGCTTCGGGCCCGTGGCCGCATACCGCTGCCGAGCGAGTGCGACATTCCGGCGCTGGCCCGCACCGCCCGCAAGCGGCAGGCGCGGGCAGGGCGCGTGCCCCGGCGGATCGCGCCCGCCGTGCTTCCGGCATGGCAGGCCGCCGCCCTGTTGCGCCTTGCCGAAAAGGAACCGCAGCGGATCGAGGAGGGACGCCTCGCGCTGCCCGAATTCCGCAAACGCGGCGCGCTGCTGCTGCGCGCCTTCCTCGGCTGATCCCACCCCTTTTCCACGGAGCCACGCGACATGACCCTGACCTTCGGACGCACCGCCCCCGCCA